>JANOFY010000037.1:0-6459 GCA_031413895.1 Planctomycetota bacterium | reverse complement strand
GCACGCGGGTCTGCGCCTGCCCGCCCCCGACTTCGACACGATGATCGCGAGCTACTGCGTCGCGGGGACGTCGCGCCGTCACGGGCTCGACGAGCTCGCGCTCACGTACTTCGATCTCACGAAGATTCCGACGAGCGATCTCATCGGCACGGGTAAGCAGCAGATCACGATGGACCAAGTGCCCGTCGAGAAGGTCGGCGAGTACGCGTGCGAGGACGCCGACGTCACGTTTCGATTGAAGCAAGTCCTCGAGCGCGAGCTCGTCGAGACCGGCGCGAAGGAACTGTTCGAAGGGCTCGAGATGCCGCTCGTACCGGTGCTCATCGCGATGGAGGAGCGCGGGATCCGGCTCGACACGTCGGTTCTCTCGGAGATCTCGCACGAGCTCGGCTTCGAGATCACTGCGTCACTCGAAGCGATTCACGAGCTCGCGGGCGCGCCGTTCAACGTCAACAGCACGAAGGCGCTCGGCGAGGTGCTGTTCGAGAAGCTCAAGATCCAGGACGCCGCGGGCGTCAAGCGTCCGAAGAAAACGCAGACGGGCTTCGCGACGGATCACGCGACGCTCGAGCAGAACTACGGCGACGTGCCGATTGTGAAGCGCCTGCTCGAGTACCGCGAGATGGCGAAATTGAAGAGCACGTACCTCGACACGCTGCCCGAGTACGTGAACCCGACGACCGGGCGCGTGCACTGCTCGTTCAGCCAGGTCGCCGCCGCGACCGGCCGCCTCGCGTCGAGCGATCCGAATCTCCAGAACATCCCGGTGCGCACCGAGCGCGGCCGCGCCCTGCGCAAGGCGTTCGTGCCGCGCGAGCGCGACGAGAAAGGCGAGTGGCTGCTGCTGTCGGCCGACTACAGCCAGGTCGAGCTGCGCGTGATGGCGCACTTGTCGCAGGACCCGTCGCTCGTGCGTGCGTTCGCCGAGGGACACGACATCCACGCGTCGACCGCGGCGATCATCTTCGACGTCGACGAGTCCGCCGTGACGCGCGAGATGCGCAGCCGCGCCAAGGCGATCAACTTCGGACTGTTGTACGGCATGGGCCCCGGGCGCCTCGCGCGCGACACGAACCTCAGCGTCGTCGAAGCGCGCCAGTTCATCGAACGCTACTTCCAATCGTTCCCGAAGGTGCGCGAGTGGATCGATCGCACGCTCGAGCAAGCGCGACGTGACGGTTACGTCGAGACGCTGCTCGGCCGACGCCGACGCTTCCCGGACATCAACTCGGAAGACTCGCGCTCGCGCTCGTTCGCCGAGAACGCGGCCGTCAACACGCCGGTGCAAGGCTCGGCCGCGGACGTGATCAAGCGCGCGATGATCGTCCTCGAGAAGCGACTCTGCGACTCGACGCTCGCGGGCCGGATGCTGCTCCAGGTGCACGACGAGCTCGTCCTGGAACTCCCCGAGCGAGAGCTCGAAGAGACCCGCGAGCTCGTTCGCGAATGCATGGAGGAAGCCGTCCCTCTCACCGTTCCGCTCAGGGTAGACTTCGGTCACGGACGGAACTGGCTCGAGGCACACGGCTAGAGCGCACCGCCAGCCCGCGTTCGACGATCGCGCGACCCCAGCGCGCAGACGGTGGCTCGGACCGCATCCGCGACGATCCAAAAGATCGCTCGGATCGAGCCCGGGCCGTCTGGCGGAGTATCGGGCTTGTGATAACTTCGTCAGGGCATACTCCCCAAAAACTACGTAGCGCCGCCGCCTCCGAGGGTACGTACATGCCTGCCTTGGCCCCCGAACGACCGCACGGATTCCTTTCCTTATTGATGCTCGCGGTCGTCCTCGCTGGCGCGAGCGCGTCGGCGCAGAGCGCACCCAGTGGCGCGTCTGTGGAGCAAGTCCCGAAGTCGCACGCGCCGTTTCGCGTGCTCGACAACATCGAGGGACCGTGGGTGAATCTCGGCATCGTGCCCGTGCGGCCGATGCTCCTCACCAGCAGCGGGCTGTACGCGATCAACGCGCACGCGAACGTGATCGTGCGCTTCCAGGGAACGCTTCCGCTCCAGAACTTCGCCGTGCCGTGGGGACCGGTCGCGCTCGGTGTGCGCCAGGTGCCGGGAGCGGACGAGCTGCTCGTCGTCTGCAGCGGCAATCACGTGCTCGTGCGGCTCGATCGATTGACCGGCGCGACGCTCTCCACGCTCGAGCTGCCGTGCGAGCCCGCCGATCTCTTGGTCGATTCGGTGCGCGACCGCGCGTACGTCGCCATCACCGGTGAGGACAGCGTCGTCGAGATCGACCTCGCGACGAACCAGATCGTCCACACGTACAAGCTGCCCGCGAAGCGTCCTGTCTTCTTGTCGTTCGACGCAGAGAAGAACGTCCTCGTCGCGCCGCAGTGCTCGGGCAACAACTCGGGCGCCGTCAGCCACCGGCCGCTCCCCTTCCAAGCGGAAGCTCCCGGCGTCATCGACTTCGCGACGAATCCGTTCGTCCTCTCGGGCCTGCCCGACGAAGACCTGTTCCGCATCGACCCGAACGCGCAGACGATCGAGCCCGTCGCGAAAGCGACCGGCGCGGTTCTCTTCGCGCATGCCGTCCATCCGCTGACCGGCAAGCTGTGGCAGCTCAACACCGAGGCGAACAACAAGGATCCGGAGAGGCAGAGCGAGGCCTTGGTCCGCGGCGATTTCATCGTCAATCGATTGACGATCGTCGACCTTCCGGCCGCCGGCGGCGCGCCGTCGCAGAGTCACACGATCGTCAATCTCGACGACACCGACGCGGTCACGCCGGACGTGCAATACGACAGCGCGAGCTCGGTCGGACAGCCGTGCGGTCTCGCGTTCGCGCCGACCGGCCACGCCGCGATCTGCGGTCTGCTCACCGACAACGTCGTGATCATGAACGCGGCCGGACAGCGCGTCGGCGAGATCGATCTACCGGCCGGGTCCATTCCGCGTGCCGTCGCGTTCGATGCAACCGGCTCGTATCTCTTCGTCTACTCTTGGGGACGCAACCGCGTCGATGTCTATCGCCTCGGTGCTCAGGTCGCGCTGGTCACTTCGCTCGGGCTCGGCTTCGATCCGACGCCGCCCGACGTCAAGGCCGGTCGCGAGCTGTACTACTCCGCGCGCTTCTCGGAGCACAACAACGCGTCATGCGCGAGCTGCCACGTCGAGGGTCGCACCGACATGCTCCTGTGGAACCTGTCGGACGTCGTGCGCGACAACAAAGGCCCGATGATGACGCAGCCGCTCAGCAGCATCGAGCGCAACGGACCGATGCACTGGCGCGGCGAGCGCAAGAAGCTGTCCGATTTCAATGGCGCGTTCGACGGCCTGCTCGGCGGACCGATGCTCGACACGACGCCGGGCGGTGAGTTCGACCAGTTCGAAGCGTTCGTCTTTTCGATCCAGAGTCCTGCCAATCCGCTCGAGGATCCCGCGCGCCTCGTCGCGGATCAGGGTGGCCTCGCGCCGCCGCCGGGATCCCCGGTGAGCAAGGGCTCCGCGCTGCGCGGTCAAACGGCGTTCTTCGAGGGCTCGCAGATCGCCGGGCGCGCGTGCAACGCCTGCCACACTCTGCCGGTGGGTTCGAGCGGCGACATCGTCGCGACCGGCAAGCTCGATCCGAATCCGCGGCGCACGCACATGAAGGTGCCCGCGTTCACCGAGATCTGGCGCAAGGAGCAGCCGCTCTACCCCGTCACGTTCCTCCACGACGGCACGCAGATGTACCCGGTCACGGGCGGCGCGCTCACGCATGCGGGCCGCTCGAACTCGATGTTCGACTTCCTCGACGACAACCTCGGCACGACCGACGACGTCGAGAAAGCCGACCTCTTGGCGTTCGTCTCGCAGATCGACCAAGGGATCGCGCCCGCGGTCCATCGCTCCGTGCAGCTGTCGCAAGCGACGCATGCGCTCGCCAGCTTCCGTCTGATCCGCTACTTGATGCCGCAAGCGCGCGCGCGCAACGTCGACATCGCGGTCTTCGGCCGCGCGAACCTGGGGCAAGGATCTGTGCCGATGCGCTGGGCGTGGAATCGCACCACCGATCTATTCGACGCGGAGAACTCGAACCTTCAGAGCAAGCCGCTGGCGTTCTTCTTGGAACAAGCATCCCACGGCGACGCGGACCTCGTGTTCGTCGGACTGCCCGTCGGCATGGCGCGTCCGTTCGGCATCGACTACGACGACGACGGCCTCGTCAACCGCGACGAGCTGGCGCGCGGCACGGGCGTGTTCGTCCGCGACTCCGATGACGACGGCTTCACGGACGGCTACGAGGTCACGCACGGCGCCGACCCGCTGATCGCGCAGAGTGTGCCGGTGGACACGCAGTCGCCGACGGTGCAGAGCGTGCGCATCCTATGGGTGACGGCGACGACCGCGGCGGTGCTCATCGAGACCGACGAACCCACGTGGTGTCAGATCGCGTACTCGCGTCCAGGCGACACGATGCAGGTCGTGCGCGAAGGCCAGTACCAGCGCGTGCGCCGCGTGCTTCTCACTGGACTCGTGCCGAGCAGTGGAGCGGGACAGGAGTCGACTTACACGGGCTCCGTGCGCGTCTTGGACGAATCCGGTCTCGAAGCGATCGTGCCGCTGCCGACGTTCGAAGCGGGTGACTTCTTCTTCAAGGAGACGACGAGCGGCGTTCCCGAGTCACCGTTCACGGTGGTGGTCGGTGACTTGCGCTGGGTCACAGCGACGACCCAGGCACCCGGAAGCCTCCAATTGACGGCGCTGGCGCGGATCGACAAGAAGCTCGACGTGCCGGCCGCGCCGAGGGCCAAGGATCACGTCGTGATCGCGTCCGTGCTCATCAACGGAGTTCGCACGCAGAACTTCACGTCGACGCTGCCGACCCAGTTCCTCGTGATGGGCGAGGCGCCGGTCTTCCCAGGCCCGTTCGTCATGTCGATGCCGACCGGCGACGACGGCGGGGCGACGCTCAATTTCGACGTGCCGAACCTCACCCCCGGCGACAAGGTGACGCTCCTGATCGAAGCAGTGGCGACCGCGAATCCGGCGCTCTACAACCCGCTTGCGCCGAACTTCGGCAGCCTCGCCGATCCCATCCCGCTGGGACGCTGGAGCTACCCCGACACGCCGGCGGCGGCGCGCTCGATCTCGTTCAAGTACTGAGGCCGCCGCGCGGTCCTGCGCACTGGAGGCGCCTCCAGTCGGGACTAGAGGTACGCCGATCGGAGCTCCACCGAAATCGGGCGAGACCGGGCGGCAGCCTTTGCGCTCGCAGTTCCCTGGGGTAGTTTGGCAGGGAGCTCCGTACGCCGACCCGCACGCCTGATCCACCTCCTCAGATGACCGAAACAGCGATCCAAGAGACCATCAAGGCCGCCGGACTTTTCCGCGTCGACCCTGTCCTGTGCATCGCCTGCGACGCGTGCTGCCAGGACTTCCCCGAAGTCTTCTACATGGGGGGCGACCAGAAGGCGCACGCGCTCGACGATCAGAAGGCGGACCTTTACAACGCGCGCTCGGTCGTCGACGTCTGCCCGACGGACGCGATCTTGTTTTCGGGCGAGCTGCCGCCCGCGGAAGACCTCTCGAAGCTCGAAGAGGTGCCGGGCTGGGAGCTCGCGTGGGCGAAGTGGCGCGGCGCGGAAGAAGACACGCTCGAACGCGATCGACGCTACGGGCGCGACTACAAGGTCGAGGAAGAGACCGGCTACGTGCGGGTGACCTTGCAACTTCCCACGAAAGTGCCGGCCGTACGCGACCGATTCCGCTACGGCCTGCCGGATCTGATGCCCGAGTACGGCGCGCACGTGTGGGTCGAAGGACGCACGATCCACGCCACGGCGTGGGTGAAGGATCCGAAGATCCGCGCGCTGACGCACACGTCGAGTTCGTTCCCTGGGCGCTTCACCACTTCGATCGACGTGCAGCGCGACGTGATCGGCGCCAAGCACCGTTTCGACGCGCACGGCCGCGTCGAAGCCATCTTGTTCACCGACCCAGCGGTCATGGACAACTGGCAGTGGAAGGCCCACTTCATCACGACCAAGTGCACCGCCTGCACGATCTGCGAGCGCGTCTGCCCGACGAACGCGATCACGAGCGGCGAGCGCTTCTACATCGATCCCGACCTGTGCATCAACTGCTCGGTGTGCGGCGTGTACTGCCCGTTCGACGCGATCGACGACAACCGCGAAGTGATCGTGCCGAAGCTGACGCCGAAGGAAGTTCCGAAGGCCGTCGTGCACGAAGAACTCTGCACCGGTTGCGAGTTCTGCGTGGACGTGTGCCCGTTCGAAGCGCTCGAGATGCAGCTCTGCGACGACGGCTTCAATCGCATCGCTGTCGTGATCGAGAAGAACTGCGTGTCGTGCAAGCTGTGCGAGCAGGTCTGCATCAAGGACGCGATCGAAGTGCCGCGCAGCCACCAGTTCGAAGACATCGGCATGTCGTTCATGAGCTACCTGAGTGACGGGCACTGAGCGACCGCGTTCGGGCGCCTCGACTTCGGGCGCGGCACTCGGG
>JANOFY010000036.1:0-4579 GCA_031413895.1 Planctomycetota bacterium | reverse complement strand
CGCAGCTGCGGTTCGAGCGCTTGGTCGTGTTGCCGCGCGGAGTCCTCGCGGTGCTCGGCAGCGTCCTCGTGCTCGGCTTTTCAGTGATGACCGTCATGCGCAGCGCGGCGTACGCAACGCCGCTCGCGTTCGCGGAGGACGCGGTGCGCGCGTCGCCGAGCCTCGCGGTCGCATTCAAGATGAGGGCGGACGTGCTCTTGGAAGCGAAGGAGTTCGATCGCTCGATCGCGGATTCCGAGCGCGCGCTCGCGCTCCGACCGGCGTACGCGGGAGCGCTCAGCAATCTCGGCAAGGCGCATTCGGAAGCCGGTCGGCCGGAGCGCGCGATCGAGTTCTACACGCGTGCGATCGCGGCCGAGCCGCAGGATCTCGAGCAGCGCAACAATCGCGCGGTGGTGCATCTCGCCGGCGACGACGTCACGCCCGCGCTCGAGGACCTCGACTTCGTGCTCGCGCGCGATCCGCGCAACTGGAAGGCGCTGAACAATCGCGGCCGCGCGATGATCTACCTGAAGCGCTACGACGAGGCCGTGTCGAATCTCACCGCGGCGATCGAACGCCGACCCGAAGACGGCGAGGCGTACCACAATCGCGCGGTCGCGCTGTACTACCGGAAGGAGTACGCGCGTGCGTGGTCCGACGTCGACGCTGCTCGCGCACGCGGGATCCCGATCGCGCCGGCGTTCCTCGACGCACTGCGACGCGAATTGCCGCGCGACAACTGAGAACGTGCCTTGACGGATCCGGACATCAGCCGGAGACTCAGTCGCATGAACCGCATCTCGTTCTTTCGCTGCGTCATCGCCGCCGCCGTTCTCACGACTCAAACGGTACGGGCCCAGTCGTTCACGGAGGAGTTCACGGGCGGAACGAACACCGCCGGTTGGACGTGGGGCAACGGCTTCGACGTGATCGAGTCGAGCGGCGGCAACCCCGGCCATTACCTGCACAATCCGAGCTTGGACACGTTCGCGCCGTGGGCGCGTTCCACGCTCGGAACCACGTCCGCGTTCACGGGCAACTATCGTGCACGCCGCGTCACCAACGTCGGAGTCGACATCGCCGTGTTCGCGCACGACTTCAACTACCAGCGCGAGCTGACATTGATGCTGCGCAGCGACGCCGGAACGCCGGGCGATCTGAACGACGACTGCTACGTGTACACGCTGAGCGCGACGTTCGTCCCGTTCCCGGCCGACGGTTGGAGGAGCTTCGACTACGCGATCCCGTCGCAGCAGATAACTCTACCTGCGGGCTGGAACACCTGGAGCGTGTTCGGCACGTGCCCGGCTCCCGACGTTGCGTGGAATAACGTGATCACAAACGTGACGGAGGTGAGCTGGTTCTTCGGCGATCCGACGTTCTTCTTCATCTTCATGATGTGGAACCTGGGCCTCGACAACGCGCGCATCGAAGAGGAGCCGCACCCGACGTTCTGCTTCGGCGACGGCTCGCTCGCGACTGCGTGTCCGTGCGTTTTGCCGAACGTCGTACCCAATCCGCCTGCGGCGCCCGGCCACGGCTGCGCCAATTCGCAGAATCTCGACGGCGCACTGCTCGGCGCGACCGGCGCGACTTCACCCGACAACGTCTCGATCACCGCGTTGGTCAGCCCGGTCTACGTCGGATACGGAATCCTGATGAAGGGCGACGCGAATGCGACGGCGGGCATCGCAGCGGCCGACGGCATTCGTTGCGTCGACGGACAGCTCATCCGCTTCGGCGGGCACAACGCGGGAACGAACGGAGCGCCGCAAGGCTACTGGACGTATCCGAACACGGTGCAGACGAACCCGGTGTCGGTCCAGACTGCGCAAACGCTTGGCCAGCCTGCTTACTACCAGCTCTTCTACCGCAACACGCTCGCCAACTTCTGCACGTCGGCGACGACGAACTGGTCGAACGGCGTGCGCGTGGACTGGTGATGTCGAGCGGCGGCGCGCGTCAGTTCCACGTGATCTGGTACGCGCTGCTCATGTTCGTTGTCGCTGCGTTGCACCAACCGGCGGCGACGTTGCGATAGAAGCACTGGTAGTAACGCGTCGCTCCCGCGCCGGGCGTGACGCTGCTCACGATCGAGAGCGCGTTCGTCAGGCCGAGCGCAGGATTCGGGAACTTCGCCGCGCCGTTCGAAGCGTTCTGCGATCCGAAGCGCACGAAACTCCCGCCGGCGCATCTCACACCGTCACCGTTCGCCACACCGGCGGCGTCGTTGCCGTCGCCGGACAGGAAGATCACGAAGCCCACGGGAGTGAGACCCGACGCGGTGAGGATCACTTGATCGGGATTCTTCGCTCCCGCCGCGTCGAGGCGCGCGCCAGCTGGATTGAACGAGTTCGCGCACCCCGCATCGGGACCACCGCTGGGACTCGGAACGGTGTTCGGCGGCGTGCACGGGCACGGAGTCGGAAGGCTGCCGTCGCCGAAGCAGTACGCGGTGCCGGGCGCCGGCGGAATGTTTCCCGGATCGATCGGCCAGCCGTTCGACAGCGTCGCGTTCCCGGGCGCGGGCAGCTTCACGAACACGTCGCCTGGGCCGGCTGCGGCGGGAATCGTGACCGTGATCAAGCTCGCGTTCGATGTCGACGGAACACCGATGAGCTTGACGGGGACGCCGCTCGATCCGGGTGTCGGTGTGTTCGGGCAGAACCACACCTCATTGCTCACCGGAGCGAAGCCGAAACCGTGGATCACGAGCTGACCCGCGTTGTCGTGCACGCCGGTGACGTGGGGCTTCGAGATCGCCGCCGCGCCGTAGACGGACTGCACGCCGCCGGCGTCGTCGCTCTCGATCGAGCGCTGCGCGACGCCGTTCCCACTGATGGACGCGAACATCGTCGCGCCATTGACGACGGTGTGACCCAGTCCGAGCGCGTGCCCGTACTCGTGCGTCACGATCCCTTGGATGTCGAACCCGGTGATGTTCGTGCCCGGTCCATCGTCCCACGGAACGTCGGAGTAGAGCCGCATTCGCCAACCGTCGCTCGACGGCGTCTCGATGAAGGACGAGATTCCGCCGCCTCCACCGGTGATCTCCGAGACGACGTTGTCATTGACTCCGCCGACGTCCGTCGCGTTGCCTTGCCAGACGGAGTCGAAGTTCGCGCCGCCCGAGCCGAGGTCGCCTGGCTGGCTGGGATCGCCGTCTCCGTTTCCGGCGTGGAGCTCGCTGCCCCATTCGGTCACCGCCTTCCAGACGGCGAGCTCGACACCGGTGTACCCCGGGAAGTTCGCGTCGGGCGTGGTGTTGTTGTTCGAGCGAGGATTGCTGAAGTTGTCGAACACGCGCACGTGTCGCTGCGCCGTGCTCAGGCTCTCGCCGGTCAGCGTGAACGCATCGGGCCCGACGGCGAACACCAAGATCGATGCTCCGCCGAGCGACGTGACGAGGAGTCGGTAGGGGAGCAGCTTCATGATCGCCACAGCGTAGTGCGGTCCGCGGAATCCCGCACTCCGTGGGGTTTAGTAGGACACGCGATTCGACTGGGCGAGCCAGGTCTGGAATGCGGTGAGCGCCTCGTCGCGGAGCAGCTGCCGGAACGGGAGCGCGCGCTCGGTGATCGGGCGCGCGAGTTCCTCGTAGAAGACGGCGTCGTCGAACCCCGCGCGCGCGGCGTCGGCTCGGTCGCACGCGTAGACCACGCGCTCGACGCGCGACCAATAGATCGCACCGAGGCACATCGGGCACGGCTCGCACGTCGTGTACAGCTCGCACCCATCCAATCGAAAGCTTCCCGTCGCTGCGCACGCGCGCCGGATCGCGACGATCTCTGCGTGCGCCGTCGGATCGATGTCGCCGAGGACCTGATTGCATCCGCTGCCGATCACGCGGCCGTCGCGCACGACGAGCGCGCCGAATGGACCTCCCCGGCTGGCGCGCACGCCCTCGAGCGCGACTTGGATCGCCTGTCGCATCAGCGCGGGGTCGGGTTCGAGCACGATGCGGGCTCGTTGCTCTACGGGCGCCGCGTCGCGAGCGAAGGCGAAGCCAAGAGTTGCGCCCACACGAGCGCGAACCAGCGCTGTGCGTGCATCTCGAGTCCCGCGGCGCTGAAGTGCACGTGGTCGACGCTGTGGCGCAATGGGCCGAGCATGTCGTCCGTGTCCGGTCCTTGCAGCGCGAGCCCGCGTTTCCAGAGCTCCGACTGTGCGTTGCGGATCGCGTCGCGTCGTTCGATCGAGAGTCCCGGCAAGAAGCTCGCGCGCGCGACGATCCACGGCGCCGGGCAGCCCGTGTCGTTGCGCAGCGTGCTCGACAGCTTCTCGAAGCACTCGATGTACTGCTTCGTGGTCGTGTCCGCCGCGGCGTCCGACTCGCCTTGGTGCCACAGGATCGCGCGTATCGGGCCAAGGCTCGCGACGCGTTGGCGCAGCGCCGCGTAGAGCTCCATCGGCTGGCCGTCGAGTTCGGCGCGCACGCCCGGCTGCCATTGGCGGATCGACGTGCCGCCGTAGCCGACGGACGCGAGGCCGATCGGAACGCCCGTCGACGTGCGCAAGAGCCGGCCGAAGAGCGGCCACGGACTGCCGTCGCTGCTGCCGTCTTGCACACCGGGCATCGGATCCGCGGCGAGGCTCC
>JANOFY010000035.1:0-4905 GCA_031413895.1 Planctomycetota bacterium | reverse complement strand
TCGTGTTGAACGGCGAGAAGAGCACCGTGCCGCCACCGCCGCCGCCGCTGTCGAGACCGAGCAGCTCCTTGATGTCGGAGCAACTCTGGACGCTGGCGATGCCGAGGCCGAGCACCAGCGTGCGCAAGAAGAACGAGGCGCGTGTTCGCGTCATGGTGGAGAGTTCGTTGGGCCGAGCGAGTCGAGGCGCACTCTAGCCCACCGCAGCGACGCGTGCGAGGCTCGAGCGCGGCTCACGAAATCGACACGGCGACGGCTCCGAGCACCGCGCTGACCGCGAGCGTCAGCAGCATGCCGACCTTGAAACGCAGCAGCGCGACCGCGGCACCCGCGAAGATCGCGAGCCCGAGCCAGTTCAGCGAATCCCAGCCCGGGACGAACAGACGCAGCGGTCCCGCCCGCACGATCTCGACCTCGTCGAACAAGGTGTGCAGGCCGAACCAGAGCGACAGATTCAGGATCACTCCGACGACGCTGGCCGTGATCGCCGAGAGCGCCGCTTGGAGCGCGCGATTGCCGCGCAGCATCTCCACGTACGGAGCGCCGGCGAAGATCCACAAGAAGGACGGAACGAACGTCACCCACAGGGTGATCAGCGATCCCAGCACACCCGCGACCCACGGATCGAGCGCGCCCGGATGCCGGAACGCTCCCAGGTACGCGACGAATTGCACGACGAGGATCAGCGGGCCGGGCGTCGTCTCCGCCAGGCCCAGACCGTCGAGCATCTGCCCCGGCTCGAGCCACCCGTAGACGTCGACGGCCTGTTGCGCGACGTACGCGAGCACGCTGTAGGCGCCGCCGAAGGTGACGACCGCAGCCCGGCTGAAGAACGTCGCTTGTTGCACGAACACGTGGTCGCGTCCGAGCGCGGCGGCCAGGATCACGATCGGCGCGAACCACAGCACCAAGCCGATCGCCAGGGTGCGCACGGTGCGCGCGATCGATGTCGGCGGCTCTTCGATGCGATCGTCGATGCCGGTGTGCGCGGCCGATGCGCTCGGCCAGCGTTTCCGAAACAGGAAGCCGAAGCACCCTGCACCGATCACGACCCAGGGAAACGCCACGTCGAAGAAGAAGATTGCGACGAACGCCGCCGCCGCGAGCACGACGTGCAGCCGGCTCTTCAGGGTGCGCCGCGCGATCCGCACGAGAGCGTGGACGACGACCGCCAGCACCGCGGCCTTGACTCCGAAGAATGCGGCCTCGACCCAGCCGACGTTGCGCCACGCCGCGTACGCCGCGCTGAGCGCGAGCATGGCGATCGCGCCCGGCAAGACGAAGAGCGTGCCGGCCACGAGACCTCCGCGCGTGCCGTGCAAGAGCCACCCGATGTACACGGAGAGCTGCTGCGCTTCCGGACCGGGGAGCAACATGCAGTAGTTGAGCGCGTGCAAGAAGCGCGGCTCGCTCACCCACCGTTTCTCTTCGACGATCACGCGGTGCATGACCGCGATCTGTCCCGCCGGTCCACCGAAGCTGTTCAGCCCGACGTGGAGCCACACGCGCACCGCGTCGCGGAAAGAGACGGGTGCGGGCGACGTCACGCGCATTAGTTCTAGCCGCGTGCGGCTCCACGACAAAGCCCAGCTCGCCGAGCGACGCGTCGGGGCGGCGCTTGCGCGGCTACTCGACCCGCCACGACGACTTCATCGCTTCCATCCACGACGCGCGCATCTCGCGATCACCGGACAGGAGACCGGCGTCCGTTGCGCCCTCGGGCTTGGGGAACACCTTCGAGAGGCGCTCGAACGCGCGCAGCGCGAGCTCCGCCGGCGTGCGCGCATCATCGAATAGATGCCAAAGCGTCAGCGTGTCCTCGCGCGTGCCGTCGAACAGCGCCGCTTCCTGCTCGGCGGAATCGAGCCGGCCGTGTGACTCGAGCGTCGCCACGGCTTGCTTGAACGCGTTCGTCGAGTCCTTGAAGAGCGGCAGCCCCGGTCCGCGCTCGGGCGTCGAGACGCACGCGGCTCCGGCCGGAACGTACACGGCGCGGCCGTCGAACTCGAATGCCACTTGGCCCGTCAGGACTTCGAGTAATGCGCGTCCGTCCGGCGCGACCGCGAGCGTGTACTCGCAGCCGAGGTCGACCGTCAAACCGGCCGGCGTCCCGACTTGGAATGCGCGCGGTTCGCCGAGGATGCGCGCGCGAATCGAACCCGACTCTAGGTACAGCCGGTGCGCGAGCTCGCCGCAGTCCTCGACGCGCACGCGGCTCTGCGGCTCGACGGAGACGTGACCGAGCCCCGCGATCTGCAACTCGGCCGGTTCCTCACCAGTCGTGACCTCGTCGCCGACGCGGACGACGTGCCGACCCTCGAGGCCGACGACGGGGTAGCCGCGCACGACGGGACGCTCGGGACCGAGGAAGAACCACACGCACACCATCGCGGCCGCCGCCGCGAGAAGGACGAACACGCGTTTCGCGCGTGAGCCGCGCGCATCGGGTGTCCCAGGCAAATCGACCTCCGCATCGACGACGTTCGAAACAGCGTTCGCTGGCGCGCCGACCGGCAGCTCCGGCTCGGCCGGCGGCGCGTGGCGAAAACGCGCGAGCAACGTCTCCAGGCGCGCGATCTCCGGATCGCTCTCGCCGCTCTTGTCCCACAGGTAGCGCTCGTTCATAGAGGTCTCAATTCTCGCCCGTGCGCTCGAGTCGCTCGCGCAGGAGCTTCATCCCGCGGTGCAGGTTGACGCGCACCGAGCCGTGCGTGAGGCCCGTGCGATTGGCGATCTCGGGTCCCGTGAGCCCCTCGACGAGACGCAGCACGAGCGTCTCGCGATAGCTCTCCGGCAGCGACTGAATCACCGCGAGCACCGCGCGCGCCTCGCTGTCGTCGAGCTCATCGGTTGTCGTGTGCGTTCTCGGCGACGCATGCGCGTCCACGGTGACCGACGCATCGATCGGAACGACGCGACCGCGCTCACGCAGCGCGTCGCGCGCGCGATTGCGAGCAATCGTGAGGAGCCACCCGCCCATGCGCGCGGGATCTTCGAGCTGGTCGATGGCACGCAACGCGGAGAGGAACACCTCCTGCACGAGATCGTTCGCTTCGTCGATCGGCCCGGTCGCGAGGCACACGCCGTGAACGCTTGCGGCGTGGCGCGCGTACAGCGCGGCGAAGGCCGGCCGGTCGCCGGCGCGCGCGCGCATCACGAGCTCGACATCGCTCCTCGCGGCGGGATCGTCGGCGGCCGGATCATCGACGGAGTGATCTCGCGCTGCCTGTGCGTGCAGCGTCGACTCTCGTTTCCCAATCGGCGCGCTCTCGGCAGCGGTCAAAGCCTTCCTTTCGCGGCCGGGGCGAGACGGAGCGAAGCCCGCGTGTGTTAGCGAGCTTCCCAGCGAGCGCGCAAGCTACTTCATCAGCTCGTCGGCGAGCTCGTCGAACTGCGCCAGCGCCGGACCATGCTTGTGGCTCAGCTCGTCCCACTTGGGCGCGCGATCGTCGTGGTAGATCCGGCACATCCGGCCGCCGTCGACCGCCCACGTTTCATCGAAGGCATCCGGCGCCTTCATCACGACGCGGCCTTCCAGGCAGCACACGCACGTTCCTTCTTCGTCGATGTCCACCGCGAAGCTCGTGCCCGTGATCGCGAGCTCGAAGTCCGGCGTCTTCACGTCGAGCGTCGAGCCGACGAACTCTTCCCCGGTGCACACGCGCAGCGTGCCCTTGCGCGCTGCGATCACGAGCGACGAAGCATCGTGCGACAGTGGGCCGAGTTCGATCTCAGAGCCGGGAGCGAGCTCGCACACCACGCGCTCGCCGAGCTGCAGCCAAACCGGGTCCGTTCCGGTGACGATGGTGTGCGACCCGGTTCCGCTCGCGACCGCGCTTCCGAACTCAGCCGGACTCACCGAACGGCCATCGACGGTTACCGCCGAAAGCGGGAGATGCCCCGCCACCGGGGTCCAGCGCAGCGTGTCGGACGTTCGCGACCCGAAGATCGCGAGCGCGGAGGCAGCGACTGCGGCGATACCCGCGGCGATCGCCCAGCCCGAGAAGCGCGGGCGCGATGACGGCCGCACCGATGCACGCGCGGGTACGAACCCCGCGGCGGGAGCGTCGACGGCGCGCAACGACGCGACCGACGTGAACCGCACCTCGAGATCGCGCAGGAACTCGGCACGCGGAGCCCACCGCGGCACCGCAGCGAGTGCGCGCTCGACCGCCGCTTCGGCGGCCCGGCCCGGATCGTCGCGCTGGTCGCTCACGCACGACCTCCATCGGTCAGCCCGAGTGGTTTCTGGAGCACGCGGCGCAGTTCCGCCAAGGCACGCGAGTAGCGCTTGCGCACGGCGTCCTCGTTGCGCTCCAGGAGGCCCGCGATCACGTCGAACGACAGTCCCTCGAAGTAGCGCAGGAGCAGCGTGGCTCGCAGTCCCTCGGGCAGAGCGTCGATCGCATGGGACAGGACCTCGCCGAGCTCCTTGCTCTCGAGCTCGACCATCGGACCGGCGCCGCCGTCGGGGATCGGCTGATGGCTGTCGAGCTCCTCGAGACTCCGCTCGCGCAGATGATCGAGGTTCTTCCGCGAGCGCCAGAAATCGCGAACCTTGTTGGTCGCCAGCGCGTAGACCCAAGGCGACAGCTCGCGCGTGGGGTCATAGCTCGGCAACGATCGCTGGATGTGCATGAAGATCTCTTGGGTCAGGTCCTCGGCCACCTGATCCTCGCCCACCATGCGCCGCACGTAGTCGTAGACGCGCAGCGCGTACAGCTCATAGAACCTTCCGAGCACATCCCGATCGCGCGAGCGCAGTTTCTCGCGGAACTCCCGCGCTCGTTCCTCACCGTGCGGATGCGCACCGACACCGAAGCGTTCGCCGTCGATCGGCGAACGCGACTGATCCGGCGGATACGGGGGAGTTTTCGAGGGCAAGGCGTCGCCTGTGAACGGATT
>JANOFY010000034.1:0-2992 GCA_031413895.1 Planctomycetota bacterium | reverse complement strand
CGCGCGCTGGTCGCGCTCGATCGGATCGATCTCGCGCGCGCTTCGTTCGGCGACGAGGAGTCGCTCACCGATCTGCGAGCCGAGATCGCGAAGGCGAGCGGCGCCGACACGCGGCGCTGGCGGCGCATCGACCAGGGCGATCTACAGTCGCAATGGGACGCGGGCCCAGGCTTCGAAAAGGGAGCCGACGCGATCAGCGCGCGCACCGAATTCCCGTCGACGTGCGCTTCGAAGCTCGCATTGCCGGATCGCTACGGGTTCGAGGCGCACGTGTCGATCCTCGACCCCTCGGAAGAGAACGGCATGTTCGGCATCGTGTTCGGAGCGAACGCCAACGCGATGCAGATCGTGGTCGTGATGGCGAATCGCAGCGTGCAGCTGGCCGAGCTCGAGGGCAACAGCTTGAGGCCGATCAAGCCCATCGGTCGCGTGAAGCAGGGCGGTCCGCTGGAGCTCGTGATCGGGATCGAGGTGTCGCCGAAGAGCGTCGAGTTTTTCATCGACGGCAAGTCGGTCGCCAAGCGCCCTTACAAACCCGACGAGCTACTCGGCGACGTCGGACTGATGGTGCAGGGTGGCGAAGGACAGTTCCGAAACCTGCGCGTGCGCTACTAGTTCCCTAGCGCCGACATGACGCGCACCAAGAAGTTCGCTCGCCCTGTCGCGATCCTCATCGTCTCGCTGTGCGCGTGGTCGCTCATCGCGGAGTTCGCGCTGCGCCGCTGGTATCCGATCGACGCGCTGTATTTCCAAGTCGACGCGCAGCGCTACTACAAACCGCTCGAAGGCGCGCGCACGGTCAACTTGCCGATCCCCGGCAGCGGTGCGCCGCAAGTCGTGTGGGGTTTCAATTCGCAGGGCTTCCGCGGCGACGAGCTCGCGCCGAAGTCGCCGGGCGTGCGTCGCATCTCCGTGTACGGCGACTCGTTCGTGCACGCGCGCGAAACGAGACTTCCGGAGACGTTCGTCGTGCGTCTTGAGGACGAGCTCGGGCGCGCTGGGCAGCGCGTCGAGACCGTGAACGCCGGCGTGATCGGCTACGGGCCCGATCAATCGATGCTGCGCTTCGAATCCGAGGCCGACTGGCTCGCGCCCGACGTCGTCGTGTTCGCGATCTGCTCGCACAACGACTTTCGCGAGCTGGCGCTGACGCGGCTCCTACGAGTGGGCGCTGACGGAGCGCTGATCGAGTCGTTCCGAAGCGACGAACCGGATTACGTCGAACGCTACCGGCTGTACGTCGAGAAACAGGAGCGCCAGAAGGCGCGGACGTCGAAGTTCGCGCTCGCGCGGCTCGTGCGGCACGTGGCCGGGCTCGCGCCGCAGGACGCGACACCGGCGGCGCGCGACCGGACCTTGCTCGCGAACGAGATCCGCGATTGGCGTCTGGCCTCTGCCGCGATCGCCCGCGTGGGCTCGGAACCGCCGCCGGACCCGAGCACGTTGATCGACGCCGCGCCGAACGATCCGGGGTCGCTCGATCTCGCGCGCACCGAGCTCGCGCTCTTCGCGCGCGTGATGGCGCGCTTCCGCGACGATTGCAAGGCGCGCGGGATCCCCTTCGTCGTCGTCGCGATCCCGTGCAAGTTCGATCTGGTCGACGATCCGACGCTCGCGACCCTGGGCGCGCCGCCGCCGGAGTACCGGCCGAGCACGATGACGGACACGTCCGCGCGCGTCGCGAAGGAACTCGGCATCCCGTGTCTCGATCTCTTCGGACCGTTTCAAGCTCGCGGAGGACGCGAGCTCTTCCTCGGCGGATCGGACACGCACTGGAGCCCGGCCGGACAGGCGTTCGCGGCGGAGCTCCTCGCGCGGTTCCTCGTGTCGCAGCGCGTGCTCTAGTTCAGCGCGCCGTGTTCAGCGCACGCGGCCGGTGCGCTTCGTCGTGAGCGCGCGCGTCACGAGCGGCCCGACGACGCCGCCGGCGATCAGCACGAGCGTGATCACGGCCGCGAGTCGCACATAACCTGCGCCGCCGCGCGGAAAGCTCCACCAGAAGAGACCGAGCACCGCCGCGCCGAAGCACACGAGACCCAGGATCAGCACCCAGCCCTCTTTGAAAAGGAGGCGCGCGTCGCTGCGCGCGGTCACACCGTCTTCCTCGAGCACCCAACCGCGCGGTAGCGCGTCGCGGATCTCGCGCGGCGTCGGCGCGCGGTCTCCCGGACCGACGCGCGCGAGATCGACGAGCTGTTCGACGGCGATGCGCACGCGCGGCTCTCAGTGCTCGGCTTGGATGATCCGCAGCAGCGTCTCTTTGACGATCGCCGGGTTGGCGCTGCCCTTCGACGCCTTCATCACGGGACCGAGCAGCGCGTTCAGCGCTTGCTCCTTGCCGGCCTTCACGTCGGCGATGATCTTGTCCTTGCCGACCAGCGCCGCGCGGCACCAGCTCTCGATCTGGCCGGAGTCTTGGACCTGCGCGAGTCCGAGCTCGTCGACGAGCACCTTGGCGCGCTTTCCCGTCTTCATCATCGCGCGCAAGAGCGTGCGCGCCGCCGACGTGTTCACCGCGCCTTTTTCGACGAACGCGATCACCTCGGCGACGTCGTTCGGACGGATCTTCAGCTCGTCGACCGAGCGCGCGTCCATCTCGGGATCCGAGAACGCGCGCAGCACTTCGTTCGTGATCCAGTTGGCCGCGTCCTTCGGCCGGCCGCTGATCCGCACGACGGATTCGAAGAAGTCCGCGATCGCGCGATCTGAGGTCAGCACGCCGGCGTCGTACTCGGAGAGCCCCAGGCTCTCGCGGTAGCGCCGGCGGCGCGCGGTGGGGAGCTCGGGGAGGAACGAGCGCTGGCGCTCGAGGAACGCGGCGTCGACCGTCACCGGCGGCAGATCGGGTTCGGCGAAGTAGCGGTAGTCGTGCGCGCTCTCCTTGCTGCGCATGGTGCGCGTGACGCCCTTCGCGGAATCCCACAGGCGCGTCTCCTGCACCGGGAACTGCGACGGATCGCCGGACTCGTACGCCTCGATCTGGCGCTGGATC
>JANOFY010000033.1:0-6211 GCA_031413895.1 Planctomycetota bacterium | reverse complement strand
ACCCACGCCACTTGAGCTCGGCGGACTGCCGAGAGTTCAGGCGTGGGTGAAAAAAAGTGTCTGACGCCGTATTTCACCCACACGCCGTATTTCACCGCGTGCCGGCCGCCGGACTCAGTGACGGAAGTGGCGCTCGCCGGTGAACACCATCGCTGCGCCGCGCTTGTCGCAGGCCGCGATCACCTCTTCGTCGCGCACCGAGCCGCCCGGTTGCAAGATCGCCGTGACGCCCGCATCGAGCGCGGTTTCGACTCCGTCCGGGAACGGGAAGAAGGCGTCCGACGCGAGCACCGAACCCGACACCTTTGCGCCCGCCTTGCTCACCGCGATGCGGACCGCGTCGACGCGGCTCATCTGCCCGGCGCCCACGCCGACGACGCGCGTCTCCGTCGTCAGCACGATCGCGTTCGACTTGACGTGCTTCGCGATCCGGCTGCCGAACAGAAGACTCTGGAGCTCCGCCTTCGTCGCGGCGCGCTTCGCCACGGACTTGCAGTTCGCTTCCGTGTCGGCCGCGAGATCGCGCTCCTGCAGCAAGAAACCGCCGATGAGCTTCTTGAGCTCGATGTCGCGCTTCTCCCGTGACGCAGGTCCGAACGGTCCGCACTCCAGCAAGCGCACGTTTTTCCCCCACTTGGGCTTCTGCGTCAGCAGCTCGAGCGCGTCCGTATCGAAGCTCGGCGCGACGATCGCTTCAACGAACCGGTTGCCAGCGACGAGGAACTCCGCGCTCTTCATGTCGAGAGGCCGCGTAAACGCGAGCACCGATCCGAATGCCGAAACGGGATCGCCATCCCACGCGGCTTCGAGCGCGGCTCCGATCATGTCCGCGCGCGCTGCACCACACGGGTTGTTGTGTTTGACGACCGTGACGAACGGCCCCTCGAATTCCTTCGCCAGCGCGAGCGCGGCGTCGAGATCGACGAGGTTGTTGTACGAGAGCGCCTTGCCGCCGAGCACACGCGCGCTGGCGACGCTCGGCTCGATCACGCGCGGCAACGCGTACAGCGCCGCCTTCTGATGCGGATTCTCACCGTAGCGCAGGTCCATCACCTTTGCTCCGACGAGCGACGAGCTGTCCGGAAACGGCGAACGCGCGTGCGTCTCGCGCACCTCCTCCTCGAACAGCCAGTGGCTGATCGCGGCGTCGTAGCGCGCGGTCGCACTGAACGCCTTGAGGGCGAGCTCGCGCTTGAAACTCTCACTCAGCGCGCCGTCGTGCGACTGCATCTCGTCGAGCACGCGCCCATAGTCGGCGGGATCCGTGACCACTCCGACGAAGCGGTGATTCTTCGCGGCGGAGCGCAGCATCGACGGTCCGCCGATGTCGATCTGCTCGACGGCTTCACTGCGCTCGACGTTGGCGTTCGCGACGGTCGCTTCGAACGGATAGAGGTTCACGACCACGAGATCGATCGGAAGGATGCCGTGCTCCGTCATCGCGCCGCGGTGCGTGACCGCGTCGCGGAGCGCCAAGATTCCGCCGTGGACCTTCGGGTGCAGCGTCTTGACGCGGCCGTCCATCATCTCGGGGAAACCCGTGTAGTCGGACACCTCGCGCACCGGGATGCCGGCCTTCTTCAAGGCCGCGTACGTTCCACCGGTCGAGAGGATCTCGACCTTCATCTGCGCGAGCATGCGCGCGAAGCCCTCGACGCCGGTCTTGTCGGAGACGCTGATCAGCGCGCGTTCGACGCGCGCCCCGGTATCGCGGCGATTCATTTCTGCGTGATCCGTTTGAGGGTCGCGGCGAACGTAGCCGGGTTCACCATGCCGGACGAGCCGGCCACGAAACGCCCGGACTTGTCCGTCAAGATCACGAACGGGAGCATCATCGCGTCCTCCAAGTGGTTCGCGAGGTCGATGACTTCATCCTCCGTGTCGTCCGCATCCGACGCGAGCGCGATGAAGTGCTCCCGCAAGAGCGGCGCGACATCGGGGCGCGGAACGACGCTTTGCACGAGCGTCCGGCACTGCCCACACGCCTCACGGCCCATCTCGATGAATAGGTGTTTATTTTCGGCCTTGGCCTGGGCCAGCGCGTCCTTGAAACGCGTGTGCCACGACAGCGTGCCCTTGTCGTCGAAGTGCGGATGGCGCTGTCGTTCGCTCATGGATGCTCCGGTCGTCCGGCACTGGAGGGCGACTATTCTGCAATCGGGAGCGTGCTTCGCACAGAGTCCGCGCGACCCCCCGGATGGAAAACTCTTCACACGACTCGAATTGCGCAGGCCGCTCAAGGCAACTGTGGCCACGGGCGAAGAATAGGAACCCGCGCCGGCCGATTCAGCGCGTTCCCCGGGCCCCGCTACTCCTCCCCGCACCTTGCGACTTCGACTCTTACTCGCGCTCGGACTCGCGAGCGTGCCCGCCTCGTGCTCGCTGTGGCGCGGCGATCCGGAGCCCAATCTGCTGCTCATCGTCGTCGACGGCCTGCGCTTCGACGCGATCAGCCAATCGCTTGGCGCGGCGCGCACGCCGAACCTTCACGCGCTCGCCGACGATGGCGTTTCGATGACGTGTTGCTTCAGCCACACGCCGGTGACTGACGCCGCGCTCGCGGCCCTGTTCAGCTCGCGCATGCCGAACAGAAGCGGTGTCGTGCACGACGGACAGGCGATCGACCCTGATCTGCCGCTGCTGGCGGAGGAGCTCGAAAGCGAGGGCTACCTGACGTTCGCATCCGTGTCGCGCGATCTCACGCAGCGAGCACCAGACAGCACGCCCGCGCCGGGGCTCTTGCGCGGATTTCGACGTGTACAGCTCCCCGAGTACGAGCAATGGCCGGCGTACGAGGTGGCCACGGCCGCGCGCAACTTCGTCCACGATCGCGATGCAACGCAACCGTGGTTTGCCTTCGTGCACTTCTCGGATCCGCAGGAGCCGTACGAGGCCTACGAAACCGCCGACGCGAAAGCGCTGATCTCGTTCGACGGCAGCCTCGTCGAGACCGTGCCGATCTCGAACACGTCGCACTGGCACCACCAGTTCGACTTGACGCCCGGCAAGCACCGCGTCTCGTTCAAGTCGGACGCACAGTTGTACGTGCGCGACTTCGAGTGCCACTCCGAAGGTGAGCCGGTCGCTACGTCGTTCCTACACGGAACACCGACCGACGCTTCGAGGATCGTCGTCGTGTCGATGGAGAACAACACGACGGAGTCCATCCGCTGCCTCCTGAGCGCGAGGATCCACGACGCGCCGAGCCTGGCGCAGATTCGCGAGCGCTACCGCCTCGAAGTGGAGCACGTCGATCGCGCCATCGGCGCGTTGATCGAGGAGCTCAAGGTCTCGCAGCAGTACGACAACACGTGCGTCGTGGTCACGGCCACGCATGGCGCAGCGCTCGGCGAGCGCGGCCACATCGGAGCTCGCGAGCATCTCTACGACGAGGTGTTGCGTGTTCCACTCGTCGTGAAGCCCGTGAACGGCGCGCCGGAGCTCGCGCTGATGCGCAAGAAACGGCACATGCTGCTGCGGCAGATCGACGTCGCGCCAAGCCTTCTGGCTCTGCTCGATACGGGACACTTGTCCGGCTCGCAAGGCACTTCGCTGCTCGAAGACGCCGAGCGCGTGCTGATCGCGGAGACGCGGCCACCCGAAGCGCCGTCGAAGCGCGTCGCGATCCGCGACGAGCGCTGCAAGATGATCTACGACGCCGGCGATCGCCGGTACGAGATGTTCGACTTGCGCGTCGACACGCTCGAGCTCGAGAACGTGTTCATGCTCCAAGGACACCTGCGCATGCCTTGGCAGAGTCGATTGCGGCAGATCGCGCACGACCCAAAGGACCCTCAGCCGCCGGAGCAGGGCGACGCCGGTTCACCGCTCGACGACGGCTCGAAGCCGGTCGAGACGAGCGCGCTTCAGCACTGACCGGAGCGTCGAGCTCGAGACCTAGAGCGCGTCCCAATACCCAGCAACCCGCCCGGACGCTCCGCCGCCTCAGCTGCAAGGCGCGGCGACGACGCATATCCGCGGCGATATTCAGAGGAGCTGCAACGCAGCAGCTGAGGCGGCGGAGCGTCCAGGCGGGTTGCTGGGTATTAGGACGTGCGCTTAGCCTGGCTGACGCTGCTCCCGTGAAACCGCGCCGACGCGCGGTTTTTCGCGTTTCTTCGCGCGGCGAGGCCCCCGCTCGCGGCGTTCGCACGGAGAACGGCACACGGCGATCGAGGGCGGGCCGCTCCAGCAGGGTCCGGCTTTGCATCGGGCCGCGCGCCCGCTTATAACGCTCGCCACTTTTTCCCAGCCAAGGAGGACCGAGAGACCGATGTTCCCCCCCATTTCGTCGGCCACCGCAGCACTCGCTTACGCGGGTATCGGAATCGCCCAAGAGGCCACCAAACCGCACCACGGCGGCGAAGCGAACCTCATCCTTCCCGATCTCTCCTCCGTCCAGTTCATGGGGATCGACGGGCACACGCTGCTCATGAGCGGCCTGGTGGTGTGCGTCCTCGGCCTGATCTTCGGCCTCGTGATCTACGGGCAGCTGAAGAACCTGCCGGTGCACCGCTCGATGCTCGAGGTGTCCGAGCTGATCTACGAGACGTGCAAGACGTACCTCGTGACGCAGGGCAAGTTCATCCTCGTCCTCGAGCTCTTCATCGGCGCGATCATGGTCGTCTACTTCGGGATGTTCGCGCAGAGCGAGGATCCGGTGACGCACCAGATGGTCGCCGGCATGCCCGCGCTCAAGGTGGCGACGATCATCCTGTTCAGCTTGATCGGCATCGCGGGCAGCTACGTCGTCGCGTGGTTCGGGATCCGTGTGAACACGTTCGCGAACTCGCGCACCGCGTTCGCGGCGCTGCGCGGGAAGCCCTTCCCCTGCTACCAGATCCCGCTCAAGGCCGGGATGAGCATCGGGATGCTGCTGATCTCGATCGAGCTCTTCCTGATGCTCTGCATCCTCCTGTTCATGCCGCGCGACTACGCTGGCCCGTGCTTCATCGGGTTCGCGATCGGCGAATCGCTGGGCGCGGCGGCGCTGCGCATCGCGGGCGGCATCTTCACGAAGATCGCCGACATCGGGTCCGACCTGATGAAGATCGTCTTCAACATCAAGGAAGACGACGCGCGCAACCCGGGCGTCATCGCCGACTGCGTCGGTGACAACGCCGGCGACTCGGTCGGCCCGACGGCGGACGGCTTCGAGACCTACGGCGTCACGGGCGTCGCGCTGATCTCGTTCATCTTGCTCGCGGTGCCGAGCGAGACGGTGCAGGTACAGCTGATCGTGTGGCTCTTCGCCATGCGCATCATGATGGTCATCGCGAGCGGCGTGTCGTACTTGATCAACGAAGCGCTCGCCAAGGCCAAGTACGGCAACGTCGACAAGATGGATTTCGAGGCGCCGCTCACGTTCCTCGTGTGGCTGACCTCGATCGTGTCGGTCGTGCTGACGTTCATCGTCAGCTACTACCTGATCCCGGATCTCGGCGACGGCACGCTGTGGTGGAAGCTCTCGGCGATCATCACGTGCGGCACGCTCGCCGGCGCGATCATCCCGGAGGTCATCAAGGTCTTCACGTCGACGAACTCGCGCCACGTGCGCGAGTGCGTCGAGGACTCGTAGGAAGGCGGCGCGTCGCTCAACGTGCTCGCCGGTCTGACGGCCGGCAACTTCAGCGCGTACTGGATGGGCGTCGTCTTCACGGTGCTGATGGGCGTCGCGTACCTCGTCTCCATGCAAGGGGTGGGCGCGCTGATGCAGGCCGAAGCGGTGTTCGCGTTCGGCCTCGTCGCGTTCGGCTTCCTCGGCATGGGCCCGGTGACGATCGCGGTGGACTCCTACGGGCCGGTCACGGACAACGCCCAGTCGGTCTACGAGCTCTCCCTCATCGAAGAGGTCAAGGACGTCAAGAACGCGGTCCAGAAGGAGTTCGGCTTCACGCCCGACTTCGAGAAGGCCAAGCACTTCCTGGAGGAGAACGACGGGGCGGGCAACACCTTCAAGGCGACGGCCAAGCCCGTGCTCATCGGCACCGCGGTGGTGGGCGCCACCACCATGATCTTCTCGATCATCGTGCTGCTCACCAACGGGCTCACCCAGAACCTGGACAAGCTCTCGCTGCTGCACGCCCCGTTCCTGCTCGGCCTCATCAGCGGCGGCGCGATCATCTACTGGTTCACCGGCGCCTCCACCCAGGCGGTGACCACCGGCGCCTACCGCGCGGTGGAGTTCATCAAGGCCAATATCCGGCTCGAG
>JANOFY010000032.1:0-35031 GCA_031413895.1 Planctomycetota bacterium | reverse complement strand
CGCCGCAATTGACTTCGACGAAGGGTGCGCCGGCGCGGCCCGATCCGGCGTGGATCGTGCGCGCGAGCAGCGACTTGCCCGTTCCGCTCTCGCCCTCGAGGAGCAGCGTCGCGCGCGTGTCGGCGAGGGCCTCGACCGTCTCAGCACGCGCTGGAAGCCGGGATCGCGCGTCACGATGTTGCCGATCTCGAAGCGCTGCGACAGGTCGGCGCGCAGCTTGCGGTTCTCGTCGCGCAGCGCGCGGTTCTCGAGGCCGCGGACGAGCGACACGAGCACCTGATCTTCCGACACAGGCTTGCACAGGTAGTCCGACGCGCCCCGGCGCATGCTCGCGACGGCGTCGTCCACGGATCCGAAGCTCGACAGCACGATCACCGCCGGCGACTGCGGCGATCCGAGCAGCGCTTCGATCTCGCCCTGCCCGAGCGTGTCCTGGTCGCACACGCACGCGTCGAAACGCTTCTCGGAGATCGCGCGCTTGAAGCGTTGTGCGCTGGTTGCGACTTCGGGGACGTGGCCCGCGTCGCGGACGCGACCCGAGAGCTCGCGTGCGAAGCCTTCGTCCGCGTCCACTATTAAGACGCTGGCGCTTGGCAACACGCGCGCGCTGGGTGACACGCTGGCGCTCCGTGCCGTGCTCGCGCTGGGGACGTTTTCGGACGCCATGTCGATCTTTTTCGACATGCAGGGCTCCGCGAGTTGAACGCGGCTACGCGGCGGCCTCGAGCGCGACGCGGTCCCAGGGGACGTGCTCGAGCGGGGCCGAGAGCAAGAGGACGTCGCCGGGACCTTCGGCCCTCTGTGCCCGACCGATTTCCGCTTCGATCTCGGCGGCGAGCGATTCGACGAGCGGCGCGAGGTCCGCGTCGATCCAGAGACACAGCGTGACGTCGTCGTCCGGACCGTGCCGCGCGAGGAATCGTCGCAGCGGCGCGCGCCAGTCATCGTGCTCGCTTGCGATCGAGCACAGGACGACGCGGCTGCGCGAGCCGGCGAGCCAGGTGGACGGCGACTTCAGGCCGAGCTGCGACAGGATGCTTGCGAGCAGTTGGGGCGTTGGACGGATCGGCGACGATTCGCGCTCGAGGACCGATCGACCGACGGCAGCGAGGTCGCAGGGCTCGTGCGCGCGCGGCCCGGCGTCCGCGACGTACACCTCCGCGGTCTCGCGGCCCGCTTGCGAGGCAACCGAAGCGTCGACGCCGGGATGCACGACGTGGACGCGTTTGCGCGGAAGTCCGCATGCCGTCAGAAGCTCGCGTTGGTAGTGAGTCGTGACCCAGACCTCGTCGAACGAGAGGAGAATCTCGAGATCCGACTCCTCGAACCGCGGCAGCGGCCAATCGATGTACGCGACGCGGCGTTCGGCGGCTTGGGTGGGATGCTGCACGAGCGAGCGTGAGAGCTCGCGGAGCGGCGCGTGGTGCACGACCGTCGCGCCGCGCAGCCTTATCGGCGCGTCTAGAAGCGCTGTCAGGTCGTCGAGCTCAGCCGTCACGCTGTGCTCGTTGGGCCGACGCGTGTCGATCGCACCGATCTCTGCGCCAGCGAGTCGCAGGCCGCGCAATAGATTGCGCGCGATGTGTCCCGAGCTGTGGGTGCTGCGAATCGGCGCGACGACGACGTACGAGTGCATGATCAGGAGTTCCGGAGTGCGAGCGCTCGAGCGCGCTCGTGGATGCACGCTGCGACCTTGCGGCGGTCATAGCGCTCGAGCACCTCGCGCTGCGCACGCGCGCCGCGGCGTGCCGCATCGTCGCGATCGCGCGCGACCCGTTGCAGCAGCTCGACCAGGTGCTCGCAGGACGGTTCCGCCCAGGAATGCCCGCGGAACAGCGGCGCTTCGGCGCAGGCTGCCTCGGGGACCGGCGTGAGCTCGAAGTCGATCAAGTAGCTGTTCTCG
Source organism: Planctomycetota bacterium (assembly GCA_031413895.1). Classification (GTDB taxonomy): domain Bacteria; phylum Planctomycetota; class UBA1135; order UBA1135; genus JANLUN01. Next base: position 33,128 of record JANOFY010000032.1, on the reverse strand, counting down.
TCGTTCATGTACTCGAGGTTGCCGCCGAAGCGCGTTCCAATCGTGGGCAGTCCCGCGGCCATCGCCTCCATGTACGGACGGCCCCAGCCCTCGCCGCGGCTCGGCATGACGTACGCGTCGACCGAGCGATAGAGGCGCAGCACGCGCTCTTCGCTCCAATCGCCGGAAAGGCACACGACCGCGGGCAGTCCCTTGCGCGATCGGCCGAGCTCTTCAGTGAGGAAGCGTTGCACGCGCGCAGTGAGCTCCTGGGCGGAGAGCTTCGCCGACGAAGTGAGCTTCAGATAGAGCACGACGTCGTCCGCGGACTCGAAGGCCGACGTGTACGCGCGCAGCAGGACATCCCAACCTTTGCGCAACCCCCAGTCGAACATCGAGAGGAACGCCGTGCCGCGCCGCTCAGGTAGCGTCAGCGGATCGCCGTTCGCGCGCGGGGCCAGCGCGCCCGGAACGATGTGGAGCTTGGCACGGTCGACGCCCGATCGCGCGAACGTCTCGACATTGAACGCGGAAGGAACCCAGATTTCGTCGAGTGCGTTGCACTTCTCGACCCACGCGGCGGGCAGGCGGTCGGTCTCGAACATCGTGCGTCCGACGGTGGCGAGCGCATCCGGCACAGGCTGGAAGCGGCTGGCGAAGTTGTGCTGCACCAGGACATGGTTCGAGAGCTGCACCGTCGCGCGCAGGCGATCGAGGCGCCGCTGCTCGGCTTCGTCGAGTTCCGCACGCCGCTCGCTCCACTGGACGGGGATCGTCGAGACGAGCGCGCCGCACTCCTCGAGACCGAGCACGAACTGCCGGGCTTCGCTCGCGTAGCCGCTGGGGTCGTAGAGCGGGGCGTTCCACGCGATGTGCGTCGGTCGAACCGGCCGCGCATGTGCCGCGCGCCTGCGTGCGACGAGATCCGCACTGAGTGTCGCGAACTGGCGCACGCTGCGTTCCGGGCCCCAGCCCGCGAAGATGTCCGCGCGCGCGCGACGGCCGCGCGCGCGCGCTTCGTCGCGCCGATCGAACACGGTGCGCATGAGTTCGGCGGTGTGCTCCACGCTCGGCCGTGCCCAACGTTGATCGGCCGTGTAGTACGCGTTCTCCGCGGTCTGCTCCGCACCGACAGGCTCGAGCTCCAGGGCGTCGATCAAGTAACTGTTCTCGTCGGTCATGAAGTCGAGCTGGCCGCCCCAGCGCGTTCCAAGGGTGGGCAGGCCAGCAGCCATCGCCTCCATGTACGGCAGACCCCACGCTTCACCGCGGCTCGGCAGCACAAAGGCGTCGCCTGCGGCGTAGAAGTCGACCATGCGCTCCTCGGAGAGGAACTCGTCGATCAGAAGGATTGGCGGACAATCGCGCGCGCGCAGGCCGAGCTTCTTCAAGTGACGCTCGATTCGTTGGCGCAGCGGCGGATCCTTGCGATAGCCCGGGTAGGCGCGGATCGCGAGGCACACGTCGTCGTCCTTCGTGAACGCGCGCACGTACGCTTCGAGCAGCACGTCCCAGCCCTTGCGCAGCGACCATTGGAAGACGGAGAGGAAGGTGAAGCCGCGTTTGCCCGGGATCGGATAGCTCGGGCGTGCTGCACGGAACGGCGCGAGATCGAGCCCGGGTTGGAAGAGCCGCAGCTTCTCGCGCGGCACGCCGCCGGCGACGAAGGTCTCGAGGTTGAATGCGCTCGGCACCCAGACCTCGTCCATCGTCGCGCACTCGTCGGCCCACCCCGGCGGTAGCCGGTCGGTCTCGAACATCGTCATGCCGACGTAGGCGTCGAGGCCTGGATTCTGGCGACGGTAGCGCTCGAACAAGCCCTCGCCGTTCCACGCGAGCGGCGGATGGAAACAGACGTACAGGCCGGTCTGCACGCGCTGGCTGATGAGTTGATTCCACGCGGCCGTTTCCTTCGGCCGGTCCGACATCGCCGCGGCGAACTCGCGGTCGAGTCCGTAGCTCTGGAGTTCCACCTGCACACCGCTATCGGCGAGCGCGGGCAAGACCATGCGCGAGATGCGCGCGTAGCCGCTGTAGTTGAATGGTGCGGCGCCCCAGCGAACGGGCGGACACATCGGCTGTACCGAGGGACAGCGCTCGGAGTCTCGCGGTTCACGTTCGGCGAGCGCCGCGAGACGCTCCTCGCACGCGTCGGCGGCGTGCTGCCACGTGAATCCGCTGCGGATGCGTTCGCGCGCGACCCAGCCGCGTTCGCGCGCGCGCTCCGGATCGGAATGCACTTCGCGCAGGATGCGCGTCAGCGCGGCGGCGTCTGGCTGCGCGAGCCACGGCTTGTCGACCGTGGCCAGCTCGCCGATGCGCGCCTCCGGCAGTTGGAACTCGCGCGCCGGGATGAACCACGCACACGCTTCGTCGCAGAAGTCGAGCGCCGCGCCGTGGCCCGTGACGATCACCGGCAAGCCGCAGGCCATCGCTTCGGCGATCGGCAGACCGAAGCCTTCGCCGAGATACGGGTGCACGAGCGCGTCGCACGCGGTGTAGAGGCCCGGCATCTCGTGGTCCGAGAGCGTCGAGTCGAGGTGCAAGATCTCCGGCGCTCCAGGTCGCGATGCGTACTCGCGAATTCGGTCGCCAGCCGTGCTGCCCTTGTAGATCGAGCTCGATCCCAGGTCCTTGATGACCAGGCACACGTCGTCGGCTGCGGTGAACGCGGAGCAGTACGCGTCGAGCAGGATGTTGATGCCCTTGCGCACGATCGTGCCGCCGACGAACAAGAACCGGAAGCGCTTCGACGTCGCGAGCTCGAGGCGCGCTGCCTGTGGCCGGAAGCGCGCGACGTCGACGCCGCACGGGACGACGTGGACCCGCTCGGGGTCGACGCCGCTCCGCACGAAGCAGTCGCGCACGTAGTGCGTCGCGACCCAGGTCTCGTCGACCACGGTGTTGAGCGGTTCGATCCACGCCTTCGGGAGGCTGCCGTACTCCCAGTGCTGCATCACGACCAGACGTCCGTGCGCGGGCGCGCGGAAATCCGGCGGCCAGCGGTGGCGGATGTGGAAGTCGGCTGGGCGCGACAGTTCGGCATTCACCGAGCGCGCGAGCGCGCGATCACGATCGGTTGTGCGCGGCGAAAACGTCGCCGGTTCAAACGGCTTCAGCGACAGCTCGTGGCCGCGTCGAAGGAGCTCCGTGCACAGCTCGCGATTCACCAGCGCGAGCGAATGGTGCACGAACTGCGTGCCTTCCCATGTGATCGCGAAGCGGTCCAGCGCAGTGCGCGGGGGCGGGGACTCGAGCAGGCTCGGCACGCTACGCGGCCTCGGCCACGGGACACGCGAGCTCGCGCCGCGGCTTCTTGACGATCGCGGGAACGCCTGCGACGAGCGCGCGTTCCGGTACGTCGCGCGTGACCACGCCGCCGGCGGCGACGACGGAGTACGCGCCGATGCGAACACCTTCGATCAATGCCGCGCCGGTGCCGAGGTACGCACCGCGCTCGAGCGACACGTGACCGGAGACGTTCACGCCCGGAGACAGCGTGCAGTAGTCCTCGATCACGCAGTCGTGTCCGATCGTGCAGGCGAGGTTGATCGCGACGTGACGACCGATCTTGAGGTCGACGGTCAGGATGTTCCCAGCGCACACGATCGTGCCTTCGCCGAGCTCGACGTTCGGACCGATCGGGACGCCGGCGAACACGAGCGGGGGAGTGAATCGGAACCCGCGCCGCAGCGCGTCCTCGACGACGCGCTGCTTGATCTCAGGCATGCCGCCGATCCCGCAGATGAGGCGCACGTCGCGGTCAACTTGGTCCAGCGTCCAAACCGGCTTGCCGTAGAGTCCTGCGGCCTGCTCGTTTCGATCGACGAACCCAACCACGTCGACGCGCTCGCCGTCCGGATACGTGCGTGCCGTTTCAAGCGCCCAGCACACCTCGCGCGCGAATCCGCCGCAGCCGAGGATCGCGACGCGCAGCGGTGCCATCAGCGCACTCCCTTGACCGTCGCCTTCGCTCGCGGGAGCGGGCCGGGGATGCGCTCGAGCGCGCGTGCGTGCTCGCGAACGCGCTCGGCGATGTACGCGACGTCGGAGCGTTCGAGGCGCGGCGACGACGGCAGGTTGATCCCCGAGCGCGCGATGCGATCGGCGACGGGCCAACTTCCGGGCCGTCGATAGATCGGCAGCGCGTGCATGGGATAGAAGAAGGGGCGTGTCTCGATCCCGTCGCGTTGCAGTCGCGCCATGACCTCGTCGCGCAGCGCGGGCTCGCTCTCCGCCGAACGCAGTCGAACGCTCGAGAGCCACTGCACGTTGCGCGTGCCCGGTCGTTCGGTGGGGAGCACGAGCCCGCCCTCGCGGCCGAGCTCCTCGCGGTACCACTTCGCGATCTCGCGGTGGCGTTCGATGAGGAAGTCCACCTTTTGAAGTTGTGAGCAGCCGAGCGCGGCCGCCGGGTTCGTCATGCGGTAGTTGAAGCCCACCGTCTCGAACCAGTAGCGCCGCTCCGGATCCATGCCTTGTCCGCGCAGGAGGCGCATCCGCGCGGCGAGCTCGGCGTCGTCCGTCACGATCACGCCGCCCTCGCCGGTCGTGATGATCTTGTTGCCGTACAAACTGAACGTGGCGATCTGGCCGAACGATCCGACGCGCTGGCCTTCGATCTCCGCGCCGTGAGCTTCGGCCGCATCCTCGACCACCCACAGACCATGCGCCTCTGCGATCTGTTGGATCGCGGCCATGTCGCACGGGTGCCCGTAGAGGTGCACCGGAACGATGCCGACGGTCCGCGCGGTGATCGCTTCCGCGATGCGCGCGGGATCGATGTTCCACGTGTCCGCTTCGCAGTCGACGAAGACCGGTTCGGCGCCACAATAGCGCACTGCATTTGCCGTCGCGACGAACGTGAACGTCGGGACGATCACTTCGTCGCCGGGCTTCACGCCGAGCGCGAGCAGCGCGACATGGAGTGCCGCGGTGCCGTTGCACAGCGCGAGTCCGTGCCGCTGGCCGACGTAGTCCGCGAACGCTTGCTCGAACTTCTGGAGATACGGCCCCTGCGACGAGATCCAACCGGAGTCGAAGGCGTCGATGAAATTGTGGCGATCTCTCTCGTCGAGATGCGGTTCGGTCACGGGGTACGAACGGGCCGTCATCGCGCCTCCTGGATTACGAGCGTGTACTGCTTCTTGGTTTCGGAATGGAGCTCGGTGCGCAGCGCGAACGGCCGGTAGTGAAGCTCGAGCGCCGCGCGCAGGTCCGCGAGCACGGCATGGTCCGGGGGCAACTCAGGCGACCCGAGCAGCGGCGCCTTCGCGGCCAAGAGATCGAGCGGGAGGTCCGCGCCGCTCGGCTCGACGCGGACGCGGCCGAGTTCGTACTGCTGCGCGCGCCACGAGCTCGTCGGGTGGACGATCGCGAGGCGGCTGTCGAGGAAGACGCGAAAGCCGCGCGCGCGTGCATCGTTGCACATGCCGACGAGCAAGCCGTTCTCGTGCACGCCGCGGAAGCGCACGCCCGAGTCGATCACCGCGCGGCGGAACAGCACCGTGCTGCCGACGCTCGACAGTTCGATGAGCGCGAACGGCTGGTAGGTCGGATGATGGGGCGCGAGGTTCTCGAAGCGCCGCCCGTCGAGGCCGCGAAAGCCCCAGGTGTCGTAGAAGAGTCCGCCGAGGAAGATGCCGGGCGCGACGATGTCGACGTCGTTCAGGGCGAGCTGCTGCACGAGATCGGGCGGGATGCAGAGGTCGCTCTCGCACCACAGCAAGTAGTCGTACTCGCAGCCGGCGAGGCCTTCGATCGCGGCGTTTCCGAGCGCGGCCCACTTCGCGACGCGGTCCGCGAAGTTCGCGACCGGCTCGACGTCGATCTTCTGCAGATGGACGCGGGAGTCCTCGCGCGCCCACTCGTCGAGGCGAGCCTTCGTGTCGTCCGTGGAGTCGCCTTCGACGAACGAGAAGACGAGGCGCAGGTCCGGGCCCGCTTGCGCCTCGAGCGCGGCTCGAAAGTAATCGACCCCGCGAGTGCGGTTTCGAAACAGCGAACAGACAGCGACGGTGCGCACCATGGCGGGACACCGTCGCTATCGGAACGATCTCGGAAGAGCTGGAGCGGGAAACTCGCGCGAACTCAGCGGTATCCCAGGCGCGGCTCGACCTCGTGGCCGGCCGAACGCAGCACCATCTCGCGCTCGGCTAGAACGAGGTCCGACGCCACCATCATGGAGACGAGCGCTTCGACGCTCGTCTTTGGCTCCCAGCCGAGCACGCGGCGTGCGCGCGACGCGTCGCCCTCGAGGTGGGGCACTTCCGCCGGACGCAGGTAGCGCGGGTCGGTCTTGACGTACTTTTTCCAGTCGAGATCGAGCTCGTTGAACGTGAGCTCGAGGAACTTCTTGAGCTCGATCGACACGCCGGTCGCGACGACGTAATCGTCGGGCTTGTCTTGCTGCAGCATGCGCCACATCGCGTCGACGTAATCGCCGGCAAAACCCCAGTCGCGGCGCGTGTCGAGGTTGCCGAGCACGAGCTTGTCCTGGAGGCCGAACTTGATGCGCGTCGCGGCGCGCGTGATCTTGCGCGTGACGAACGTCTCGCCGCGGCGCGGGCTCTCGTGATTGAAGAGGATGCCGCTACACGCGAAGAGCCCGTAGCTCTCGCGGTGGTTGACGACCTGGTAGTGCGCGTAGACCTTCGCGCACGCGTACGGAGAACGCGGCTGGAAGCGCGTGCCCTCGTGCTGGCGCGGCTGTGCGTTGCCGAACATCTCGCTCGAGCTGGCCTGGTAGAAGCGCACCTTCTTGCCGCGTCCTTTTTGGAAGCCGCGGATCGCCTCGAGCAAGCGAATCACCGCGACGGCGGTGACGTCGACCGTGTACTCCGGCTGATCGAAGCTGACGCGCACATGGCTTTGCGCGCCGAGGTTGTAGACCTCGTCGGGCTCGATCTCCTCGATCAAACTGCGCAGCGCGCCCGCGTCCGACAGATCGCCGTAGTGCAGGTACAGGTTCGGGTGCGGCGTCTCGCCTATATGCAAGTGATCGATGCGGTCCGTGTTGAAGAGGGACGCGCGACGGACGACGCCGTGGACGTGGTAGCCCTTGTCGAGGAGGAACTCGGCGAGGTAGCTGCCGTCTTGGCCCGTGATTCCTGTGATCAGTGCGATTTTCGGCATGGCAGAGTCTGCATCGGGCGGATCGACGAAGACCTCAAGGGCTTTCTTCCGGCCAAGTAATCCAGTCCAAGGTCTCTTCGAACGATCGTGCCGGTGACCAGCCTGTCGCTGCCTGCAACTTGTGCGAGTTTCCAACGAGCGGGACCGCTGCGTGGTGGGCGAAGCGGATCTCGCGTTCGATGTCGAGACGCGCGCACAGACCGCGCGCCAGCTCGGACACGCGGCGCGGCTTGCCGCTCGACAAGTTCCAGGCGTCGCCCGAGCGCGCATCGGCGCTGAGCAACGCCGCGATGCCGCGCACGCCGTCGCGGACATCCAGTACATCAATCGTGCTGTCGGGGCCGCGCATTTCGATGGGACCCGAGCCTTGAGAGACGCGCGCGAAGAGTTCGGGGAGCAAGAGTCCGGGCGGCATCGACGGTCCGATCTGCTGGAACGGGCGCACGATCTGCACATCGAGGTCGCGCGCGCGAAAACGCGCCCACGCTTCGGCGAGCTCCTTCGAGAGCCCGTACAGCGTCGTCGGACCGAGCGGTTCGTCCTCGCGGTGCGGCTCCGCGCGATCGGCGTAGACGCGCGCGCTGCTCACGAACACCACGCGCAGTCCGGGCGCGACGCGCGCCAAGTGGTCGAACGCGTGCCCGGCGATGGCGACGTTCTCGCGCACACGCTCGGTGTTCCACGCGTCGCCCGGAACCGAGTGTCCGGCCAGGTGCACCGCGGCGTCCCACGGGCCGGCGAGGTGCTCGAAGCTCGCCGGCTGGCGCAGGTCGACGGTGCGCGAGATCACGCGTGCGCGCGGCGCGATCGTTCGGCGGCTCCAGCCCTCGACCGCGTGTCCTTGGTCGAGCAGATGATCGACGAGATGACGGCCGAGGAATCCGGCGGCGCCTAAGACGAGAATGCGCAACGTGCGTGCTCCTTGCGGAGCGCAGTTTCTATCACACCGCCGCCCCAACTAGCGGAACGGCTCGCTCTCGCGCTTGCGCCCGGTCGCAGGTGCGACACCCGCTTCGCCGCGCGCCGCGGTGCAGAGGCGGATCGCCCACTCGAGCCGACCCTCGGTCGACGGGTGCAGCTCCGCGCGGCCGCCTTGGCCGGCGACGATTCCGATCGCGGCGGCGAGCGCGTTCGGACCGAGTTCGGGCAGCGCACGCCGCAGCGCGTACGGCTCGATCGCGTGCGCGAGATCGACGCCCTGCAGGGCACCGGCCGGAAACTCGATCGTGACGATGCCGAAGTTCGGATCGTCGTCGGCGGCGCCCTTCACCTCGACGCGGACGAGCTCTCTGCGCCCGGCGTTTCGCGCGAGACAGAGGAAGGCATCGAACGCCTGACCGAGGAGTTGCCGGTCGGAGCGCACGAAGAGCGCGCGGTCGCGGCGGAACACGTAGCGCGGGGACTCTTCGCCGCCGGCGATCAATACGTCGAGCATCTCTCCGACGTCGAACACCTGCTCGCCCGACGCGGGCGGCGCGACGAGATATCCAAGCGTGCGGGTGAACTGCATCAGGCGCTCGACTTCGCTCGAGAGACCGGCCAGCGGAGTATCCTCGGCGCTCGATGCGCTCTCGGCCGACTCGCGCGCCACGTTCAGCGTGAGCTCGATGCGTTGCGCGATGTCGGCGAGGTCTGCGACCTGCTCGCGGAAGTACGGCGCCGGCCGGCTGGGAGCGGAACTCTGCGGAAGGGGTGCTGTCGCGCGTTCGTCCGGCGCGTTTGCGCGTGGTGTGCGAGCTCCGCGCGGCGTGCCGAGGATCGCTTCGATCTCAGCGATCTCGTCGGAAGCGCGGCCGGGCGTTCCTTCGATCGGCTCGTGCGCCGAGGGTTCCGTCGCCGAAAGCGCGGTCCCCGCCAGCGCGAGCAGGTGCTCCACGTCGGGCGGCCACGCGATCCAGCGCGCGCGATCGAGGCGCAGGATCTCGCGCGCGACACGGCGCGACGCATCGTCTCCGACGAGAACGACCCCGAACGCGGGCCGACGGCTCGCGAACCTGCGGACGAACACGACGTCGTCGGCCCTGAGTCGATCCGCGTCCAGGACCAGCGTGCCGGTCGACTCAGGCGCGTCGAGGAGAAGCTCCAGGTCGTCGAGTGCCCGGATGCGAGGCGCGCCGGCGAGCGGTGCGAGCAGCGAGCGGAGCGTCGCGAGCCGCTCCCCCGCGCCGAACATCAGGGTGAAGGAGCCATCCGATTCGCGCGGTACCATCGCGGAAGCTGATCCTAACGGCTCGCGAGGGCTGGGCAAGCGGCGCTGTTCTCGAACTTGCAATTACGGGCCGCGCGCGATGCCACGAGCGGCTTTTTGGCTTGGGTCGAAGGGCCGATGCAGGCGAACCTGAAGGACGCGTCCCGATGTCACCCACGCTCCAGATTTCCGTCGTCGTTCCGGTCTACAACGAAGAGCAGAGCCTGCCGATCCTGCATGACGAGATCTCGCGCAGCCTCGAGCCCACGGGACTCACCTGGGAGGTCATCTACGTCGACGACCGGTCGTCGGACACGAGTCGCGCAATCATGCTCGACCTGCGCGCACGCGATCCGCACATCCGCGTGATCGCCTTTCGCGGGCGGTCGGGTCAGACGGCCGCGATGGCGGCGGGCTTCGACCTCGCGCGCGGGGAGATCGTGGTCACGCTCGACGGCGATCTGCAGAACGATCCCGCCGACATCCCGCGCCTGGTCGAGGAGCTGGGCCGCGGCTACGACGTGGTCGCCGGATGGCGCAAGTCGCGGCAAGACGGGTTCGTGCTCCGCCGGTTGCCGTCGCGCATCGCGAACCGGCTGATCGCGATCGTCACCGGTGTCCAGATCCACGACACGGGCTGCACGCTGAAGGCGTTTCGACGCGAAGTGATCCGTGCGATGCCGATCTACGCCGAGCAGCACCGGTTCCTGCCCGCGATCTCCGCCGGCAGCGGCGCGCGCATCACGGAGCTCGTGGTGAACCACAGACCGCGCCGCTTCGGACGGAGCAAGTACGGGCTCGGCCGCGCGATGCGCGTGCTCTCGGACCTGCTCGCGATCAAGATGGTGTCCTCGTTCTCGCAGCGACCGCTCCAATACTTCGTACTCTTGACGCTGCCGTTCGCGGCGATGCTGCTCGTCCTGTTCGTCGACTGCCTGTCGAACTGGAGCCGGCTCAGCTTCACGAGCCCGTGGGGCCGCGGCGCGATGATCGTGATGCTGATGAACTTCATGATGTGCATGTACTTCGCGATGCTGGGCCTCTTGGCCGAGTTGGCGGTCAAGGCCAGCGGCATCCACGCCCGAAACTCGGAGAGGGTGATCGTGAAGTCGCTGGAGCACGCGCAAGGACGATGAGCGCGACGCAACAGATGGAGACGGCCCCGAGCGCGGAGGGCGTGCGCGAACTCGACGTGTCGATGATCGTTCCGATCTTGTCGGGCGAGGCCCGCGTGCACGAGGTCGTCGAAGCGCTCGGCGGCGAGCTCGATCGGCTCGGGAAGACCTGGGAAGCAATCCTCGTGTTCGACGGCGTGCGCGGATCCGCGTGGGCGGAGGCGAACGCGCTGGCTGCGGAGCGCGGCGCCCAAGTGCGTCCGCTGTCGTTCCAGCAAGCGTTCGGCGAGTCCGTGTGTCTCTCCGCCGGCTTCGAGAAGGCGCACGGGCGCATCGTCGTGACCGCGCCGCAGTACGTCCAAGTGGATCCGCAGGAGATCGGTGCGATGCTCGCGGCGCTCGACGCGGGCGCCGATTTCGTCACGCCGTGGCGTCATCCGCGCATCGATCCGTTCTTGAACCGGATGCAGTCGTCGTTCTTCAACTGGGCTGTGCGCGGCATGGTCAAGATGGAGTTCCACGATCTCAACTGCTACTTCCGTGCGTTTCGACGCGAGGTGCTCGAAGAGCTCGTGCTCTACGGCGACATGTACCGGTTTCTGCCGGTGATCGCCGTGCGGCAAGGATTCCGCGTCGTCGAGGTCAAGGTGCGCCACGTGCAAGAGTGGGGCGGCGCGGGGTTCTTCGGGGTGGGCGTGTACGTGCGCCGTTTCCTCGACATCCTCGGGATGCTGTTCCTCGCGAAGTTCACGCTGAAGCCGCTGCGCTTCTTCGGAACGCTCGGCGGCGTGTTCTTCTTGATCGGTGGGACGCTGCTCGCGTGGATCGTGTTCAAGTGGCTCTTCTACGGGGACGGCGTCTACCAACGGCCGCTGTTCCTGATCGGGCTGCTCCTGACGCTCCTCGGCGTGCAGATCATCGGTTTCGGTCTCGTCGGAGAGATCATCATCTACACGCAAGCACGGAACCTGCGCGAGTACCGCATCGAGCGGATCCACGAATGACCACCGCGGACGTCGCTCTACGCGCGCGGGCATATCCCGCGAGCTCGGGATCCACTTCGTCGCCCGTCGAGGTGCGCGCCTCCACACGCGCCGACGACGACGCGCGCGACGTGTTCGTTCGCAGCCACCCGCGCGGAACGCTCTTCCATCTCGCGGGCTGGCGGCGCGCCGTCGAGAAGGCCTTTGGACATCCCGCGCGCGATCTCGTGGCGGTGCGCGGCGGCCAGATCGTAGGCGTGCTGCCGCTCATGCGCTGTCGCGGTCTCCTCGGCGGGGCACATCTCATCTCGACACCGTACGGCGTGTACGGCGGGCCGCTCGGGAGCACGCACGACGACGAACGCGCGCTCACCGACGCGGCGTGCGCGATGGCGGTGCGCGAAAACGTCGGGCGGCTCGAGCTGCGTTGCCTGGAGGATCCCGGGCTCGATCTCGTCGGATCCGATCGCTACGCCACGTTCATCCACACGCTGCCCGCCGATCCGTCGGAGGTGATGACGCGCATGCCGAAGCGCGCGCGCGCCGAAGTGCGCAAGTCGATCGAGAAGCACGGCGTCGAGCTGTCGGAGGGCGCGCACTATCTCACCGACCTCGTACGGCTCTTCCACGCGAGCAAGCAGCATCTCGGCTCGCCGGGACTGCCTCTGCGCTGGTTTCAAGCGCTGATCGACGAGCTCCCCGGTCAAGTGCTCGTGCACCTCGCGCGTAAAGGCGACGAGCCGATCGCAGCGACGATGTCGTTCGTGTACGAGGACACGTTCCTCTTCTATTACATCGGCACGACGGCCGATGGGAACCGCTCGTACAACGTGACGAACTTCCTGTGCACACGTTTGCAGGAGTGGTCGGTCGAGCGCGGCTTGAAGCGCTTCGACCTGGGTCGCAGCCGTACGGACTCCGGCGCTTTCAGCTTCAAAGTGCACCAGGGGTTCGAACCGACGCCGCTCGCGTACCGCTACAAGCTCGTGAAGAGCGCGGGCCTGCCGTCGTTCACGCCGTCGAACCCGCGCACGAAGTTCCTGCGCGACACGTGGGCGAAGCTACCGCCGTGGATCACGCTGCGTTTGTCGGACCGCGTGGCGCGCTATCTACCTTGAGCGCCCACAGGCTACACGTGCGGCGTTGAGCACATCCTGAGCGGCGTGTTCCGGCGGCCGCCCGACGCTCGATAGCCGCGCTCGCTCGTCGTTGCCCTTGCCGGTCGACACCAACATGCCGCGCACACCGAGCGCTTGACCCGCGAGTAAGTCGCGCTCCGCATCGCCGATGATCCAACTGCGCGCGAGATCGAGTCCGAGCTCGCGCGCGGCGCGGGCGAGCAGCGCGGGTCTCGGCTTGCGACACTCGCACACGCAAGTCAGCGCGGTCACGCCCTCCGTCGGATGGTGGGGGCAGTAGTAGATCGCGTCGAGACGAGCGTCCTCCTTCGCGAGCTCGCGCGCGAGATGCGCGTGGATATGCTCGAGATCGCTCTCGGAGATGAGCCCGCGCGCGATCGCGCTTTGATTCGTGACGAGCACGGCCACGAGGCCCGCGTTGTTGACGATGCGCACGGCCTCCGCCGCACCGGGCAGGAGCTCGAGATCCGACGGCCGGCGCACCCAGTCGCCCTCGCGCGTCAAAGTCCCGTCGCGATCGAAGAACACCGCCGCGCGCGATCGTGCCAGCGGATCGCGAGCGCTCGCCGAGTTCACTGGTCGGCCGTGCGCTCGAGTCGTACGTACACGCGAGCGGGCATGAGCACCCTGCGGGTCTGGACCGGCGTGAAGACGTCCCCCAAGTTGAGCCACAGCGGGAACTTCCACACGCGCGAAGTCATGTACATCTCGTCCCACAGCCGCGCTTCCCAATCGCGTTCGGATTCGAGGAGGCGCGTCGCGGTTTGGTAGCCCGGGTACTGGAAGTCGACGCGGTACGATTCGTCCGGCTCGAGCGCCAACCGGCAGGGTGTGACGAATCCCGAGTCCTTCTGATCGACGAGCACGCGCGCGCCCGGCGGATCGGTTGCGAGCGTCACGCCGTACGGCTTGCCGAACAGCGCGCACGAGCTGAAGCCGCACGCGAGTCCAAGGGCTCGAATCCACGGGAGCATTGGGGGAGATTGTCGAGAGCGGCCGCGGGCCTGACAAGGTTGTCGGTGCCTCTCGTCTGTTGCCTTCGTCGGCACGCTGTGGAACCCTGCTGAAGTGAGCGTGCCCGAAACGGTTTCGCCTGCTGCGAAGGAGGCGCGTCTTCCAGCGGATTCAACCGACACGGCTGCGCCAGCGCACGACCGCGACCGACTCGCCACGTGGCTCCTGTGGGCTGCGCTCGCCCTCGGCCTCGTACGCTTTCTGCGCCTGGGCCACTGGAGCCTGTGGTTCGACGAGAGCGCGACCTGGACCGACATCCACGTGGGCCTCGAAGGTGGCGAGATCCACAATCCACTCGGGTACTGGGCGATCGCGGCGACGGTCAAGTTGCTGGGGGGGATCCCCGACGAGTTCGCGCTGCGCTTCCTCCCGGCCGTCGCGGGCTGGTGCGTCCTCCCGCTCACGTGGTTCGTGTTCCGGCCGTTCGTCGGTTCGCGGCGCGCCGCGGCCGCAGCGCTCGTCCTCGCCGCGAGCACGTGGCACGTGTACTGGTCGCAGAACGCGCGCTTCTACACGATGGCGCAGTTCATTTCGCTCCTGGGCGCGGGGATCGTCCTGCGCGGACTCTGGAGCGGTCGCATCGTTCCGACGTTGGTCGGGTTCGGCGTAGCCGCCGTCGCGGCGCTCTTCCATCCATCCGCGGCGCTCGTGCTGCCGGCGTTGATCCTGGCGCCATGGTTCGTCCGGTGGTTGGCGTCGGAGGGCAGCAAGCCGGCGTTCAAGCCGGCTCTCGTCTTGGCGTTGCTCGCGATCGTCGGCGCGCTCTCGCAGATCGACTGGGTCCTCCGCACGTGGGAGACGTATCAACGCCAGAAATCGTCGGGTAGCCCGGTGCACTATCTGCTCACGTCAGGCTTCTACGTGACGCCGCTGTGGGCGACCGGGGCGCTCGCCGGAACTTGGATGGCGGTGAGACAGCGCGCGGGGTTCCCGCTGTTCGTGCTCGTTTTCACGATCCTCGTCCTGGTGGCGGCGCTCGTGATGTCCGTGCTCGCACGCGTCTCGGCGCAGTACGTGTTCGTCGTCTTGCCCTGGATCGTGGTGCTCGCGTGTTTGCCGTTGCCGGTGCACAGCGGGCAAGCCGCACATGCAGGGCACGTCGGGCGCACGGAGCAGGACGGCAAACGTGACTTGCTCGGCTGGTGCTATCTCGCGTTGCTCTTGGCACCGGCCCTCGCCACGACGATGCTGTACATGACCACGCGCAAGGGCGAGCGACCGCAATGGCGCGACGCGTATGAGTACGTCTGGAATCAGCGCGGCTCGAACGATCTCGTGATCGGGATGGAAGCGACCGTGGGGGAGTACTACCTCGCGCCGCTGCGCACCGATCTGCGTCAGCCGGTGCACGTCGTGTGGCTCGACTACTGGCGCGCGGGCCTGCCCGAGCATTGGGCGCGCCATACGCGGCCCATCTGGATCGTGTTCAACCCCGAGCAGCTCTTGGATTGGCGTCCGGAGGATCGGGCGCGGTTCCGCGAGATGCTCGCGCGCGATTGTCGACTCGTGAAGGAGTTCCCGCTGTACGTCGAGAGCCGCGACCTCTCGGTGTGCGTGTACCGGCGCGATTAGTGCGGGTGCAGTGCCAGCCCGGCGTCAGACGAAAGTACGCCATACTTTCTGGGAGAGATCCGGGCTAGCCGCAGCACGCCGTACTGCTGCAGAACGACGAGTGCGTACGGTGTCAGTCACTTTTCTCCGCCCCATCGCGCTGCGCGATGGGGCGGAGAAAAGTGACTGACACCGTATTAGTTCTGACGGCCCTGGAACTCGCCGTCGACCGTGCTGATCTTGATCTCGTCGCCGACCGAGATGTGCATCGGCACCTTGACCTTCATGCCGGTTTCGACGATTGCTTCCTTCTTGACCGTGCTGGTCGTGTTGCCCTTGACGGCCTGCTCGGATTCGATCACGCGCAGAGTCACGCTGGAGGGCAGCGCGACGCCCACCGGCGTGGTCTCGTGGAACGTGACGTCGATCACCGTGTTCTCGCGCACGAAGCCCATCATGTCGCCGACGAGCTCCTCGGAGAGCGGGTACTGCTCGAACGACTCTTGGTCCATGAAGTGGAACCCGGTGGAGTCCTTGTAGAGGTACTCGCACTTCTTCTTGTCGAGGTACGCGACCTCGAACATGTCGCCCGATCCTAGCCGCATCGGGGTCGTCTGGCCGGTGGCGATGTTCTTCACCTTCAAGTGGATCACCGCGCGCAAGTTGCCCGGCGTGTGGTGGTGGTACTCGGTGATGAGCAGGAGCGCGCCGCGTTCGCCGACGATCACCGTGCCCTTTCGAAGTTCGGTCGCCTTGACGGCCATGGGATGGGTGTCTCGAGAATCCTTGGGGGCACGAAAAGGGCGCGACGATAGCACGCCTTCGCGCGCACTGTCAGCCCGCGCAACCTCAGAACTTCCGGCGCTGGTTCGACGAGGGGATCTTCAGCGCCTTGCGGTACTTCGTCACCGTCCGGCGCGCGATCTTGACGTGGTCCTTCTCCTCGAGAAGCGCGGCCAGCTCCTCGTCGGAGAGCGGATGTCCGTCATCTTCCTGCGCGACCAGGTCCGCGATGCGCTGCTTGATGCTGACTTGGCTCGCGACTTCGCCGGTGTCCTTCGTCGTGCCACCGGCGAAGAAGTACTTCAGCGGGAAGATCCCGCGCGGAGTCTGCGCGTACTTGCCGGAGACCGCGCGGCTGACGGTCGAGATATGGACGCCGACCTCGTCGGCGACTTCTTGCATGCGCAGCGGCCTGAACGCCGGTACGCCGCGCTCGAGAAACCCGCGCTGGCGCGCGAAGATCGAGATCGCGATGCGTTGCAGCGTGTTGTGCCGCTGATGCACGGCGTCGATGAACCAGCGCGCCGACTCCAACCGCTTCTTGACCCACTCGCGCAGGCCATCGCCCTTCTGTGCCTGTTGAAGGTACTCGCGGTACTTCTTCGACAGGACGAGCTCCGGCGCGCGCTGGCGATCGAGTCGCACGACGTATTCGCCGTCGATCTCCTCGACGATGACGTCCGGTGTGATCACGTTCGTGCGCGTGTCGCCGAATTCAGCACCCGGGCTCGGGTCGAGCGTGCGCAAGATTTCGAGCGTTTGCTTCACCGCTTCGATCGTCTTGCCCGTCGCCTTGGCGATGCGCGGCAACCGGTTCTGCTCCAAGTCTTCGAGATGGTTCTCGACGATCGCCTTGAGCAGGGGTTGTTCGGTGTCGAGTGCGTCGATCTGCAGGAGCAAGCACTCTTTCAAGTCGCGCGCGCCCAGTGCGGGATGCGAGATGCGGCGTAACTCGCGCAGCACTTCCTCGAGCTCCGCCACCGTCACTTCGGGCACGAGACCATGTTCTTCGGTCGTGCCGGCGCCGGTCGGGCTGGCTGGGGTCGCGCCGGCCTCGGCCGGGTTCGTTTGAATCTCGCCGGCCTCGGCGGGGTTCGTTTGAATCGCGCCGGCCTCGGCCGGGCCCGTTTGAATCGCGCCGGCCTCGGCCGGCGCAGGCGCGCAGTCCGTGTTGACGTTGGCGGGTTCCGCCGCTGCGACGGCCGTGTCGCTCGTCAGCGCGGGCGTTTCGACGCTGTCCCCGCGCGGCTCGACGCGCGCTGCGTCCGGATGCGAGCATTCGCGCGCGATCTCTTCGAGGGGCGCGCGCAAGTAGCCGCGCTCGTCGAGCGAGTAGAGCAAGTACTCCGCGATGCGACGGCGGCGTGCGTCGAGCTCGAGAAACGACAGCTCTCCGAGAAGGTCCTCCGCCAGCGACTTCTCGTCGTCGGGCGTGTTCGCCATCGCCTCGAGCTTCCTATCGGCGTCCTCGGCGCTGCCGCGCGGACGGAACCCGTCGGTGTTGTCGCGCTCGTAGTGCTCGAGCTCCTCGAGCATGTTCTCGACGCCGCCCGCCTCGGGCTCCGGGCTCGGAGCCGCGTCGGCCGCGCCGATGTCGGCCGCCGCGCCGGCCGCGTCACCGTCGCCGCTCTCACCGCCCTCGGTCTTCTCCGCACCCTCGGCATCGGCGAGCTCGAGGAGCGGATTCTCGACGAGTTCCTGCTCGATGCGCTCCTGCAGGTCCGGCCAGTTCAACTGCAGGATCTGCATGGCCTGGATCATCTGCGGCGACTGCAGCAGGCGCTGCTCGAGGCGCGCCGATTGATTCAGGCCAAGTCTCACGTCAGGGCTTTCGTCGTGTGCGTGGCGCCGGGTCGAGGCCCGCGCGACCCTCGCAGTATAGAACGACCAGCGGCCGCCTGCCGCGCTGCGGCACGACAATTGGGTACGCGCGTGAACAGCCGAGCTGCGCGTCGCGGCGGCCGGACGTTCAGCAGATTTCGCCCGGGGGGTAGGTTGGTCAGGGCGATTGGTAGCGCAGGCTGAGCGCCAGCGCCCCTTCGACGTCGAGCGCGCGCTGCTCGGGGCTGCCGGCGGTCGCCCGAGCCGTCCCGGACTGGACGGAACGATTGAGGACTTGGAGTCGACCGAGCTGCGCCGTCTCACGCGAGAGCTCCGTGTTCGGCTCGCTCTCGGCAGCCCAGAACGCGCACTGCGCGACGCCCGATTGAGCGAGCGCGCTCACGGCGACGCCGTCGAACGTGGACTCGATCTCGGGTGCGGGCATCCATGTCTGCGGGGCGATATCGGCTCGGTATCCGACCAGCCAGCAGCGCTCCGTGCCGATCCAGACGCGTGCAGGAGTGCCTTCGCACAATGGGACGCTCGCGCGCGCGGCACCGGAGCGCACGTCGAGCCTGCCGGTGCGCGCGCGCGCCGACTCGGCACCTTTGACGAGCGCGCGTGCTTCGCGCAACGCGGTTGGGTCGGCGCGCGGCACGAACAAAAGATCGCTCGTCCAATACAACGGCGGCCGCGTGGATCCGCGCGGTGAACCGCTCGCGGAGCGCGCCGCCTCGAGCGCCACGGCGAGCGCGGACGCGGGCAAGGACGCTTGCGTGCCGCTGCTCTCCCCCAGTAAGGCATCGACGTCGAGTCCGTGACCCGGGCCGAACGCTGGAAGCGTCGTGGGTTCCGTGGCGAGAAGCGCGAGATCGATCAGCGACCAGCCGGCGGTCTCGCCGTCCTTCGGCTCGAGATCCGCGCGCGCGCTCGCACGAATGCTCAGGTTCCACTCGCTCGTGGAGAGCGCCGGATCGACGAGCGTCGTCTCGAGCGCTTGACCGCTCTCGACGACGCCGGCGAACACGATCTGCGCCGAGTGGACGACCGGCTGCTGCAGTTCTCCGAGGTCGACGGTCTTCGGATCGAAGACTTCGATCGAGGCCAGCTCCGCGAGATCGAGAAGACCGGCGAGATGGACGCGACGTCCGCCGTCGACGCGCGACGCGCGCACGTGAACCGTGGTCCCGAAGAGGGCGGATCCCATCACGGGGCGCGCCACGCCGCTGCTCGCGGCGACGTCGACTTCGAAGTCGGCGACGTACGACTGCGACCCGCGCCGACCCACGAATGTCGACTCCCCGGAACGAACGCGCTTCTCGTAGCGCGCCGGCAGCGCCTTGGGCACGTGGTCGGAACTCGGGCGGCCGGGGGTCAGGACGATCTCGAGATCGATCGTGAGCGCGTCCCCAGCTCGCTCCAGATCGGCGACGAGCGCGCGCGCGGCGGCGACGGCCGCGGCGTCGCCGCGCACGAGGATTTCGGGGGCCCCGCGAAAGAACTCGAGCTTCAGCCCGCGCGCGCGCGAGTCCTCCTCGAGCATCTGCCCGACGAGAGCGAGGGGGAGTCGCGGCGGCGCTTTCTCGAGCTCGCCGCGGCCGCGGGCGCCCGGTACTCGCAGGTGGCTGACGCCGTAGAGCGGCGGCGGCGATTGCGACGTCATGCGCTCGGCGCACAGTGCGGGAATCGGAAGCGGCGTCCAATCGTCGCCGCTCAGGGCGACGCACATCGACAAGGCGATCGCAGCCAGCATCGTGCCTTCTCTTTCCAGCTTGGAGCGTCGGGAAGCCGGACGCCGCGAGCTCGAGGCTCGACGCGGGAGCGGCACTTTGGCAACTATAAGGACGCTCGGATCGAACGGCTACACGCGCGGCCGCTCGGTCTGCAAGCGGCCGATCTTCGATCCGCGAGCGTCGACGAAGCCCTCCCCACGCCCACGAACATGTCCGAAGCGACCCGCCCGCAGCCGACCGCACCCCGAGGACTCTTCTCGGTCGCGCAGATTCAACACGTGCTGCGCGTAGAGTTCGGTCGCGCTCAGCGCTATCAGTACCCGCTCGTCTGCCTACTCGTCGCGGTGGATCAGCTCGGCAGCTTGCGCGACCAGTTTGGCTACGAGGTGAAGGAGGAAGTGCTCGGTGCGGTGGTGTCGTTGCTCCAGAAATCGACGCGCTCGAGCGACTTCCTCGGCCGCACTGCCGACGATCGTCTGATGGCCGTGATTCCTCACACTCCGCTCGCGGGGGCGCGCGCTCTCGCCGAACGATTGCGCCGCGGGGCGGGCGAGCTCGAGATCGCCCGCGCGAAGAGCGCGACGCCGATCACGCTGAGCCTGGGGCTCTCGTCCAATCAACCCGGAGGGATCTTGTACTTCGACGCGCTGCTCTCGGCGGCGGAAGCGGCGCTGTCGGAAGCGAGCGCGGGCGGCGGCGATCGGATCTGCGAACGGGCGCCGCGCGCGCCCTTCGCCTGAGAGAACGATGCGCGTGCTCCTAGCCGAGGACGAGGTCACGATCGCCGTGACACTCAAGGACGAGCTCGAAGCCGCGGGACACAACGTCCTCTCTGCGCCGGACACGTCGAGCGCGCTCGCGCTCCTCGACACGGGCCGCCCGGACGTGGTGATCACGGACATGCGCATGCCGGGCGAGGGCGGGCTCGCGGTCCTGCGCCGCTCGGTCGAGCTCGACCCGACGCGTCCGGTCGTCGTGATCACGGGCTTTGCTTCGATCGACCAGGCCGTCGAGGCGATGCGCCTCGGCGCGCGGAACTACGTTCAGAAGCCGTTCCGCAACGAAGCGCTCGTCAGCATGGTCGACACGTTCGCGCAGATGGCGCAACTCGAAGCGGAAAACCTGAGCCTGCGCGAGCAACTCTCGTCGAGTCCGGGATTCGAAGGCGTGATCGGCACGTCGAGTGCGATGCAGTCCGTGTTCGAGCGCGTGCGCACGGTCGCGGCGACGGATGCCACCGTGCTCGTGCAGGGCGAGAGCGGCACTGGGAAGGAGCGCATCGCGCGCGCCGTCCACCAGCGCAGTCCGCGCAAGGACGGACCGTTCATCGCGATCTCGTGCGCGGCGCTGCCCGAGTCGCTGCTCGAGGCCGAGCTGTTCGGCTTCGAGAAAGGCGCGTTCACCGACGCACGCAAGGAGCGCCGCGGGCGGTTCGAGCTCGCGGACGGCGGCACGATCTTCCTCGACGACATCGACGACATGCCCTTGTCGATGCAGGTCAAACTCCTGCGTGTCCTGCAGGAGCGCAACTTCGGGCGCCTGGGCAGCGAGAGCACGATCTCGGTCGACCTGCGCCTCGTCGCCGCGACGAAAGTGTCGCTGCGCGACCTCGTGCGGGAGAACCGCTTTCGCGAGGACCTTTTCTATCGCATCAACGTCGTGCCGGTGCTCTTGCCGCCGCTGCGCGAGCGTCGTGGGGATGTGCCGCTGCTCGTCGAGTACTTGATCCAGCGCTACGGCAAGGGACGGCGCTACACCGTCGCGCGCGGCGCGATGGGGATGCTCGAACGCTATCCGTGGCCGGGCAACGTGCGCGAGCTCGAGAACGCCGTGCAGCGCGCGATTGCGCTCGCGGGACCGCGCGTCGAGCTCGCACAGGAAGATCTGCTGCCTCAAGATTCACGCTGGCGCGGCGCGGTCGAAGTGCCGGAAGCCGTGCGGCCGCTGCGCGAGGTCGTGCGCGCGGCCGAGGTGGCCCACATCCAGCGCGCGCTCGAGATGACCGGCGGTCATCGCTCGCAGACCGCGGACCTGCTCGGCATCTCGCGCAAAGTTCTCTGGGAAAAGATCCGCGACTTCGGGATCGAGGTTCCGGGCGGGAACGAGAGCGAAGCGTGAACGCGCGCAGGGCGCCGGTCGAGTCGCTCCCCGAATTCGACCTCGAGCCGGACGCGCGGGTGATCGCCGATCTGCATCTCGACGCCGCCGACCCAGCGGCGTGTCGGCCGTTCGCCGCTTGGATCGCCACGCTTCGATCCGTGCCGACGCTCGTGATCCTGGGCGACTTGTTCGACGTGTGGGTCGGACCTGCGCAGGCGCGCATGGACGGTGCGGCGCTGGTGCTGGACGCATTGGCTGTGCTAGCCCGCGGCTGCACACGTGTGATCGTCGTTCCCGGCAATCGCGACTTCCTGCTCGATGCATCGTTCGAGTCGCGCACCGGCGCGCGCATCGCGCGCGAGGGCTTCATCGGGCGCATCGACGGGCTCGATGGGGCGCGCCGCGCGCTGTTCGTCCACGGCGACACGCTGTGCACGCTCGACACGGGGTATCAACGGCTGCGGCGCACGCTGCGTTCGGGGCCCGTGCAGTGGCTCGGACCGCGCCTGCCCCTGTGGGCCGGAACCGCGATCGCGCGGCGGCTACGGCGAGCGTCGGTGCGCGCGATCGCGGAAAAGCTCCCCGAAGAGAAATCCGTGCAGGCCTCGGCCGCGCGCGAGCTGGCGCTAGCGCACCGCGCCGACCTCGTCGTCTGCGGTCACGCGCACGTATTTCGCGACGAGTCCTTGGAGAACGGTCCGCGGTGGATCGTGCTCGACGCCTTCGGGGGAGCGCACGACTTGTTGCGTGTGATTGCGGGTGGCGACGCGCGCTGCGAGTCGAGCGGAGTCGTGAGCGCGCCGCGGGCCTACGCCTGATGAAGGGCTTGTCGGCTCAGCCAGCACCCAGCGTTTCCGCGAGCTCGCTTCGCGCGCGTTGCACGTCGGGGTGATCCGGAGGCAATGTGCGCTGGCGGAACGCGAGCACGCCTTCGAGTAGCGCGCGCGCTCCCTCGAGATCGCCGAGATCGCGCAACACGAGGGCGAGCTGGAAACGCGCTTCCTGGAGATCGGGGTGATCCTCGGGCAACATGCGCGTACGGACGTCGAGCACCTTCTCGAGCAGCGCGCGCGCCCCGGCGGGGTCGCCGAGTGCTCGAAGTATGACGGCGAGCTCGAGTCGCGCGTCTTGCAGCGCCGGGTGGTCATCCGGGAGCGTGCGTTGGAGGTTCGCGAGCGCCGTTTCGGCCAGCCTGCGCGCGCTCGGCAGGTCGCCGAGTTGTCGGACCACCTCGGCCAGCGCGAGTCGCGCTTCCTGGAGATTCGGATGGTCGTCCGGCAACGTGCGCGCGCGCACCTCGAGGACCCGCTCGATCAGCGCTCGTGCGCCCTGAAGATCCCCTTGCCTGCAGAGGATGCGGCCGAGCGTGAGCCGCGCCGCCTGTAGGTCGGGATGGTCGTCCGGCAGACTGCGTTCGAGCGATGCGACGCTCGCTTCTGCCAACGCGCGAGCCGAGTTCGTCTGGCCGCTGGCGGCCGGTGTCGGTGTGGTGGCGTGCGCGGTTCGTTCGCTCTTGCACGCCGGTGCCACGGCGATGCAGCTCGCGAACAGAACGATCGTCAGACGGAACATGGGAGCCTCCCGATCAACACAGTGCGAGCGAGGGGCGCCTCTTCGCGAGGCGAAGGACCGAATGCGCCTATCTTGCTGTGTGCGCATGCCGCACGCGCAACTGCCCGCACGCTGAATCGCTCTCGACTCCGCGCGACCACCGGACGGTCGCGACGATCCCCGCCGCCCGCAACGTCGCTTGGAAGTCGGCCACGGCATTCGGCGACGGACGGCGATACGGACTCTCCGACACCGGGTTGAACGGGATCAGGTTCACCGTCGCGCGCCGTCCGCGCAGTCGCGCGGCGAGCCGTGTCGCATGTCCCAGCGAGTCGTTCTCGCCGCCGAGCAGGACGTACTCGTACGTGATCTCGCGGCCCGTCTTCTCGAACCAGTCGTCTCCGGCGGCGAGCACGTCCTCGATCGGCGTGCCGGCCATCGCGGGCACGAGCACGTCGCGCTGCTCCTGATCGGGCGTGTGCAGCGAGATCGCGAGCTGGAAGCGCGGCTTCGTCGGAGCGATCTCGCGCAGTCGCTTCGGGAATCCGACCGTCGACACGGTGATCTTCCGCGCGCCGAGGTTCATCTCGTCGTGGACGACGTCGAGCGCGGTCGCGAGCGCCTCGTAGTTCAAGAGCGGTTCGCCCATGCCCATCACGACGCTGCGCGAGAGCGGCCCGAGCGCGCGTCCGCGAACGTACTGCTCGACGATTTCGTGACTCTTCAGATTGCGCAGGAGTCCGAGCTGCCCGGAAGCGCAGAACGGGCAGGCGACCGGACAGCCGACTTGCGTAGAGACACAGAGCGTCGCTCCGGGCGTGTGTGTGTCCTCCGCTGGGCCGCCGAGGTCGAGCGACGGCATGTGGACCATCTCGACCGTCGCGTCGGCGCTCTTCTGCGGTGTCGCGGCGCTCTTTCCGCGCGGGAACTCGATCAGGATCTTCGTCGTGCGATCCGCGGCGACGGTTCGATCCACCTCGCGTCCCGAGAAGATCGGCGCGTGCTCCGCCAGCGCGACACGCAAGCCGCTCGGCAGCGACGTCATCTGCTCGTAGTCGAGGAGGCCCTTGGACAGCACGTTCTCACGCACGATGCGCGCATGAAACGGCCGGCCGCCGTGCTCGGCGCACAGCCTCTCGAGCTCCTCCTTCGAGAGCGCGAGCAGGCTCTCGCGCTGAGGCAAGTTCGGCGGCACTGCCGCATCGCGCGGCGTCACGTCGTGCGTGGGATCGCCGCCGCTCACTTCGGGCTCGACGT
Source organism: Planctomycetota bacterium (assembly GCA_031413895.1). Classification (GTDB taxonomy): domain Bacteria; phylum Planctomycetota; class UBA1135; order UBA1135; genus JANLUN01. The sequence continues at coordinate 8,780 of JANOFY010000032.1, read as the reverse complement.
CTGGCGCAATCTCTCGGCGACTTCCGCGGCAACTCGCCGCGCGTCTGCGAGCGACGGGGGATTCGCGCCACCGACGGCGCGGTGCCCGCCGCCGCCGTACGTCTCCATGATCTCGCCGATGTGCGCGTCGGGCGGCGGCGGGTTCCACGGATTCTGGCCGGCCGACACGTGATACCCAGAGCGCGTCGGGATCACGCCGACCGAGTAGTGGATGTCCGGGTGATGGTAGAACGCCGCGAATCGCTCGCGGCGGATCTGATTCGACGACGCATCGAAGAGCAGCACGCCGTTCTTTTTCCACGTCACCGTGGGCGGGAACTGCTCGAGCGCGCGGTCGCGGTTCTTCGCCGCGCGTTGGTGCGCGCGCTCGACGTCGTCACGCGACGCAACCTCGGCCAGGCTGCCGGTCTTCATCGCGTCGACCAGGTCGTCGATCCACTGCGGGTTCGGCGACACGGTGAGCGCGCGCGCGATCCGCAGCGCCGGCTCGTCTCCGAAGACCGCTTGCTCGACGCTCGTGTAGCGCGCCGCGTCGATGAGGTCCGACCAGCGCGCCATCTCGTCGAAGCGCGGCTCGCCCGCGAAGCCCCAATGCTCCTTCGCGTGGCGCAAGATCAGCGGGGGACACGAGGGCGAGCTCTCGTCCCATTGCCAGCGGTCGGAGGGTTGATACTGCGCGCGCAGCGCCTCGGTCAAAAAGGTCGTCGCGTGGTGATCGAACCAGTACTCCGCGCGCGGATGGAAGTGGAAGTCGACGATCGCGAAGCGGCGGCCGGCCTCGAACTCGTTCCAGTTCTCGCGCTGGTCGTAGTTGACGCTCTGCCAGGTGACACGTTCCTTGTGGACGCGCTCGAGGATCGTCGCCAGGACCGCCGCCGACACCATCCCGTCGAAGTCGCGATGGTAGTGGATGCAGAGCTGCTGGTCGGTCGCCATGGGGGGAGGATAGCGCGCGCGTGACGCGCGGCGCGCGAGATTCGATCGCTCGCTGTGGAGCGAGATTCAAGGGCGGCGCTGAGCTCGGGACTCGAGCTCGCGCGACTCAGCGGAGCCGTGGCCGTTTTGGACACTTCCGCGCGCGGTTCGGCGCCACTGGGCGCCCCAGCCGGCTCACGCGGACCTCAGGCGCTCTCGCGCTCGATCTGTCCCTCGTCGGGATTCGACTCCGCCGCTTCCGCGTCGTCGCTGTCGTCCTCGGTTTCCGATTCGGCCACGAGGCCCCGTGCGAGGGTCTTTTTCTTGCGCACGACGTCCTCGTCGACCAAGAACGCGGCCTGGTCCTTCCGCGACGGCAGCTCGTAGAGGATGTCGAGAAGCAGATCCTCGAGGATCAAGCGCAGCGCGCGCACCCCGGTCTCGCGTTCGAGCGCGGTCTCCGCGATGGCTTCGAGCGCGCCCGGAGTGAACGTGATCGTCTTGCCGTTCATCTCGAACAGGCGTTGGTACTGGCGGATGAGCGCGTTGCGCGGCTCGGTCAAGATGCGCACCAGCGAACCGCGGTCGAGCGTCTCGAGCGTCGCCACGACCGGCAGACGGCCGACGAATTCCGGGATCATCCCGTACTCGATCAGGTCCTTCGGGATGAGGTAGCGCATGAACTCGTCGCGCGCCGCGCGTTCGGCCGGATCCGGCGCTCCGAGTGCTCCCGAGGCTTTTACCGCGCGCGTCACCATGTCGCGCCCGGCTTGATGGCGGCCGAACCCGATCACTTCGCGGCCGATGCGGCGAGCGATGATCTCGTCGATCGTGCTAAAGGTCCCGCCGCAGATGAATAAAATGTTCGTCGTGTCGAGCTGGATGTACGCCTGCTCGGGATGCTTGCGTCCGCCCTGCGGCGGGACATTCGCGACCGTGCTCTCGAGGATCTTGAGCAAGGCCTGCTGGACGCCTTCGCCAGATACATCGCGCGTGATCGACACGTTCGACGTCGTGCGGCCGATCTTGTCGATCTCGTCGATGTAGACGATGCCATGTTGCGCGCGCTCGACGTCGAAGTCACAGTTCTGCAGGAGCTTCAGCAGGATGTTTTCGACGTCCTCGCCGACGTACCCGGCTTCGGTCAGCGTCGTGGCGTCCGCCATCGCGAACGGCACGTCGAGCAGCTTCGCGAGCGTCCGCGCGAGCAGCGTCTTGCCCGATCCAGTCGGACCGACGAGCAGGACGTTCGACTTCTCGATCTCGACTTCGCCGAGAGCGAGCGGGTTCTTCGATTGATGCCGCAGCCGGTTGTAGTGGTTGTACACCGCCACCGAGAGCACCTTCTTCGCGCGCTGCTGGCCGATCACGTACTCGTCGAGCCGACGCGCGATCTCGATGGGCGTCGGCAGCCTGCGTCCGCCGTCGGAGAGGCCTCCGGGCTTGCGAACGGCCGTGCTAGCGGCTGCGCCGCCGGCCTTCGCGTCCGGTGAGCGCCGCTGCTCCTCCTGCAAGATCGAGTTGCAGATCTCGATGCACTCGTTGCAGATGTAGACCCCGGGCGGCCCGGCGATCAGAGAGACCACGTGATGTCGGCGCTTCTCGCAGAACGTGCAGCGCTCGACATGCCGGCCACGCCCGGTGGAGGAGGTCATGCGATTGGAGTCTACTTCGGCTCGCCTTCGCGAGCGACGACCTGATCGATCAAGCCGAACTCGAGCGCTTCCTTGGGCGACATGAAGTTGTCGCGTTCGCAGGCCTTGTTCACTTCCCTGGCGCTCTTGCCGGAGTGCCTGGCGAGGATCTCCTCGAGCGTGGCCTTCATCTTCAGGATCTCTTTGACATGGATCTCCATGTCCATGGCGGTCCCTTGGGCTCCGCCCCAGGGCTGGTGGATCATCACGCGCGAGTGCGGGAGCGCGAAACGCTTGCCCTTCGAACCGCCCGCGAGCAAGACCGCGCCCATCGACGCCGCCTGACCGAGGCAGTAGGTCGCGATCTGCGGCTCGATGAGCTGCATCGTGTCGTAGATCGCCAGCCCAGCAGTGACCGATCCGCCGGGCGAGTTGATGTACATCTTGATGTCCTGCGAGCGCCCGGTTTTGTCGAGGAACAGGAGCTGCGCCATGACGGCGTTGGCGACCTGGTCGTCGATGGCGGTGCCGATGAAGACGATGCGGTCCTCGAGCAGGCGCGAGTAGATGTCATACGTGCGCTCGCCGCGGCCGGTCTTCTCGATCACGAAGGGGATGAATGCGTTCGCGTCCATGCTCTTTCCTAGGCTCGGTTTCCCCGGAGTTCCCGGGTGACGTTGGATGTGCGCTGCGGAAGTGAGCGCGCTGTCGAATTTCGGTCGGTGCTCGTACATGCGTTAGCTGGGCTCCTTGATCGTGGCGTTCTCGCGCAAGAACCGCCGCACCTTGCGGTCCAGGATCTCGATCGCCATCTGTTCGTAGAGATTGTTCTTCTTGTAGTACTCGGCGACTTCTTCCAGTGGCGCCTGGTTGCGCTCGGCGATCTTCTGAAGCTCCGCTTGCATGTCCTCGCGGGACACGAGCAGCTTCTCGCGATCGGCGATCGCCTGGAGCATGAAGAGCGCGCGCATGCCGGTCGTGGCCGTGTTGCGCATCGCGGCGCGCTGACCCTCGACCTCCGCATCGGCCTTGTCGGGCGGCGTGCCTTGCTCCGCGAGCTGCTTCTTCGCGTTCGCCAGGCGCAGGTTCGTCTGCTCGTCGAGCATGCGCTCGGGCAAGTCGAACGCGTGCGTTGCGAGGATGCGATCGATGACCACGTTCTCGATCCGGTGGTTCTCCTGCTCGCGCTTCGATTCCTCCATCTTCTCGCGGACCAAGCGGCGCAGCGCGGCGTCGTCTTCCACGCCCAGGAGCTTGCGCAGATCCTCGTCGCTCGGAGGCAGCATGCGGAACGCCTGGGTCACGTGAACGCGTGTGGTTCCGGTCGCGCCACGCAGCCGTTCCTCGGCGAATTCGTCGGGAAACTTCATCGCGACTTCGCGCACGTCGCCTTCCTTGGCTCCCAGGAGCGCTGCCTGGAACGCCTCGGGCTCGGTCCCCGGCGTAGGCGTCTGCGGCGAGATGCGCACGTCGTCGCGGCTCAGCACGACCGCGCCGTCCGCGATCCACTCGATTTTCGTGACTGCGAGACCCTCCAGCGGAAGTCCGGCATCACCGGCGGGCTCGGGCGTGGCCTGCTCGCGCTTCAAGTTCTGGAGCGCGCCCTCGATCTCCGGTTCCATCACCGGCTCCAGCTCGCTCTCGACTTCGATGCCGGTGTACAGCTTGAGCTCGATCTCGGGACGCAGGCTGACCTCGAACTCGTGGCTGAAGTCGACGCCTTCGAGCACCGCGCGTTCGCCGACGGTTATGCGTTGGAAGCCGACGACCTTGAGCTCGTTCTCACGCACGGCCTGCTCGAACGCCTGGCGCGTGAAGTGCTCCATCGCGTCGCGACGAACTTGCTCGCCGTACTGACGCTCGATCACCTTCGTCGGGACGTGACCGGGACGAAATCCCTTCATCCGCACGTTGCGGCCGGCGTCGGTGAGCGCGCGCCGGATCGCACCGTGGAACTCGTCGCTGGGGACGGTGAAGCTGACCTTGACTTGACAGGGCGCGAGCTTTTCGACGCTGACTTGCACTGGAGGGCTCCGGGGCCGCAGGGGAACGCGGCGCGATTCAAGAGGGCCGCGGCGAGCCGCGGGCCGGAAGAGCGCGACGCCTGCGCACGTGCAGGTCTTCGCGCGGGCCTGTCCCAGGGGCCGCTCCCGACGATTCGTTGTTGTTGAAGGTAGGCGCGTGTCCGGACCCGTTCCCAGTGCGGATCGACGCGATGGCCCAGTCGAACTTCGGAATCTACCTCTCAGGGGGGCGGCGCGTCCACCGTGACGCGGGGCACGCAGGTCGTGCGAGTCACGAGTGGCACGGCGCTGCGCCCTGGGCCTTTCCGTCGGCCAGCCTGGTCCGCGCACTTGACGATCTGCCGCGGAAACGCGTGGATGTCCGCCCGCGGCTCGCCGAACTGGAAAGGAATGCCGCACCCGCACCCGTTCACGAGCGCCGCACCGACATGAAACCCGCCTTGCGACTTGTCACCGATCGCCGCGAGGCCGGCGAGTTGGCACCCGCGCTCGATGCCTACGCGGCGCAAGCGCTCGCCGAATTCCGAGACACGCCGCTTCCGGAGGGGGTGTGCCGGCGCTTCTTCGACAAGCACTTCGACGACAGCCAGAGCGTCCTCGTGATCGCGGAGAGCACGCGCGGCTCGGCGGACCTCGGCGTGTGTCTCACCGGTCCGTTCGAGGATCCGCTGACGGCGGAGCGGACTCCGCTCGTGCTGATCCTCTACGTGAGCCCGGACATGCGGCATCGGGGCCTGGGAAGCGCGCTGGTCCAGCAGGCGTTGCGCGAGCTGGCCGGCCGCGGCCACCCGAAGCTCGCCGGACGCGCCGGTCACAACGACGACGCGTTGATCTCGATGGGGGAACGCTGGGGCTTCGTGCGCGTGTGGGATCTGCTCGTGCGCGAGTAGCGCAGCGCTCTCATTCGTGAGTAGCGCAGCGCTACTGGGGCTTCTCGGCGTTGCGAGCGAGCGTCGCGAGCCCGCGGTCGAAGTACGTGCCGAGCGTGGCCTCGAGGAGCGGCACCGCGAGTCGCATGAACGGATTCGCGCCGACGTGGCCCTCGTCAGTCCACGTGACGCGGGTTCGGTTGCCGTCGGCGCCGTCTGCGGCGAGCTCGATCGAGCCCTGCGCCGGCGTCTCGAACTCCTTCATCATCAGCTCGTAGTGGATGCCCTTCGCGGGAGAGCTCTCGGTCAGCGTAAGCGCGCCGTCGCCCATCTTTTCGCTGTGCCAGCGCATCACCGAGCCGACCGCCGTGCGCTCGCCCTCGAACGAGACCGTTGTCTTGGGATCCTGCGCCATCCACGGCATCCACTCGGGCCAGCGCGAGAGGTCGGCGATGTGCGCGTGAATCGCCTCGGGCTGTGCGCGGATCGAGATCGAGCGCTGCACCTTCCAGTCCTTCGGCATGAAGAAGCCGGCGAGGAGCAGCAGAACGAGCACGCCGACGAGACCGAACACGAGCACTTTGAGTATCTTCACGCGTCATGAGTCCTTCGCCGCAGCTCGAAGTGTCGGGTCTCGTTGCCGCCGGGTCCACGTCCTTCAGTTTCAAGGACCTGAAGTCGATGCCGGCCGAGGCACAGGTCGCGGACGTCTCGCAGGTGATGCCGGGGCGTCAAGGAGAGGGCGTGCGGCTCGCCGCGTTGCTCGCGCGCATCCGCGTGAAGCGGGAGGCGCGCCACGTCCACATCTCATCCGTCGATCCGGGATTCGCGGTGTCGGTGCCCATCCACGAGATCGCGACGAGCGGGATCGTCCTGTACGCGATCGGGGGCTCGCCGCTCGCGGCGTCGAAGGGCGGACCGTTCCGATTGCTCGTGCCCGGACATGCGGACGAGTGCATGCACGTGAAGGGGCTCGCGCGGCTGCATCTCGCGGCGCAACCGGGAAGGGACACGCGGCCCAAGGACGACGCCGAGCACGCGAAGCTGCACGCTAAGAAGAAGACGCCGTAGCTGCTGCGTTCGTCACCAGATCAGCGTCACGGCGTTCGTCCAGTTGGACGTGCTCGGATTGCAGAAGCCGGGCAGCGCGTTGCGGTAGAGCATCTGATAGTGCCGGACGGCGCCGCTTCCGGGCGTCACCGAGGACACTTGCGAGAGCGAGAGCGACCACCCTGCGGAATCATTGGGATAGCGGAAAAACCCGTGGGTCCCGTTCTGGCTGCCGAAACGGACGAACGCTCCGCCCGCGCAGCGCACGCCGTCGCCCGAGGCGACTCCCGCGGTGTCACTCGCGTTGCCGCTGATGAAGAGTCCGAATTCGGTGAGTCCGTATTGGTTCGTGAAGACGTCCGACACGAGAAGTCGCGCCGTGTCCGGGTTCGTCGTTCCCGACGCGGAGAGCTTCGCACCGCTCGTGACGAACGAGTTCGCGCAACCGCCGTCCGATCCACCGCTAGGGTTGGGCACTGTGTTCGGAGGCACGCACGGGCACAGCGTCGGAAGCGAGCTGTCGCCGAAGCAGAAGGTCTGACCCACCGGCGTGCACGGACCGTAGCGCGCGATCGAATGCGTCGCGGCGCCGTCGGCGCTCGAGAACTGACCCGCGACGAAGAGCTCGCTGCCGTGGCCCAGCCCCTCGTCGAAGGGCAGCGCGGCGTACACGTCCGCGACCAGGTTCGGCGGCGTGGTGCCAATGCCGGTGCGCAGCCGCTTCCACTGCGTCCCGTTCCATGTCGCGACGTGGTACGCATACGCGCCGCCGGCCGCCATGACCCCCCCGCCCGCGACGAGCTTCGCCCCGGAGCCGTCGTTCCAGGACGCGAGCGTGGAGACGCCGCCGTAAGCGCCCGATCCCAGCGCCTTCCACGTCGCGCCGTTCCATTTCGCGACGCCATCCCCACCCAAACCGCCCAGTATCTCGAACAAGCCACCGGCCTAGAGCGCAGGCCCCGTTCCGTCGTCGAACGTGCACATCGCCCACGCCACACCGTCGAGGCCGGTTCCGAGTCCCTTCCACGTCGTTCCGTCCCAGGCGGCGATGTAGCGCGAAGGAGTGGCGCCGGACGTGACGAACTTACCGGACGCGACGAGCACCGGCTGAATGCCGTCGTCGAACACGCAGAGCGACTTCACGTAGTTGCCGCTGAAGTTATCGATCCCGACCCAGCTCGCGCCGTCCCAGCGTGCGACCAAGAACGGGCTGCCTGCGATCTTGAGCTTTCCGCCGGCGAAGAGTCGCGCGCCAGAGCCTTCGTCGTACACGGCGAGGGCGTTGATCGATGCGGACTCCAGACCGCTGTGCCCGACGTTCACTTGCTATTCGCGGCACTGAGCGCTGCACGGAACCGCGAGCGAGGCGCATCCGAACGCGAGGAAGGCTTGGACGGACGCGCGCATCGGTCGCTCCATAACGATCTCCTGCCGCGGATCGGCACTGCCGGAATACCCAGGACACCAGGGTGGCACGCGTCGCGAAGTCCGTCGGATGCGGCCGACCCGGACGCTATCGGAATGCGATGTCGAACAGGCGGCGCACCGAGTCGTCGGTCTCCAGCGCGGCGAGCTCGGCCGGGCTCCACCAGCGCAGCGCGAAAGATTCGTCGCTGATGAGCTCGCGCGCGTCCGGCGGTGCGTGAATCAAGAATCGTGTGTCGAGGTGCCAGTGTCCCGGGTCGTTCTTGTGCGGCGGGATCCAGTGCACGTCGAGGTCGACGGGTGTCGGATCGATCGCGAGGTCTTCGATGCCGCTCTCCTCGATCGCTTCGCGCAACGCGACGTTCGGAAGGTTCGCGTCGCCGTCGCAGTGTCCGCCGAGCTGCAGCCAGCGTCCGAGCTTCCGGTGATGCGTGAGGAGCGCGCGTTCCCCGCGCGCGTCGATCGCGAGCGCCGAAGCGGTCAAGTGACCCGGGATGCACGTGCGTCGATGCGCATCCGCGGGATGCTCGTCGATGAACGCGAGCATGCGCTCGCGCGTCGCCGACTGCTCTTCGTTCGCGGGTCGAAACGCGGAGAGGATCTCACGTGCACGCGCCAAGTCGTCGCACGCGCAAAGTTCGCTCGAGCGGACGCGCGTCATGCCGTGCGACCGAGGCCGGCGCTCAACCGCGCAGCAGCTTCTTGTACTTCCCGGCCTTCGAGCTGCGACCGACGCCGCGCTTCGCGCGATCCTTCTCGTACCACTCGTGGTACTCCTCGTAGTCGCCGGGGAAGAACACGACGTGCCCTTCCTCGTTGAACGAGAGGATGTGTGTCGCCACACGGTTCAGGAAGTAGCGGTC
>JANOFY010000031.1:0-3191 GCA_031413895.1 Planctomycetota bacterium | reverse complement strand
TGCAACGCCGCGTCGCTGAGGCGCAACAGCCCGTTGCGCGGGCGATCGAGATCGTACGTCAGCCATAACACGCAGCTGATCAGCAGCGCGAGCGAGATCGTCAGCGGCCACCGTCTGCGATTCTCGACGCCGCAGCCGTAGCCGATCATCCCGATCGCGAGCAGCGACGACGCGATCAAGAGGGACATCACGAGCCATGGGAGGCGCTTGCGCGCAGCGTTCAGGCGCAGCGTGTGCAGATCGATCAGCTCGTTGACCGGCGTCAGCAGCACGACCGCGAACTCCGGCCGGAGCGCGACGCCGTCTCGCGCCGCGCGCCACATCCGGGCCTGAATGCGCTCGATGTCGACCACCACGGACGCATCCCAGCCCTGCGAGAGCCGCGCGGACACCGCGATCCGGTGCTCCGTGTACTCCTTCAGCGCGGCGCGCAGCGCCGCGCGCTGCGGTCCATCGAGGAGCTCGGAGCGCAGGTACGACGTCCCGATCGCGTTAGCCTCGAGCACGATCTGGTCTTGCCGCTCCATGAAGCGCGTGCCCGCCGCCGCGAAGCTGAACGCGAGCAAGAGGCCGAGCAAACCGAGCACCGCCGTCTGGATGATGCCGACTTGGTCGCTGATCGCATCCGTTCCCTGCTCGCGCTTGCGCTGACCGAACCGGAAACCGATCTGCAGCGCGAGCATCATCCCGGCCAGCAGGACGATCGCGGCAGACAGTTCTTCGAAGACGCCGTTCATCGCCGACGCCCCACTGCGATCAGGGACGTCCCCGGCCACGGCAGCACGCGATCGAGCGGTCGCATCAGCCACGTCGTGTGATTCACGATCTTCAATTGCAGCCTCCCGAAGTGACGTCGGTTCAAAACCCTTCCGTTCCACCACCAGCCGGGCGTCGTCGCGCGATTGAAGTCGAATACCCTTTCGACCTCGAACCCAGCGCGACCGAGGCTCTCGCTCAACGACTCGCGCGTGTAGCGCCGCTTGTGCTCGAGCACCTCGTCGAGCGTTCCGAAGAGCCGCGGCCCCTGCGGCACCAGCACGATCGCGCGGCCGCCGGGCACGAGCGCGCGCCGGATGTTCTCGAGCGCGCCGGCTTCGTTCGGCACGTGTTCCAAGACATTCAGGCACACCACCGTGTCGTAGCCGCCTTCGAGCGCGTCGAAGTCGCTCGGCTTCTCCAAGTCGCAGCGGCGCACGTCGAGGTACGGCCGGCCCATGAACGCACCGCGCAGGTAGTCGACGTGCAGATCGCTGAGGTCGGTGACCGTGTACCGATCGCGCGGAACGAATCCGCGCGTCAAGTTGCCGATGCCCGCGCCGATCTCGAGGACGCGAGTGCCGAGCAGTGGACGAATGACGTCCCCCATCCAGCGGTTGAACTTCGGCACGTTCGACAGGCTGACCAGGATGTTCGTGCCGTGCTCGTCGTCCTTGTAGATGTCGTCGACGAGCGCGAACTTCACCATCGCGCCGAGCGCGAGCAGCCCGTCCTTCGCGCGGATTTTCTTCCCTTCTTCGTATGTGCGGCCCGAGTAGCGGATCGGCACCTCGAAGATGCGCGCGCCGCGCTTCGCGAGCTTGAACACGAGCTCGGGCTCGATGCGGAAGTCGCGACTGCGCAGCGGGATGGAGCGAAGCAGGGTCGTGCGCGCGGCCTTCGTGCACGTCTCCATGTCGGTGAGGTTCAAGTCCGTGAGCCAGTTGCTCACGCTCGTTAAGAAGTGGTTCGCGAGCGAGTGCCGGAAGTAGAGGACGCGCCGCGATCCTCCCGGCATGAAGCGCGACCCGAACACGGCGTCGGCGTCGTCCTCGAGGAACGGCGCGACGACGCGCGGCAGATCGCTCGCGCTGTACTCGAGGTCGGCGTCCTGGATCACGGTCACGTCGCCGCGCGCGTGCTCGACGCCCGTCGCGACCGCGGCGCCCTTGCCCTGATTCTTCTCGTGCAGCACGAGCGTGATGCGATCGGGGTACTCGCGCGCGAGCTCGGCCAAGATCGCACGCGATCCGTCCGTCGATCCGTCGTCGACGACGACGAGGTCGAGCTTCGAGATGCGCTCGTCCTCCACGGCGAGGATGCGCCGGATCGCTTCGGCGACGAGATAGCGCTCGTTGAAGACCGGCATGACGACGGTCAGCGAGAGACTCGACTTCGCGGGGGACCCTTTCATCGATCGGCGGCGCGTTTCTACGAGGTGCGAGCGGGCATGTCCAACGCCAGCCAGCGCGCGGAGCGGAAGAAGTGGTAGGCCGCCCAGATCTCGACCGCGCACACGCACAGCAAGGACGCACGCAGGCCGCCCTCGCCGAGTCGGGCGCCGAACGCGTCGCTCAAGAGGCCGACGAGCTGCGGCCCGAGCCCGAGTCCGATGACGTTCACCACGAAGAGCAGAACGGCGGACGCGAACGCGCGCATCGACAGCGGGACGAGGCCCTGCGTCAGCCCGAATACGGGACCGAACCAGAACGCGCCGAAGATCTGCGCCGGTACGAACCACAAGAGCGCCGTGGTCGAGTTCGATTGCGTCGTGAAGAGGACGAGGCACGGGAGAGACAGCAAGCGTCCGATCGACGGAATCCACACGTGCCAGCGCGGGTCGCGCTTTCCGAGATGGTCCGCGAGCACGCCGCCGAGCAGCGTTCCGAGCGCGCCGCCCAATCCGCTGATGAGCCCGAGCCACGTGCCGATCTCGCGGCGCGACATGTGGTGCGTCCGCTCCAGAAACGCCGGGTTCCACGTGAGGAACGCATACCCGACGACAGACGCGAGCGCAGCGCCGAGACAGACATGTCGGAAGGCGCGCAGGTTCCACAAGACTTTCAGCGACTCGGCGACGTCGCTGGGTGCAGCACGCGCGCTCGCCGAGTGCGCGGGGCGCGGCGGCTCGCGCAGGCTCGCGCGAACGATCACGGCGAGAAGAAGTCCCGGCAGCCCGACGAGGAAGAACGCGCTGCGCCAGCCGAACGCATCGCTCATCCATCCGCCGATCACGAAGCCGGCCATGATCCCGATGTTGATGCCGCTCGAGTAGATCGCCATCGCGGTCGCGCGGCGCTCCGGCGGGAAGTAGTCGGCGATCAGCGAGTGCGCCGCCGGACTGCACGCCGCTTCGCCCACGCCGACACCGACGCGTGCGAACGCAAGATGCCAATAGCGCGTCGCCAAACCCGACAGCGCCGTCATGCCGCTCC
>JANOFY010000030.1:0-12315 GCA_031413895.1 Planctomycetota bacterium | reverse complement strand
TCGAGGCGCGCATCCGACGTCGTCTCGCCCGAGACGACGCGCACGCCGTCCACACCGGTGAGGACCTCATCTCCGCCGCGCACCTTGAGCTCGATGCGATAGCTACCCGCGGGGAGATCGGGAATCAGGAACGAACCGTCGGGCCGCGGTACCGCGAGGCGACGCCAGATGCCTTCCTGTTGCGTCGCACCGGGCGCCGAGCAGGTCACGAGCAGGTCTCTGGGTTGAATCAACCCGCCCACGATCACCGAGCCGGCGATCGCGCCCGCGGGTGATAGCACGATGCGCAACCCGCTCGTGCCTGGATCCGCATCGACCGCCGCGCTCCCCAGTGCAGGACCGTTGGCGATCACACGCAGTCGTGTCGCGTCGAAGCAACCGCGTAATTCGAATGCACCGGAAGCGTCGGTGGCGACCCTCGCGTGCATGGCCGGGCTCCAACGACCCTTCTGCTCCACGTTGAGCGTCACCTCGGCGTGCGCGACCGGCGCGCCGTCTTCACGCGTGACGATGCCGGCGGCGAGCAGCGGACCGCGCGCGATCATCACGTCACCGACATCGTGGACTCCCGGTGTGAGCTCGGCGGGCGCTTGGAGTCTGCCGCACTCGCCGAGGACGAACTCTCCCGCGGTGCGCGCGAGAATGAAGCCTACGCGTCCCTCTTTGAACGGCTCCCAATAGATCTCGATCTGGAAGACCCCGGCTTTGTCCGTGCGCACGCGCGTCGTCCACCCTTGTGCCGGCGCGGTGTCGCCGAGGACGCGTCGAGCGACGAGCTCCGTCGATGCGAGCGGCGTGCCCTTCTCGTCGACGGCGCGACCTTGCAGCGTCGGCATCGTCGGATCGTCGTCGAGCGTGAGAATCAGCGTCGCGCGTTCACCCGCCGCGCTCGGTCCGCGGCCTTCGACGCGGCGCTCGGTTCCAAGACCCGGTCGCACGGCGGCTGCTTCCAGCGTGCCTCCGACCGCGACGTGAGAGAACAACGCGCGACCGCTGCGCGTGCGCACGCGCACGCCGGTGTCCTTGCGAAACGGCAGGTTGATGCGTCGATCCGCGGAGCTGTCCGCGATGCAGATGAGTCCGACCTCGGCGTCTTCGGTACACACGCTGCCATCGCGGCGCTTGAGCCACACTTCGGCTTCGCCCGTCGGCGGCAGCACGAGCCGGATCGGAGCAGTTTGCGACTTCGCCGGATCGAACGACTCCTCGATCGGCGGATCGAATGCGCCGGCGATTGCTACCACGACTTGTACGTAGATGTTCAGCGACCGCGTCGCGCCCGCGTGCGCGAACACCGTCAGCCCGTCGTCGCCCTCGGTGACCTGCGTCACGACGTCGTCGAACCACTCCGACCGACGCGCGCGGAGCGCCACGGGCACGCCGGCGCGCGGAGTGCCGTTCGTGTCGACCACCTGCACCGTGATCGGGCCATCGTCGTGGAGCTCCAAGAGCACCGGCGGACGGCTGACGCGATCGATCTGCACGGCGCCGAGCGAATTCTTCGTGCGGCCGACGAGGAACATGCGCCCTGCGGGCCAAGGTACGCCGGCTCGTCCCTGCTCGTCGGAGACGTATCGCCCGGAAGAGGACTCCGCGAGGCGCAGGATCTCGCCGAGGTAACGCGGCACCTCGTGCGACGGGATCACGAGCGACGGCGGAGCGCGCACGGCCGAGAGCTCCGCGTTCGCGACGGGTTGTCCAGTCGTGGACGAGAGGACGAGCACGTCGAGTAGGTCGTCGGCGAGCTGCTCAATCACGGGTTCGACGGCGGACGACTGCGCGCCGTTCGCGAGCGTCGTGCGCTCGCGGCTCGCATCGCGCACGTCGTTCGCGTCGAGCGCGAGCGCGGAGGTGTTCGATCCGGCTGCGGACAGTGCGCGTTCACGGTGATCGTCGCGCGGATCCGGCGACGAGCCGAGCTGCGCCACGAGAAAGGCCAGCGCCGCGAGCAGTGCGGCGAAGAGGAGCAGCAGCGTGGGCTTCTTCATCAGCGCGGCGGTCATGCGCCGGCGCGGTCACGGCGATCGGGGCGTCACCGCTTCCGTGAGCTTCGGGGTGACGGTCTGACTTGGAATGTTCGACGCATGCTCACGATCGACGCGCACGTCGGCGTCCGCGGGAGTCGCGTCGACGAAGTGCGGCAGGCCGAGCACGTCAGGAACGATCGCGACCCCGTGGAGGACGACCGTGGGAGCGGCGCTCGGATCAGGCGTCGCCGCGACATACCAAGCGGTCAAGAGCGCGGAGAACAGGACGCCTGTCACGGAAAATGAATGCACCGTCATCACCTCGAATGTTGGAAGCGTGCTCGTCGCGAACGGGCCGAAGCATAACCCAGCCGCTCGGATCAGGCACGATCGCTGCTTGCGGCGCCTGGGTGACCCACACGATCGGCGCGCGGCTTCACTCGCGCGTGCTCAATGCGCGCCACGTGTCCTGGTGTCTTTCCGCCAAGAACGGAACGAGCTCCTTCGCGATCACGCCGCCGACGAGCTCCGCGCCTGCGTTCGTTAAGTGCATCCAGTCGTAAAAGAGGCGCGAATCGGGCGGCATCTCGCGCGCGAGGTCGATCAAGTGCACACCGAGCTCGCGTGCCACCGCGCGCGTCGTCTCGTTGTAGGCCGCGATCGCTTGGCCGCGCGTCGCCGCGGTCCATTTGCCGAACTCCAGCGGGCCGATGGGGCGGCCCGTGGCGACGTCGGTCGCATCGACGAAAAGCGACGTCTGCGTGATGAGGACCGGCTCGATGCCGGCCGCGCGCGTCTCGCGGATCAAGAGGCGCACGCGTTCGGCGTAGTGCACCGCTAGGCGATCGCGTTGATCGCTGATGTACTGCGCCGCGATCGTCGGATCGTCCTGGCCGGCCTTGGCAGTCTCGACGTTGAGCTCGAACTCGTGGCCGAGGCCGAGGTCTTGGACGCGTGCGGTCCGCCAGATCGCCTGCACGGTCGACAGGAGCTCGCTGCCGCTGACGAGCTTCTGCTTGAAGCTCTGGTACTCGGTCAGCATGCCTTGGTCGTACTCGTTCAAGTCGGGGCGATCGATGTCATTGATGCCCACCATGAACAGGACGTAATCCGGTTTGAGCGGCAGGATCAATTGGCGGACGAGCTGAATGTGCCCGAACGTCGAGTGCCCATCGAGTCCGGCATTGTTCACCCAGACGTCTTGGAACGTCTCATCGAGCGCGCGCGACAATACGGCGGGCCAGGTCTTGTCTTCGGCGAGGTGCAAGCACTCCGTCGTCGATCCGCCGACGGTGACGATCGTCAGGTGCTGCTCGAAATCCGCCGGCAACGGCGGACCGCGGAACCCGAGATCGTTGCGGACGACTTCCACGACCGGGTCGAGCTTCGTCGCTTCCGGATTGCGGAAGACGTACCTGCGATTGGTCGGTAGGACGAGCGTCGTGCCGCGCAGCCGCAGCTGCATCGGGTTGTGGATGCGTAGCGCGATCTCGCCGAGGAGCAGCGCGATCACGCCGCCGGTCAGCATCGCGAGCACTCGACGGAGCGGTTTCGAAAGGCTCATCGTGAAGATCGGGGGGCTGGTGGGGGCTGCACGTTCGGGCGCGTGCTCATCGAGGAGACGTGTCGGCGAAGCAGACTACGGGATTCCGTGCAGGCTCCCTACGTGCCCGTTGGACAACGTCGGTCGATCGTCGATACTGAGGCTCACGCGTCGCGCGAACCCACGCCGCGTGCGCGCCGGTTGACCACCTGCCAAGAAACGGAATGACGGCCAAGAAACGCCGCTCGCGGCTCTTCGCATTCGGCCTCGGCCTCGCGGGGATGCTCCTCGTCGCCGAGGTCGCCCTGCGTTTCATGCCGGTGAGCACACCGCTGCGTCCGCAGGCCGTCGACGCGGAGCACCGGGTGTTCCAGTACGAGCCGCGTCGCTCGTTCGTGTTCTCGCGCGACTGGAACTTCGCCGTCGCGAACAAGGGCCGGATCAACAACGACGGGTTCGTCAACGATTGCGATTACGTCGAGCGGGACAAGCAGCCGCTGCTCGCCGTGATCGGAGACTCGTTCATCGAGGCCGCGATGGTGCCTTACCGTGAGACCGTGCAAGCGCACCTCGCACAGGAGCTCGATGGACGTGCGCGCGTGTACAGCTTCGCCGCGTCGGGCGCGCCGCTCTCGCAGTACCTCGTGTGGGCCGAGTACGCGCGCGACAAGTACGCGCCGGATGCGCTCGTCCTCTCGGTCGTGGGCAACGACTTCGACGAGAGCTTGGCGAGCATCAGCATCTGTCCGGGACAGCACCACTTCATCCCCAACCAGAGTGGCGAGCTCGAGCTTCACCGCTTCGACTTCGAGCCAGGCGCGCTCGGTCGGGTCGTGTATTCGTCGGCGCTCGCGCGGTACGTCAACCTGAACCTGAGGCTTGCGACGCGCGTCAAGGCGGCGACGCGCTCCATCTTTGGACGCGCTGCGCCGGAGGGCACGGAAACGTTCGTCGGCAACACCTGGGCGCGGGTCACCCCCGAGCGACTGGCGCAATCCGACCAAGTGATCGACACTTTCTTGAGGCTGCTCCCCGAGAAGAGCGGCCTGCCCAGCACACGGATTCTTTTCGTGCTCGACGGTATGCGACCGGAGCTCTACGACGAGAAAGCGCTCGAAGCGGTGAGCCAGAGCTACTTCGCGAGGATGCGCGACCATTTCATGACGAAGGCGCGTGCCCTCGGCTACGAGGTCGTCGACCTGCAGCGCTCGTTCATCGACCAGCATCGACGCGACGGCTCGCGGTTCGAGTTTCCGACGGACTATCACTGGAACGGAAACGGACACGCCGTGGTCGCGCACGCGATTCAAGGTTCGGCCCTCTTCGGCACGGTGCGTCAGCTATGAACCCCGCGCCGATCGACCCGCAGCAGTTCACGCGTGCTCAGCGTGAGTTGTGGGGTTCGGTCGCCGCCGGTTGGCACAAGTGGTGGCCGACGTTCGAAGCGGGCGCTCAGTCGCTCAACAAACGCATGGTCGAGCTCTCCGGTGTTCGCGCCGGCGACAGCGTCCTCGATGTCGCGACCGGCATCGGCGAGCCCGCGCTCACGGCGGCGCGCCGAGTCGGAGCGAAGGGCAGCGTGCTCGGCACGGACCTCGCGCCGCAGATGCTGGTGCTGGCGCGCGAGCGCGCGATCGAAGCGGGGCTGTCGAACGTCTTGTTTCGCGAGGCCGATGCGCAGGCGCTCGACTTCGGTGCGCGTCTCTTCGATGCGGCGCTGTGCCGGTGGGGCGTGATGCTCTTTCTCGATCCGCTCGCGGCGGTGAAGTCGGTCCGCCGGACGCTCCGTCCAGGTGCGCGCTTCGTCGCGGCCGTGTGGGGCACCGAAGACCAAGTTCCCTTCATCGCGATTCCCATCCAGGTCGCGCGGCGTGTGCTGGGGACGCCGCCGCCGCCCGCGGATGCACCCGGTCCTCTGCGACTTGGATTCCCGGGAGCGCTGGAGGAGCTCTACTCGCGGGCAGGATTCGTGGACGTCGTCAGCGAGGAGCGCGACGTGACGATGTCGTACGAGTCGAGCGCGGATTACGTGCTCTTCCTGCAAGAGATCTCGGGCTCGCTCAAGCGGGAGCTCGACGGCCGTTCCCCGGACGATCACGCGCGCGTGTGGGCGAGCGTCGCGAACGAGGCCGCGCGCCACGCCAAAACGGACGGGCGGGTGCGATTCGTCAACAAGGTTCGAATCGTGGTCGGCGTTCGCTGACGACGATCGGCTGTCGCAGCGCTCCGATCAAGACGCTCGGAATCGAGCTCCGGAGAGGGTTGAATCTCCCCGGAGGTTGGAATCGAGATGTCGGAGCGAAAAAGACGATTCGTCGTGTCCATCGCCGCGCTGGTCGCGGGAGCGCTCGTGTCGAGTAGCTGTGGTCTGTTCAGGACCGTCACGAAGATGCCGGGGGACGTTGCCTCGGCGGTCACCGGCAAGTCCGCGAAGCCCCCGTATCCCGGCGTGGATGCCGTCATCGCCAAGCTGATGCGCTTCGCGGACGTCTTCGCCTTGGACATCACCAGGGCGACGTCCGCGTTCGCGCTGCGCGCCAAGTCGAAGGACGCGGAAGCCCAGGCATTGCGCTGGCAGATCGATTACTGCGACTACGCCTGGAGGCTCGCGTCGGGGCCGCAGCCGTACGAGGGACTCTTCGACACGATCGTCCTCGTCAGCGCGCTGCATCGCGCGCACGCGACCGTGCACGTCGAGCAGTGGGGCGACGCGGATCAGCCGATGATCGACTCGCTCGCGCAGCTCGAGATGTCCGCTTGGGCGCTCGCCGAAGAGTCCATGACGAAGGAGCAGGTCGCCGATACGCGAGCCGTGATCGGGAAGTGGCTCGCCGCAGACGATCCGAATCGCACCGCGGATCTCAAGCAGCTCCCGGGCTTCGGGAAGCTCGTGACCGAAGACGCTCGGAAGAGCAACCTGAGTGGTCTCTTCTCCATCGATCCGCTGTCGGGGCTCGAGCCGGCCGTGAAGGAAGTCGCGCAGGCGCGCCAATTGGGCGAGCGCGCGGTGTACTACTTCCAGCGCATGCCGGAGCTCTTGGCCGCGCGCGTCGAGCTGCTCACGCTCACCACGCTTCGCGAGCCGCAGGTCGATTCCACGGTCGAGAGCGTCGACCGAGTGTCGCGCGCCGCCGACTCGCTCGCCGCCACCGCGGAGAAGCTGCCGGCGCAGGTCAGCGCCGAGCGCGAAGCGGCGATCGTGCAGCTCTCCGCGGCGATCGACGCGCAGCGGGCGGGTTTGCTGAAGGACCTCGAGTCGAGTCGCGCGCCGCTCGGTGAAGTGCTCGGCAACGCGCAGCGGGCGCTGGATTCAGGCACGGCGCTTTCCCAGTCGTTGACGGAGACCGTGAAGGTTCTCGACGCGTTTCTCGCGCGCGAGGCCGCCGAGTCAGCCGCGGAGGATGCCGTTCAGAAGCCGCCGTCGGAGCCCGCCCGGCCGTTCGACGTCACCGAGTACGGAGCGGCGGCGGAACGGTTCACCGTGCTCGCGCGCGAGCTGCAGGCCACCATTTACGCGATCGACACCCAGCTCCCTGCCGTCGAACGTGTGGTCGACGCAGCCGCGTCGAAAGGGGAGCAGACGATCGATCACGCGTTCGTGCGCGCGCTCGAATGGCTGCTCGCCGCGCTCGTCGGTGGTTCACTCGCGGTGCTCGCGGTCCGGCGCGTCTCCTCGCGCTGGCGCACCGCGTGAGAGTCGATCACTCGACGTACACCCACCACGCGCGCTCGGATTCGAGCACGCCCTGCTCGTCCTTGAGGACCCACGGCCACTCCTCGTCGCGCAACCGCGTCGTGTCGCGCACGCGGCAGATCACGCGGTAGCGACCCTGCTCCATCTCGGATCGCAACAGGCGGAGCGTGTGGACGCCGGATGAGTTGTTGCGGCTCGTCACGCGCGGCCGGTCGACGATCTTCGTCAGTCGTCCGCGTTCACGCCGGTCGAACCAGCGCCGCCCCGTGTCGTCGCGCGCGCCGTCGCCCGGCGCGGCACTGTGCGGCAATCGCTCCGGCGGCAGCACCCACCAGCGCACTTCGAGGTTGTGACTCGCCGGCTTCATGACGCGCACTTGGATCTCGATCGGCGCGCCGGTCAGCACGAGCACGTCCTTGGAGCCGAAGGCGTGCGGCTCCGGTTCCGCGCTGTCGATCGGATCGACGAGCGAATAGATGCGCAGCACGAGTGCTTCACGGCACACCGGGCAGAAGAAGTCGCCGTCGTCCATGACGCAGCCGCTGGCGGTCGGCTTCCATGCGTCGCGCACTTGCCCGGCCGCACCCTGGTAGACGCCGATGCTCGGATGGCGCGCGGCGATCCAGTGCGCCCACGGCACTTGCTTGGGATCCTCGGTGCCGGCCACGTTGATCCCGCGTGTGCCGGTCGGGATCGGCCGCGCGGCGTGCTGCTCGTAATTCGGCTTCGAGTACTCGTCGTAGAGGCCCGCGAACGCGTGGCCGAACTCGTGGATCAGCACCTTCGCATCCATGCCGCCCACGGTCGCCACTCCCAGACCGCCGGTTCCGAGCACGCCGCGCCGGACGAACGCGATCGCGAGATCGTCGTGGTCGGGGAACTCGCGCAGCATCGCGCGCACGCGCTCGGCGTCGACGGCGACGTGTCCCTCGATCGTGCCCAGCGTGTGACCTCCGAGGGCTGTGTCGAATTCGCGTCCGAAACCGTCGACGCCCGGTTCGGCGCTCACGAGATCGGCGCGGACGAAATTGAAGTACGAGTAGTACTCGCGGAACGTGTCCTGGCGCTCGAAGATCGCGGGCACGTCGGCGGCGAGTTTCTCGAATGCCTTCAGGTGATCGAGTTCGTATCCATCGCCCATCAAGAGGACGTCGACTCGATTGGACGACGGTCCCTGTCGGACCACGTCGCTGCTGCCCAGGAAAGCGCTCGGAGCCGATCGGCGCTCTGCGATCACCGCGGCCGCGGTGCCGGAATACTCCTCGGCGAGCTTCTTGTACGCGCGCTGCGCGTCGGAGTAGCGGCTGTTCCTCGCCAGCTCCTCCGCGCGTTCGAGTTCGGTGCGCGCGTCGAGCTCCCGTTGATAGCCGATCGGCAGCGGGGGCGGCTTCGAGAGTTGTTGTCGTGCAGCGCCCGAGGCGGTAATGACCAGCCCGATCGCGCTGCAGAGCCAGACGGTGCGCAAGCGTTTCATGACACGCGGTTTCGCGTTGCTCTCCATGTATATAGACGATCGGCAGCGGGGTCGCACCGTCGAGAGCTAATCGGGCGCGGGCGTCCGCGGCCGGCGATCCGCGAGCTGCCGACCCAAGGTCGCGAGTGCGGCCGTGCTCACCGTGGCCTCGATGGCCGGGAAGAGATGCGCTTCTTCCCAGCGAATGTGATCGTCGAGGAGGGTCGCGATTGCGCCGAGCAAGTTTCGATCGGGTTCGGACTGTTCGCTCGCGCGCGCGAGCTCTCTGAATAGACGGCGCATCTCGTCGTGTTCGGCGCGGAGTCGCCGGGCGTCCGCCGGGTCGGGGATCAGCGCGAGGATCCAGCGCTCCTCGTCGTCGAAGTGCGCGGCGAGGAGTCGTTCCCACGCGGCCAGGACGCTCGCTCGAACACCGCGCAACGTGCCGGCCCGGCCGGACAGGGCCCAGCGCAGCGCGCGCGCCTCGACGAGACCGTGGTGATGGTCGCGCGAGAGAGGTCGCAGGCTCTCGTGCCGCTTCACGACGCCAGTCTACTCCGCGCGTGCGGCGGTCACGCCGATGGAGGGGGGCGCCAGATCCGACCTTCCATGCGCTCGATGGGATCCCGCGCGGCCCGGAGCTGATCGAAGCACTCGGCGTGCTGCGACATCCGCAGCGCCGATACCGCGGCATCCAGCGCGTCCTCGCACGAGGCCGCGAGCTCGAGGAGCGCCGGATCTTGGTCGGCGAACTCGCGCGCCAGGAACAAACGGCGCGCGAGCGCGCTCGACTTGTTGATGCGGCCGGTCAGATCGCGCGGGTAGATCTCGAGCGCGACCGGACGGCGCGGCGGATCGAACGGCCAGATCGCGAAGCCGCGCTCACGCAATCGAGTGAGCCACGGCATCCCGCGCACGGAACCGGTGCCGACCGCGCCGGCACCACCGACTTGAAACACCGACTTGGGTCCCACGCCGTGCGCCGTGACGGCGTCGCTCTCGGTGGTGCGGTACATCGCGCGCGCCGAGTCCGGCGGCGGTCGGCGGCGACCCGTACGCCCCCAGAACGGGGCGGCACAATTGCGCAACCATCCTTCGCCGTCGCGCTCGACCACTCGCCACAGCTCCGGCGCGAGCGCGCATCCTTGTGCTTCGACGAACCAGCGGGGAAACGAGAACGCGAAGTCGAGTCCGACGACGAGATCACGATCGCGTGCGGCACGCTCGACGAGATGATCGACGATCTCCGCGCGATCTCGACCGCACTCCACGCGCACGAGGCGTCCTGCGACGACCTCCGCGATCCACATCTTGCGTCGAACGCCCGCGATGGCACCCGACCAATCGATCGCAAGGAACGCAGCCATGTACGCGCCTAAGGAAGTGGCCGCGTTCGGGAGCATGCTCTCGAACGCGGCCGATTGAGGCTATCGACCATCGGAAGTCCACGGAATCATGGCAGCCCGGTTGTAGCGCGAGTTGAGGGCAACCGATGGAGACGAGCCCGTCTAGCTTAACCGTCGAGGCGATTTTGCGGGAGCGGCGACGGATGCCGACGTGCTCGAGCCCTTCGTGCGCGGCATCCGTGTCTTCCCGGAGGTCCTCGTGGCCTTCCCAGCGCCCTCGGTGTCGTCGTCCGCGGCGAGCGCGCGAACACTCTTGCTGCTCGGCATGTGCGTGCGTCCCATGTGCGTTCGGCTTGCAGGCTCTCGCGGACGACGCGAACATGGCGCGCCCCGCGCATCGAGACGCCCCTCATGACCAAGACCGAAGTCCTCAAAGAGTTGCAGCCCGCCGGATCCGAGCGGGCGCGTAAAACGTACGCGCGCATCGGCCCGATCGAAGTCGATCACGGAAATACGGACGGCAAGCAGCCGGACGCACGAAAAAAGGCCAAGGCTCGTTCATGACTCGTCTCGCTTCGAAGGAAGAATCGTTCTCGCTCCTCACGTTTCGATCGCTCGCATTCGCGGCCCTGCTGTCCGCGAGCGAGTGTCGATCGACAACGCACGACACCACTGCCGAAGCGAGCGCTGCGTACCTGTACGACGATCTTGGAACGCACCACCGCGAGATCGTCACGAGCTCGCCGATCGCGCAGCGCTACTTCGACCAAGGCCTCGTCCTGACGTTCGCCTTCAACCACGGCGAGGCGATGCGGTCCTATCGCCAAGCCGCGCGCCTCGATCCGAAGTGCGCGATGGCGTGGTGGGGAATCGCGCTGGTGAACGGTCCGCACATCAACAACTCCTCCGTCGACGCCGAGCACGCGCGCGTCGCGTGGGAGGCGCTGGGTCACGCGCGCGAGCTGTCACGCGGTGCCAGCGCGGCCGAACAATCGCTGATCGAAGCGCTCGGGCAGCGCTACTCCGCGGACTTCGCCGCTGAGCGCGGCCCGCTCGATCGAGCGTACGCGGATGCGATGCGCCGCGTCTGGCACGCGAACATGCGCGATTCCGACATCGGGACGCTCTTCGCCGAAGCGTTGATGGATCTGCACCCCTGGGATCTGTGGACGCACGCCGGCGAACCGAAGGAGGACACGCCCGAGATCTTGGAGACGCTCGAACGTGTTCTTTCGTTCGCGCCGAATCATCCCGGCGCATGCCACCTCTACATCCACGCGATGGAGGCCTCGCGCACGCCGGAGAAGGCCGCTGCCGCTGCCGATCGGTTGCGCATGCTCGTGCCCGGCGCCGGGCACCTCGTGCACATGCCCGCGCACATCGATCTGCGTCTGGGACGTTACGCGGCTGCGTCGGCGGCGAACGTGCGCGCGATCGCAGCCGATCAGAAGCACCGCGGCCTCATTCCGGCCGCCGGCTTCTACCGCTTGTACATGGCGCACAACCATCACTTCTTGACGTTCGCGTCGATGATGGAAGGACGCAGCGAAGCAGCGCTCTCCGCCGCGCAGAGCCTGGTCGACGGTGTGCCGAAGGAGTTCATCGAGAGCGCCGGACCGCTGATCGACGGCTTCATGCCGACCGTGCTGCACACGCAAGTGCGCTTCGGTCTCTGGCATGACGTGCTGCGGCATCCCGAATTCGCGCCGCATCTCTCGGTGTCGAAAGCGATGCGTCACTACTCGCGCGGGATCGCGTACGCGGCGCTCGGTCAAGTCAAGGACGCGGAAGACGAGCAGGCGGAGTTCCTCGCAGCGTTCGACAAGGTCGACGAGCGCACGATCGGCAACAATCCGGCGCGCACCGTGCTCGGCATCGCGAAGAGTATGCTCGCCGGAGAGATCGCGTTCCGTCGCGGCGAGCACGACGCGGGCATCGCGCTCCTTCGTGAAGCCGCGCAAGCGGAAGACACGCTCGTCTACGACGAACCGCCCGATTGGATGATGCCGGTGCGTCACGCGCTAGGCGCGGCGCTGATGGAGGCGAAGCGCTTCGAGGATGCCGAGAAGGTGTTCCGCGAGGACCTGGCACGCTTTCCCGACAACGGCTGGTCGCTGTTCGGCTTGGCGCGTTGTCTGCGCGAGCAGAACATGCAAGGGGAGGCGCGCGCAGTCGACGCGCGTTTCGAGAAGGCCTGGTCGGGTGCCGACGTGAAGCTCACGTCGTCGTGCTTCTGCCAACCCGGAGCATGAACGCCGCGCCTGAAGTCACGCAGCAGTCGATGGGAGGGCTGGTTCGGTGCTCGTCGGCGG
>JANOFY010000029.1:0-5456 GCA_031413895.1 Planctomycetota bacterium | reverse complement strand
TGGCCGTCGTGCCGTCCCAGTGCGCCCACGCGAACTTCGAGCCTTGCCCGGCGAAGACCTCCTCGAACTCCTTCCACGTGTCGACCTGCACGGTGTTCGCTTCGCGATAGGCCTTGGCGCGTGAGTACAAGAACTCTTGCAGCTCGTCGAGCACCTTGCCGATCGCGACGCCGAGGTTCGCGCGCGGAAGCGTTTCTTTCATCGGCTTGCCGTCAGGTCCGGTCGGCGCGATGCGACGCTTGATCATCACGGTGCCGGCGTCGATGTCGCGCGGACCGATCTCGATGCGCACCGGCACGCCCTTGCGCTCCCATTCGTAGTACTTCGCGCCGGGCTTGATGCCGTCGCGATCGTCGACGCGCACCGAGAGGCCGTCGTCGGAGAGCTCGGTCGCGATCGCGCGCGCGGCTTCGAGCACGCGCGCCTTCTCCTCGTCCTTGCGGTAGATCGGAACGATCACGACGTGGATGGGCGCGAGCTTGGGCGGGATGACGAGGCCGTCGTCGTCCGAATGCACCATGACGAGCGCGCCGATCAGTCGCGTGGTCGCACCCCACGACGTCTGCCACACGAAGTCGCGCACGCCCTCTTGGTTTTGGAAGGTGACGTCGAACGCCTTGCCGAAGTTTTGGCCGAGGTCGTGGCTCGTCGCTGCTTGCAGCGCCTTGCCGTCCTGCATCATCGCTTCGATGCAGTACGTCTCGTGCGCGCCCGCGAAGCGCTCGTTCGCCGTCTTCATGCCGCAGATCACGGGCATCGCCATGATCTCGCGCGCGAAGTCGCGGTAGACCTTCAACATGCGCTGCACTTCTTCGTCCGCTTCGGCGTGCGTCGCGTGCGCGGTGTGGCCTTCTTGCCACAGGAACTCGCCGGTGCGCAGGAAGATGCGCGTGCGCAGCTCCCAGCGCATCACGTTCGCCCATTGATTGAGGAGCAGCGGCAGGTCGCGGTACGAATCGATCCACTTCGCGAAGAAGTGCCCGATGATCGTCTCGGACGTCGGCCGGATGACGTAGGGCTCTTCGAGTTCGTTCTTGAGCTCGAGCTTGCCGTCAACCGCCTTGAGGCCGGTGTGCGTGACGACCGCGACCTCCATCGCGAACCCCTCGACGTGCTTGGCTTCCTTCGCCAAGAACGAGAGCGGGATCAGTAGGGGGAAGTACGCATTCTGGTGCCCGGTCGCCTTGAAGCGCCGATCGAGGTCGGCCTGCATTTTCTCCCAGATCGCGTAGCCGTTCGGCCGGATGACCATGCAGCCCTTCACGACACCCGCGGACTCGGCGAGCTGCGCTTCTTGGATCACGTCCTGGTACCACTGCGCGTAATCGTCCGCGCGCGGGGTGATGCGGGCTTCCGTCATAGGGTGGGGGTGCGGTTGAGGGCCGAGCGGTGTTCTGTCCGCGACGTGCATACGGGAGGCGCGGATGGGCGGCCCGAAGCGCGGATGGGCGCGCCGGGCTGCAGATGAGCGCGCAAGGGTAAGGGAGCTCGCTGGTGCGCGCCACACGAGGACGCCTGCGGATCTTCCGCGCATGACGGAGTAGGCTAGAATTCGAAAGGTTCCGCCGACGGCAGACGGCCCCCCTCGCTGCGCGATCCAAGGATCGCCCCCGCAGCGGCTTTGCAGGAGTCCACGATTTGACCCAGTCTCAGGTAGCGATTCGTCCCGACATGACCATGGAGCAGATCATGGGGATCGCTCCCGCAGCCCAGCGCGCGCTCTTCCAGCGCTACCACGTTGGCGGCTGCTCGTCGTGCGGGTTCCAACCGACCGATACGCTCGCGCAGGTCTGCAAGGATCACAACATCCTGGACGTGCCCGAGGTCATCCGCACGATTCAGGTCGCGCAGGACATGGACTCGAACATGCAGGTCGAGCCCACGTCGGTGAAAGCGTGGCTCGATCAGGGCGAGTCGTTCTCCTTCATCGACGTGCGTCAGCCCCAAGAATGGGAAGTCGCCCGGATCGAAGCGGCCGAACTGATCGACTACGCCGACTCCGCCCGATACATGGAATTGCCTAAGGACCGCAGGATCGTGTTCGCCTGCAAGACCGGTCAGCGGAGCTTGGACGTCGCGGCCTACTTCAAAGGCCACGGCTTCAATCAGGTGTACTCGATGCGCGGCGGCCTCGATGCGTGGCGCGCGCAAGTCGATCCGAAGATCCCGGCGTACTGATCCCCTCACCAGATATCGATGGACACTCTTCTCGATCCCCGGATACATTTCGAACACACGGGCGAGGTTCTGCCACCCCGTCCTGTGTCCGAGTGTTACCCAACACTCGGAAGCTGCGATCCCCATCGCAGCGCTCTGGTGTCACCCCTGCCTTGACCCAGAGCCGCCGAGGTAAGGTTCTGCCACCTTCACTCGGCCGCGTCGACTGGTGCCCGGCATCAGCAACGACCCGCGCGGAGTCGTCTCTCACAAGGAGACGACTCCCTTTTTTTCGGGGTGATCGCCGGTGATGCGTGAGCACATGCGTGCGCGTTTCACGGCATGGAACGAGCGGAGCGAGAGGGATCCGGTCCACGCGCAGCGGACTGGCGTGTCGAGTACTCGCAACCGGCACCGGTCTGTACGAACAGGCCGACGCTGTCGGTCCAGCTAGCCGGACTTTTTTTCGCGCGCCGTCGCGATCAGCTGTCGGCGACCCGGATCCAGCTCTTCCCCGGTTCGATCACCACCGTGCGCGTCGCGCCGTGGTAATCGATCGTGACCTGTCCGCCGGCCGCGACCGAGCCGTCGCGCAGGAAGAGGACGTGATCCGGCCCGCCTAGTTGGACGGCGCTGATGCGAACACCCTCGAAGACCGCGTCACGCTCGAAGTCTCGCCGCATTCCATCCGGGCCGTTCGTGTGAGGCTTCGTGCGCTGATCGTTGTCGAAGGACTCGTACCCGGAACCATCGGCTGCGAAACGGAACACGACCTCGCAGCGCAGCGCGGTCGCGCGACTCTGAGCGGACCGCAGATCCTCGGCGAGAAGGCGCGCCGCGTTGTCGAGCGTGATCTCGGTGCGGGAAAAAAAGGCCGAGATCGCGACCGTGGCGGTCAGGGCCACGAGGATGAGCGCGACGAGCAGCTCGACGATCGTGAATCCGCCGCGCAGCCGCCTGTCTCGCTCCCGCCGCATGCCCCCGCCCCGCATCCGTAGTTCTCTTCGACTGGCGCGGGCGCGGGCCTCAAGCAAGCGCGGCGGAGTCGAGCGAGCGCAGGCCCATGAAGCCTCGGAACCGCGCTACAGGTCCGCGAACCGCACGCCCAAGCCGGTGGCTTCGCCCGGGCAATTCGCGCGGAGTTCGCCGGTCGCCGGCCGGTAGATCCAGCCGCTCGTGCCGTCCGGTTGGAGCGGCCACGGATCGAGCGGGCTCAGGATGCGCACGCTCGCGAGGCCGTTGATCGGATTCGCGGGCAGACCCGCAGTCGGAAAGTACGGCCCGAACGGATGGCTCGGTGTTCGCGCCGGCGCGGTATAGCCCGCGCCATCGGACGGCTGCGTGAGGTGCGATTCGAAGCGCGAGGCGAGCATGATCGCAGAGAGCTCGCCGTCGACTTGTCCCGGCCAAGTGCCGTGGTCGTAGCGATACTCGCCGATCGCGCTCCGTAGCGCATCGAGCGTGCTGCGCAGCTCGGTCACCGTCGCTTGTTGCTCGACGTCGCTCGTAGATTGACCGCCCATCGGAAGAGCGATGACGAGCAGGAGCAGCGCCGCGACGACGAGGCACAGCATCACCTGCACGAACGGCTCGGCAGGTCGAGCCGGCCGAGTGAGCGACGGACGTGCAGTTTCGATCGGCGTTTCGGGCACGGGGAGCTCCCGGTTCTCCTCGACACCGCGCGTAGGACCGCGCTGAGGAGAGACCGTCTGGGCTCTTTCGGCCTTCAGGTCGTGGAGCTTGAGCGCGCGACGCCCGCGAGTGCATCGGGGGTGCGGCGGGAGCGCACGAAGAGCACGGCGCACAGCACGAGGAGCCACATCGGGAAGACCAGCACCAGCACGCGGCTGAACGAGGCGCTGAAGAGCAGGATCAGCCCGCCCATCAGGCTGACGTGCGCGAACCAGCGCGGCAGCACTTCCGCCTTTCGGCCTAGCCGCGCCGTCGTGAAGACGAACATCGCGGCCATGCGCATCGCGAAAACGAGCAGCAACGTCGCACCGTACTGCGGAAACTGTCGCGCGACCATCGGATCGAGGGGAGACTCCGAGTACTCAATGCTCACGGCCATCACCGAGGATGCCGCCGCCGCCGTGAAGAAGAGCGCGACGTAGAGGATCCCGCTGACGAGTTGAACGCCCGACAGGAGATCGGTGTCGAGCTGCGCGTTCGCGCGAATCAAAGCGCGCAGCGTCATGCAGAACCACAAGAACGCGATCCCGGCGAACGGCATCACGTACAGCCCGACGAGCACCAGATTCCGCTGGCGACCGCCCTCGTAGAAGGCGACGAGCTCCTCGTCGGGAGCGCGCGGCCCTGGCGCGGACGTCAAGAGCGCGTACGAGAGCAGGAAAAGGAACGCATGAGCGCAGCCGACGCCGACGAGTAGCAGCACCGTGTTGCGACGCGAGTGCTCACCGTCGGTGTCGCTCGCGAGCTCCGCGCTCATGGCGCGAACTCGAACGCGACGACGGCGTAGGAATCGTCCGTACCGAGGTTGTAGGCGTAGAGCGAGACACCAAAGTTCGCGTGATGGAACGCGAGCGCCAGTCCGCGCTGCACGGACAAATCGGTGTCGACGAGCTTCGTGCGCTCCGCGACGAGCCCCGCGCTGAACGCGTCCGTTAGCCCGTACGTGAGCGTCGACCACGAGTAGTAGTAGTTGTCGTCGCTCTCGTCGGCGTCGAACACGTACTCCATTTCCGCGTACCATTCGAGACGCTGCCACGAGAGATCGAACTCGAGACCGGGCGCGATCCCGCAAGAACATTAAAATCCTACTTTCCATGTTTGTTTCTAGAGTTCAACCATAGATGGTAAAAGACACAATAACAATATGAAGTTAAAATTCAACTTCCAACTGTGTGTATATATTTTTTCCTTAAGCTTTTCTGCAAGACTTCGTAATTGATTTTGCCCATAAAACATTTAACTTTTTGCTGTTGATCTTTTTGCTTCCACGTAATTGAATTATATTATTTTATTTATATATTTTTATATACTTTATAGTATGGAAAAATCGCGCGCTACGTTAAAAGTTTTCAATTTTTCTTCACTCTTCTCACTATTTTCGTGTTGATAGAAACTTTTTGATTAAATAAATTATTTATTTCTGCAGTGCTTTTTTTTATTCTCGACCAACAATTCACTGCCTACAATTTAATATATGGAATAAAACAACGAAAAAAAAACCAGGTGGCTTTTTTTTATTAAACAACACGACATTTTTAACATGACTCAAAGAATAATGAGAAAGCCAATGCCAAATACTTGAAACGCGAAGCAGAAAAAAAAAAAAA
>JANOFY010000028.1:0-6855 GCA_031413895.1 Planctomycetota bacterium | reverse complement strand
CCGAAGCTGCGTCGACGCGACTCGAGCGAGCGCTCGATCTCGCCGGCGAAGACGTGGTCGCGTTCCTCGGCCGCGTCGGTTGGTTGCGCAAGTGGATGCCGGATCTCGACCTGCCGGCGTTCGACGAAGCCGCGCTGCGCGGTTGGCTCCCGGAGCTGTGCGCGGGCGCGCGCTCGTTCGAAGACACGCGCAAGCGCCCGCTCGTCGAGTTCCTGCGCTCGAAGCTCGGTTGGCAAGCCGCACGCGCGCTCGACAAAGAAGCCCCGGAACGAATCGACGTTCCGAGTGGACGCTCGATCAAGTTGCAGTACGAGCCCGACAAAGCGCCGGTGCTCGCCGCGCGCATCCAAGAGGTGTTCGGCTGGGCCGATTCACCACGCCTCGCCGGCGGTCGCGTGAAGGTCGTGCTGCACTTGCTCGCGCCGAATCAACGCCCGCAGCAAGTCACGGACGACTTGAAGAGCTTCTGGAACACGGCCTACCGCGAAGTGCGCAAGGAATTGAAAGTGCGCTACCCGAAGCACTCATGGCCCGACGATCCATGGAATGCGCTAGCGGAGCGACGCCCGAAGCGAACGCGCTGAGCTCGGCTCACCCGTTGAACCGCGCGCTCAACCACGCCGGCTCAGCGAACGTTAGTGCTGCGCGAACCGGTCGAGTGAGTGAATGCGGTCAAGGGTCACTTGTCGGAGGGGAACTGCTGCTCGAATCGCCCAATCATGCTGGCCCAGCTATCACGGCAGCGTTGCTCTACCTCCACGGTGCGCTTGTGATCGGGCCTTCGCTCCGAAATCTCCCGGGCGATGCCGAGCCCTCGTTCTGGCGCGCCCGCGAGGGCCCAACTGTTCGCGAACTCGACACGTGCGTCGTCGTGGTCAGGGTGCATTCGCAGCCAGTCGACGACCAGCTTGATAGGGATGGTCTGGTCTCCCATTTCGTACACGGCATTGTTGATGACGACGATTTCCGGCCATTGAATGTGATCGTCGACGGTGAGACCCCCTGCCCAGAACAAGAATTGCTTCGTCACTTCACGATCGCCGGATTCGACGGCCAAGTCACGCGCGCAATGAACGTACAGGTTGCGGCACAATCGGTTGACTCCGTTGAGGAGGCTCTGCTCCGACATGCCCCTCTCGAAACTCGGCTTCGCGCGGCGCAACTTCTGAGCTTGGGACTCTCCTGGTTTCAACGGAGTGATCAAGTGCGCGATGCCGGAACACAACCGCAGGCTGGCCTCGTCATGCTTCCCGAGCACGTGGTCCAGCATCTCAGCTGACTTGCGATTGTTCGCTACGATCGTCGGGATCCCCGAGAGGCGCAATGGCCACACCGGCAGCGGAAGCACGAGGAAACTCAACGTGTCGTAAGCCTCCTTGATCGCGTAGCTGGCTGGAGAGAGCAACGGGATTGCGTCGGCGTCGGACTCCCTCCAGATTTCCACGATTCGTGCGAGCCCATCGTCGAGCTCGAACGACTCGGCGGCGATGGACGCCAGACCTTCGACCCGAGACACCAAGGTCTCGAGCGGTTCTCGCGAACGCTCACCTCGGATCTCGACGACGTCTCGAATCGCCTCTCGACTGTCGGTGAATCGCCCTTGACCGGCACGGATCAAGACCATCGCGATCGCGGAGAGCGCATCATCCGGCGAATACAGTTGCGCCAACCGCACCTGCTCTTCGGCCTCACCAAACCGTCCAAGCGCCAGCAGCACGGAGAGTCGCCGTTGGAACGCGCCTACGTGAAACGGCCGCGTGTACAAGGCCCTTTCGAAATGCACTAGGGCTGCCGCGCTGTTGTCGGCCAACACTCCGCGCACGAACTCTGCGTCTTCAAGCTCGAGTTCCAACGCGGCGGCCTGCTTGAACAGTTCCCGTGCACGATCCGGTCGTCCGACGTGCTCCGGCGTTGCCACCGCTCTCAGCAGCAGCAGCCGACCGCGCTGTGAGTCCGCGTTGCCGCGCGTCCCCAGTGCGTCGAGTTGCTTGTGCGCCGCATTCGTGTCGAGCAGTCCGAGGTGCGCCTCAGCGGCGTCGAGCCCAACCGCGACTTCGTCGACGTCTCCCGCTTGGCGCGCGTTGTCGAGCGAAGCCAGCGCCTCCTTCCACGCTCCACTGCGCATCGCGAGGCGCGCCGCCTCGAGGTGCGTGCGCACGAGCTCCTGCTGTCGCGTTCGATTGTGCTGTGCAGTCACGACGAAAACGGCACTGAGCGCCACGCAGATCACGGCCGCGATGCTCGCGGCCACCGCCTTGTTGCGCACGATCCATTTCTTGAGCTCGGCGATCGCGCCGCCTTCGTACGCGCGCACGACTCGCTGCTCCAGAAAGGCGCGCAAGTCGTCGGCCAGTGCCACCATCGTCGCGTAGCGTGACGATGGCTCGCGCGCCATCGCTCGCTCGCAGATAGCGACCAACTCGCCTGGGGCAGCGGGCGCGAACTTCGCCACGGGAAGCGGAGCTCCGGCGAGCACACGATCCAGGACCGCACGCGAGGCCGTGGACTCACCTGCCGGCATGAACGGTGCCTGGCCCGCGAGCAACTGGTAGAGCATTGCGCCCACCGAATAGACGTCGCTGCGCTCGTCCAGATCGCCAGTGACGCCACGCGCTTGCTCGGGCGACATATAGGCGGGAGTTCCAACGACCGTTCCTTCGCGCGTGACCGGGCCTGGCTCGTGTGTCTCCGACGGATCGTCTTCGCCCGGCGCCTCGGCGCCGCGCAGCACGCGCGCCACGCCCCAGTCCATCACGTACACTTCGCCGAACTCGCCGACCATCACGTTGGCGGGCTTCAAGTCGCGGTGCACGACTCCGCGCGAGTGCGCAAAGCTCATCGCCTCGCACACCTTCAAGAGCACTCCGAGCGCGCGCGTCAGGCTCCAACCTTCTTGTTCGTCGCGCACGAGCTCGAAGATTCGCCGGAGGTCGCGACCCTTCACGAGCTTCATCGTGAAATACACGCGTCCGTCGGCGTCGAGGCCCAGCTCGTGCACCGGGACGATGCCGGGGTGATCGAGCTGCCCCGTGATCTGTGCTTCCGTCAGAAAGCGTCCCAGCGTTCGCGGCTTGACAGGCGGCGTCTTGCCCGACGAGCGGTAGCCGCCGGCGCCGAGCACGACCTTCATCGCCAGTGTTCGGCGGAGATCCTCGTCCCACACGCGCAGGATGACACCCTGCCCGCCTTGCGCGACCTCGCCGAGCAAGCGATAGCGGCGCCGCGCTGTGGCGGTGCGTTCCAATCGTTCGAGCGTCTCACGCACAGCACGCGGATAGTCTTCGAATGCAGCCGGCCCTGCGGGTCCAGCGAAAGGCGGATTCGCGACCGATGGATTGCAAAGCAGCACAAGCGCGTCCATGTCTGCCTCGAGTTGCCTCAGCTTCGGCGCAAGTTCGGGATGCACGCGACACAGGTCCTCGAAGGTCTCGGTGTTCCCCATGTCCCTGCGCACCATGAATTCGGCAAACACGCGGTCCGTGCGCGAGTCGTCGGAGTCGGATCGTTCGTCTGTCATGACTGCGAACCCATTGGCATCGATGTGGAATGGCTCGTTGCGCCGCGCATGCTACTCGGAGTGTGCCGACACCGCCGGGGCCAAACACGCCGACCGAGCCGGCGCGGATGGCGTTTGCGGAAGTCGACTCGTGGAGTGGCCCGCCCGAGGAATGGAGAATGAGCGTGACCTTGGGCATCGAGCGGGTGGCGCCAACCCTTCGAGTCTGGGATTCTCGCCACGGAGTGATCAACGATGAATGACGAACCCACGGACGAACACAGCATCGAGTCGCTCGTCGCTCAGATTCTGGACGGCAAGAATCAGGGACACTCGATCGATCCGGCTTCGCTGTGCGGAGGCGACGCGCGGCTGCTCGAGAAAGTGCGCGCGCGACTCGAAGAACTGAAGTGCTTCGATGAACTGTGGGACCGAGTCGGAGTCCCGTTCGCATCTGCGAACGATCCTGTGCCCGAGAGCCCACACGGCCAAGTCGTGCGACGGCTGATGCAGCGCGTGCGCGGAACGAGCCGGCCTTTCGCGCGCTATCGCCTGGGCGACGAACTGGGACGCGGCGGCATGGGCGTCGTGACCGAAGCTTGGGACGAGCACTTGGGTTGCGAGGTGGCGATCAAGCGTATCCGCGAAGAGCAGCCGCAAGGCTCCTCAGGACAGCTCGTGCCCCCGTCCTCGCGGCGCTTGGCTCGATTCGTTGGCGAAGCACGCTTGACGAGCCAGCTCGATCATCCGGCGATCGTGCCGGTGCACGAACTCGGCCTCGACGACGACGATCGGCCCTACTTCTCGATGAAGCGCGTGCGCGGCTTCACGCTCGACGAAGCATTCCGACGCTCCCGAGGCGGTGACGAGACGTGGTCTCGCGTGCGAGTCCTCGACCTCTTCGTTCGCGCGTGCGAAGCCGTCGCCTACGCGCACGCGAAGGGTGTCGTCCATCGCGACCTCAAGCCGTCCAACGTGATGGTCGGATCATTCGGCGAGGTGTACGTGATGGATTGGGGAGTGGCACGCGCGGGCGGTTCCGGAACGCACGCCGCGTCGCGCGATGCGATCGATCCGCAGCGAACTCACGCCCCGACAGAACTCGAGTTCGATCTCGACCTGACGCTCCCCGACCAAGCGCTCGGCACGCCTTACTACATGGCGCCCGAACAGGCTGCCGGCAGATTGGACGAGATCGGTCCCGGCTGCGATGTCTACGCCTTGGGTGCGATGCTCTACGAGTTCGCGAGCGGCCAGCCGCCGTACCGCGAAAGCAACGCAAAGTCTTCGAGCGAGGAGATCTTGCGCCGAGTCTTGAGCGGTCCGCCACCCGCGATCGAGAGGGTCGCTCCGGACACGCCGCCCGAGCTCGCCGCAATCTGCAGCAAGGCGATGTCGCGTGACGCGCGCGCGCGCTACGCGGATGTCGGCGCACTCGTCGCCGATCTGCGCGCTTTCATGGAAGGGCGCGTCGTGCGCGCGTTCGAGTCGGGCGCGTGGGCAGAGGCGCGCAAATGGGTGAGTAGGAATCGGCCTCTCGCGGCGGCGCTCGGAACTGCCGTCGGATTGCTCATCGTGGGATTGTGCGTCTCGCTCGCCCTTACATCCTGGGCGCGGCGAGAAGCGGCACGCGCGGCGGAGGAGGCGCGACTGAGTGAAGAAATGCTGGGCATCATGATCGGAATGTTCACGGAGCAGGAGCCCGATCACGCGCGCGGCGAAGAGCTGACCGTCAGAGAAGTCTTGGATCGCAACGCGCCGCGAGTTCGCGGACTACTGACCGACTCCCCAAGAGCGCGGGCGCGGTTGCTGCGCGCGATGGGCGAGCTGTATCACGCGCTCGGTGCGTTCTCCCAAGCCGAGCCGCTGCTCGTCGAGTCGCGCTCGATCTTGGACGCTCCCGAGTGGTCCTCCGATGCGGAACGTTGGCGGAGCGGCGTCGCCCTGGGAACGCTGCTGCTCGATCAAGGTTCCTTCGAGGAGGCGCGCGCTCACTTTGCGACTGCAGCCGATGGCCTCGCTCGATCGCTCGGAGCAGAGCATCACGACACGCTGTCCGCGCGCGTCGATCTCGGTCTCGCACTGCATCGCCTACGACGTTTCGACGAGGCCGAAGAGGAGCTCGCTCTGGCTCAGGAACTGCTCGAACGCGCGCACGGAGAAGGGGATCGCGAGGCGCTCTCGGCGCTCAACAACCGCGGCCTCGTTCAGATGCAGCGTGGAGCGTACGTGCGTGCAGCCGAGTGCTTCACTCTCGCGCACAAGCGTTTCGTCGGTGCACTGGGAGCCGACAGTCCGAGCGCGATCATCTGCTTGGGCAATCTCGCGCGCGCGCACCAAGGCAACGGCGAGCTCGACGAGGCGGATCGGATCGTCCGCGAGGCGATCGCTCTGGCTGTACGCGTCTTCGGGTTCGGACATCCCGAGACCACGAGGCTATTCGCTCAGCGCGGCGACCAGCTCTTGGCGCGCGGTCGGTTCGACGAGGCTGTGGAGATCTTGCGAGGCGCGCTCGATCGAACACGGGAGCAACGCGGGCTCGCACGTCCAGAGACCCTGCAGCTCGCGGTGTCACTGGGGACCGCGCTCGATCGCGCGGGTCGGCGCGAAGAGGCCGAGATGCTCCTGCTCGAGAGTCTGACGCTCGCGCGTGAACACCTGCCTGCGAATGACCCCCGCACCTGCTCGCTCCTTCAGAGCTTGGCGTGGATATGCCAAGGCACCGATCGCCTGAGCCAGGCACGCGAATACGTCGACCAAGCACTCGCGTGCAGGCGATCGATTCTCGACGCCGAACATCCAGACGTCCTGACGACGAACGCGTCGCTCGGCTCGATCCTGATCGGTCTCGGCGAGCTCGTCGAAGGCGAGACCGTGTTACGTGCAACGCTCGAGAGCTCGCGTCGCGTGCGCGGAGCGGGGCACCTGGACACGCTCGTAGTTCAGTACGAGCTGGCCGTCGGCGTGTTCCGCCAAAGCCGCGTCGACGAATCGCGGGAGTTGCTGCAAGACGCGCTGCGCGCGGCCGAGGGAAACGTCGATCCAAGTCATCCCTACGTGCAGCAACTGCGCAGCGCGCTGGAGTACGCGGAGCAGCACGCGCAAGACGTGGAGCAAGCACGCTGAGCCACACGCGCACGGGTCGGCACCCTTGCGCGCGTGTGCGCTGTCGGTCACGTCACCTTCGGCGGCGCCCGGGCGCCTGCTTCGGACCGCTCTTTGGCGGCCCCTTGCGTGAGAGCTCCCCACGCTCGAGGCGCAGAAAGCTGACGCAGCCCGTCGGGTCGCGCGATAGGAGCTCCCATCCGTCACTAAACTTCAGCAACCAGAAGCGGCTTACTCTATTGGCCGAGATCGAG
>JANOFY010000027.1:0-4874 GCA_031413895.1 Planctomycetota bacterium | reverse complement strand
CTGCGCTCGGTCGCCGAGCACCAAGTCGATCGCCAGAAGATCAAGAGCAACGTGATCGGGAGCCTCGCACCCACGATCGTCCTCGCGACGGTCACGACGCTCGACTTCTACTTCGCGAGCAGACAGATCGCGGTGATGCTCGAGAGCGATGGAGTGGCGACCGGAATCGCCGCTGCGGCGCCCGGTCTCTTCTTCTTCGCGCTCAACAAGGTGCTGCTCGCCGTCGTCAACGGCGTCCAGCGCATGCGCGCGTACGCGATCTATCAAGCGCTGCGGTACGCGCTGATCCTCGTCGGACTCCTCGTCGCGCTGGGCGTCGACCTCGACGGCGCGAAACTTGCGTTCGTGTTCACGTTCGCCGAGTGCGTCCTGTTCGTCGTTCTCGCGATCGAGGTCGGCCGGCAGCTCTCATTCCCGTTCGACCGCAGCTGGACGCAGTGGACCGGCGTCCATCTGTCGTACGGGATTCGCAGCGTCCTATCGGGCGTCATGCTCGAGCTCAACGCGCGCGTCGACATCTTGATGATCGGCTACTTCATGTCCGACGCCGCCGTCGGCATCTACACGTTCGCGGCGATGATCGCCGAGGGCGTGTACCAGCTGCTCGTCGTGCTGCAGAGCGTCTACAACCCGATTCTCGCGCGTCAGATCGCGCAGCGCGCGTTCGACGAGCTGCACGCGATGGTCGCGAAGGGTCGGCGCACCACGTACCTCGGAATGGCGGCGGTGGGCATCGTGGCCGTGCTCGCGTACCCGACCGCACTGGGCGTGCTCGTCGACAAGCCGGAGTTCCTCGCGAGCGCCGGGCCGTTTGCGTTCTTGATGGCGGGCATCGTGCTCGCATCGGGGTACATCCCGTTCGGACAGACGCTCCTGATGGGCGGACACCCCGGATGGCACACGGGATTGATGGCCGTCACCGTGCTCACGAACGTGATCGGGAACTCGATCCTGATCCCGATCTACGGCCTGAACGGCGCGGCCGTGGCGACCGCGATCGCGACGGTCGTGTCGGTGTTCGTGCTCAAGGCGTTCGTGAAACGGCGCTTGGGCTTCCGCTTGTAGCGCGACGAGCTCAACGCAAGTCGTAGATCTCGAGCACCGGGCCGTACGCACGCGCGCGCATCGCGCGCTGGCGCCACGCGACGAATTCGGGGAGCTCGTCGTCCTGGTACGAGAGCGGCATGTTCGAACCCGCATCCACGGCGTCGGGCGAAATTCTCTGCACGAGCCGGCCCTCGCGAGCGAGCCCATCCCGGATCGCGGCGAGGACCATGCGGTGCGACGGCTCGAAGACTTCGATCACCGCGATGTCGGCGTCGAGCGAGCGCACGTACTCCCCAGGATCCGTCATGATCCGCGCGCGCGAATCGTCAGCCGGGATCGGCATCGTGTGCAGATCGAACGTCTCGCGCGGTGCGGCGGAGAGCTCGCCGGCCACTTGCGCATCGAGCCACGGAGACATCCGCGCGCCGAACTCCTTCGGCAGCGCCGCGAGCGCCTCACTCGAACGCCGCAGCGGCAGATCGATCGTCGGCAGCACGAATACGCGTGCGCGCGACAAGTCCTGCTCGCGAAGCCAGTCCGCGGCGAGCGTCCCCGTGTCCGGTCGATGGCGCAGCTCCACGAGACGGAGCGCACCGAAGATCGGTGGGATGATGGCCAGCGCCGCGAGCGCGATCGCGCCGACTCGCTTCCGCATCACGCTCGCCGCACGCATCACGGCGTAGGCCGCGAGACACGCCAAGTACGGCAGCAGCGGAAGCACGAAACGCTGGTACGTGCGCTGGTAGAGACCGATCACGATCAAGTACGGCAATGCGTGCGCGAGAATGACGAGGAGCTCGCACATCCGGGCCTTGTCGATCCGGTGCTTCGACGTGAAGAGGCAGTGGAGCATCAGCACCGCGCCGACGCTCGCGAACGCAAGGAGCCAGCGGTCGTAGCCGACGAGCGCCTCGACGATCTTTCGAAACCCGCCCCCGTTGAAGAGGTGCAGCATCACGACGTGGCCCGACAGGTTGAGGTCCGAGCCTTCGAGCCCGAGCTGCGCGGCGTCCTGGCCGTGGCTCTCCGCGAACATGAACGGATAGAAGACGCGCACGCTCACTGCCACGAGAGCCAGCGCGACGAGCGTCCACACGATCGACAAATCGCGCGACACAACGCGCCTCACGAGGAGCGCCGTCGCGAACGGCAAGAGCAGCGCGAGGCCGCTCTGCAGCGTGCCGATCGCGAGCGCGAGCGCTACTCCACACATCACGTAGTCGCGCGGCCGTCCGCGCCGCGCGAGCTCGAGGGCCGCGAGCAACGCGAGCAACGCGAAGCTCGCCGCGGCAGCGTGCGGTCTGAATTGCTGCGCGAACCAGATATTCAAGACGCTCGTCGCCATGAAGGCCGCGGCGAGCAGCGACCAGCCGGTCGTCAGGAACACGCGCGCCAGAAGGAACGTGGCCGGCACGCTGAGCGTCGAGAGCAGCGCGACCACCGTGCGGCCGCGACGGTGTACGTCGGACGCCTGCGCCAAGTCATCTTCGAGCGAACCGTCGGATGATGCGGCTCGCGGACTCGAGAACCACGTCACGCAGCGCGACAAGAGCAGCGGATAGAAGCCGAAGATCGGATCCTGCTCGGGATGCTCCACGCCGCGCTCGATCGCGCGGACTTGCGTGTAGAAGACGACGCTGTCCGGCTCGGGTGCGTGCGGCAAGCGCGATCCGTGTCCGTCGAAGCGCACGAAGAACGCGAACGCCATCAGCGCGGCGAGCGCCAGCACGACGCGCGCGCGTCGAATCGACCGGCTGCGCGGGGAAGTTCGTCGCGTGCCGCGCTCATCGAAGCCGGTACACGGCGATCACGGCTCGGATCGCGCCCGAAGGAGCGGATAGGAAAACTCTTCCACGGAGCGCGCAGCTATTGCGTCGACCCGCAGTTGCTGCGTCGACGCGGCGCGAAGCCTAGCACGAGTGGTTGCACGCACTCCACGATGACACACTCCGGGCGCACGCTCGATCCGGTTGTGACCCGCGCTCGGTGGCGGTAGACTTTGCCGCTCGATCCGCGGGATGGCATGACGACAAAGAGCGGCTCCCTATGCGGAAGCCCTGCTGAGCGTTGAAGACCGAAACGACCGCTCCGGCTTTGAAGAGTCCGCTCCGAGAGTCGCCGCCCGAATCCGTCGACCTCGAGCTCGGGGGTGCGCGCGTTGGCGTCGTCATCCCGGCCTATCGGGTCGCTCAGCACATCGAGCGCGTCGTCCGCGGCGTGCCCGCTTGGGTGCACACGATCATCGTCGTCGACGACAAGAGTCCCGATGACACGGCCGAGCGCGTCGAGCGCCTCGCCGATGCGCGCGTCGCGCTCGTCCGGCACACGGAGAACCAGGGCGTCGGGGGCGCCGTCGCCACGGGCTTCACGGAAGCGTTGCGCCGCGGTCTCGACATCGTCGTGAAGATGGACGGTGACGATCAGATGGATCCGGCGCACATGTCGCGGCTCATCGCGCCGCTCGTGGCCGGCGAAGCCGACATGACGAAGGGCAACCGTTATTCGTCGCTCGGATCGATCAAGGAGATGCCGCTCATCCGCATCGTCGGAAATGCCGGCCTCACGTTCCTCGTCAAGCTCGCGTCGGGCTACTGGAACCTGTTCGACCCCGCGAACGGCTACTTGGCGTTGCGCACGGCGACGTTCGATCGCGTGTCGATCGAGAGGCTGCCGCGGCGATACTTCTTCGAGAGCGGTCTCCTGATCGAGCTCGGGATCCAGCGCGCGGTCGTGAAAGACGTCACGATCCCGGCGCGCTACGGCGACGAGCGCTCGTCGCTCTCGGTGACGCGCACTCTCGTCGGCTTTCCGCCGCGGCTCATGTGGGGACTTCTGCGCCGGATCTTCTGGCGCTACTTCGTGCACGACTTCACGGTCGTGTCGCTCTTCTTGGCGCTCGGTCTGCCGATGCTCGTCTTCGGAACCGCGTTCGGGATCGGGCTGTGGCTCAACTCTCAAGCCACGAACGTGTACACCGCTCCCGGTCTGGTGATGCTCGCCGCCATGCCGATCATCCTGGGCGTGCAGCTCTTACTGCAGGCCATCGTGCTCGACATCCAGAACGTGCCGCGCGTCCCGCTGTCGTCCCCCATTGAACGGGACGGGCACGGAACACCGCAGAGGTCCTGAACGAATCATGTGTGGCATCTTCGGAGTCGTCGTCGGAAAGGACCCGCGCATCAGCGCGCAGTTCGCCGGCGAGGTGATCGAAAAGCTGTACCGCTTCTCGCAGACGCGCGGGAGCGAAGCGGCGGGATTGACCGTCCATAACGGACAGACGATCGACGTCCTGAAACA
The DNA here is from genome assembly GCA_031413895.1 of Planctomycetota bacterium. GTDB lineage: Bacteria > Planctomycetota > UBA1135 > UBA1135 > JANLUN01. The sequence goes on along the minus strand of JANOFY010000027.1, from coordinate 530 downwards.
AGCCGGATCGGTCGACGCATTCCTCGCGAGCGCGACGTTCCACGAGCTCTTCCAGCGCGCGATCTCGCTGTACGAGAAGAACCGTGACGGCGATGCGCCGATCGGGCTGGCGATGACCGGGCACACGCGCCTCGTCACGAACGGGTACCAGTCGAATTCCGACAACAACCAGCCTGTCATCGCGCTGGGCGCAGTCGCCGTGCACAACGGCATCGTGGTCAACGACGCCGCGCTGTGGCGCGCCCATCCCGAACTCAGGCGCAGCTCCGAGGTCGACACGGAGATCCTGGTCACGCTGCTGCGGCGCTACCGCGACGAGGCCGGCGACCTGGCGGCCGGCGTGCAAAAGCTCTTCCGCGAGATCGAAGGCTCGGTCTCGACCGGCGTGCTCTTCGACGACCAGGACGACCTGCTGCTGGCGACCAACACCGGTTCGCTCTTCGTACTGACGAACGAACGCAGGACCTTCCTGTGCTTCGCCTCCGAGCGCTTCATCCTGCAGACGCTATCCGAACACGCCGGGCTGGCAG
>JANOFY010000026.1:0-1743 GCA_031413895.1 Planctomycetota bacterium | reverse complement strand
CCGACCGCGCGGCCCGGAAGTTCGCCGATCGACGCGAAGCGGGTCGCTGCAAGTTGGAGCCGCGTCGCGCGCGGGCCGAGCGCGCCGCGCACGAGCACGGGCAGGAAAATCAGCGCGACGATCAAGCTGACGATCAGCGAGACGCACAGCGGCAGACCGAGCTCGCCCAGAATGATGCGCAGCGACGGGTTCTCGCCCATGAAGATCAGCGGCAAGAACACGACGACGACCGTCAGCGTCGAGAGCACGACCGCCAGCCCGACCTCGGCCGTGCCGCTGACGATCGACTCCGTCATCGGCCGCCCTTCCGCTCGCAGTCGCGTGATGTTCTCGACGACGACGATCGAGTTGTCGACCAGCATGCCTAGCGCCAGAGTCATGCCGGTCATCGTCAGCACGTTGAACGTGCCGCCGGTGAAGTACGTCCACGCGATCGTCAGGAGCACCGAGATCGGAATCGAGAGCGCGACGATGAGCGTCAGGCGCACGCGCCACAGGAACACGAACAGGATGACGACGGCGAGCAATCCGCCCGTGACCGCGGTGTGCCGGAGTTGATCGATCGAGTTTTCGATGAACTCGCCCTGGTTGAACAGCACGCGGAAGCGGAACTCGCCGCGCAGCGCGGGGTCCTGCTCGAGCTGCTGGATCGCCGCCAGCAAGCGGTGGCACGTCTCGACGACGTTCGCTTGGCCGTCCTTTTGGATCTCGCCCCAGTACGCGTACTTGCCGTCGACGCGCGACAGGTTCTCCCGGACGCTCTTCACCGGGATCACGCGCGCGATGTCGCGCAGCACGAGCCCGTTGCCGACCGGGTACTCCTCGATCTCCGCCGGATCCTTGAAGCGCATGTCGGAGCGCAGCAGGACGCGCGAGCCACCGTCTTCGACCTCGCCCATCGGCATCGCGAAGTTGTCGGCCGAGAGACGCCGGATCAGCGCCCCGATGTCGAGGTTGGCGGCCTTGACGCGGTCCTCGTCGAGCAAGATGCGCAGCGAATCGTCGGCGATGCCGTACATCTCGATGCGACCGACGCCGTCGACGGCTTCGAGGTTCCGCTGGATGACATTCTCGACGAGGAAGTCCGTGCGCTCCGAATCGCCCGGATGCAGCAGCGCGAAGAACATCACCGGCAGGTCGCTCTCGCTCCACGACCAGATGCCGATCTCCTGCACCGTCGTGGGGAGCTGCGGACGCGCGCGTTCCAACCGGTCGCGGACTTCCGCCTTGGCGTAGTCCATGTCCGTGTCGGACTTGAAGTTGACGAAGATGCCGACGCTGTCCTGGCGCGAGCTGCTCTCGATGTCCTCGATGCCCGCGAGCGTGCGCAGCTCGGCCTCGAGGACGCGCGCGACGCGCTCCTCGTTCTCCTGCGCGCTCGAGCCGGGGTTCGTCACGAACACCTGCAGCCCCGGATCGACGATGCCGTCGGGCATCATCTGCACCGGAATGCGCGCGTAGGCGATCACGCCGATGATCACGCACGTGAAGAGCAGCGTGAGCAGCAGCACGGGACGCTTCACGAGCGCCGCGAAGAACGCGTGGTGGCCGCCGTGGACGTTCATGCCGGCTCCGGAACGGCTGCGGGTGCGCCGAGCGGCGCTGCGGCGCGCGCGTCCTGGTGTCTGTAGACGAGGTAGTAGACGGCCGGGATCACGACGAGCGTGAGCACCGTCGAGCACGTCAGCCCGGCCATGACCGAGATCGCCATCGGCGCGCGCAGCTCGAGTCCCGCGCCGGCGC
>JANOFY010000025.1:0-4173 GCA_031413895.1 Planctomycetota bacterium | reverse complement strand
CTCCAGCGGCGCGGAGCAAGTGAAGGGCATGAGCCCGATGCTCTTGTGCGGTCTCGCGCTGGCGGGTGCGAACTTGCCGGAGGATGCAGTCGGTCGCGTTCCAGGTCTCGTGACGGCGGACGAGCTCTCGACGCTCGACCTTTCGAACTGCGAGCTCGCGGTGCTCAGCGCGTGCGACACGAACGTCGGCGAGCGGCGCGCGGGCCAAGGTGTCGCGTCATTGCAGAAGGCGCTGCAGATGGCGGGTGCGCGCAGCGTGATCACTTCCTTATGGAAAGTTCCCGACGAAGCGACGAAGGAATTGATGCTCGACTTCTACCGGCGCATGTGGGTGGAGAAGAAACCCAAGTGGCAAGCGCTGTGGGAAGCGAAGACGAGGATGCGCGAAGCGAAGGACGAGCGCGGCGCTCCGAAGTACACGACGCGCGATTGGGCTGCGTGGGTGCTGACGGGCGCGCCGGACTAGGGGTTCCGACCGGGAACTCGCTCGGCCCTCCACGGGCGGAGCGGGGGATCGGACGAATATCAGCCGGCAACTGGTGGATTTTCGTCCGCATGCCGGTACGCAGCGATGAGCACGTCGGTCGCTGGGGCATCGCAAAGGTCCACGTAGACCCATGCGTTTGCGCGAGAGCTGCGACTTCACTCGCGCGCTCGAAGTACACGACGCGCGATTGGGCTGCGTGGGTCCTGACGGGCAATCCGAATTAGAGGAACGGTTCGCTCACGGCCAAACGACTCGCAACCCGTTCGACCAGTTGGTCGTCGCAGCGTTGCAGAAGTTCGCCGCGGTGTTGCGATAGTAGAGCTGGTAGTAGCTCGTCTGTCCGGGTACTTGCGCCGTCTGAACGGACACGGGGTTGGTCTGCACCGTATTGGGGTACGTCCAGTAGCCTTGCGGCGCACCGTTCGTTCCGGCGAAGTGCGCGCCGAAGCGGATCAACTGGCCGTCGACACAACGAACGCCGTCGGCCGAGGCGATGCCGCCGTTCGCGCTGGCGTCGCCCTTCAGCAAGAGGCCGAAGCTCACGTAGTTCGGGCTAACGGAGACGTTGAACGCGAGCGCGTCCGGCGCGGTCGTGCCCGTCGCGCTCAGCAGCGCGCCGCTGAGATTCTGTGAGTTGGCGCAGCCGTGTCCCGGCGCCGCTGGCGGATTGGGAACCGTGTTGGGCGGCGAGCACGGGCATGCCGTCGCGAGCGTCCCATCGCCGAAGCAGAAGGCGATCCCCGTGTTGTCGGTGGCGGGGGAGCAGCCTTCCGCAGCGGTGGCGATTGCTGCCGGATTGCCGCCCATCCACAGGCCCAGCTCGAGCAACGTCGCCTGTGGCGGCTTGTTCGCGTCGAAGCGGAAGTTGTACAGCGTGCCCCAGCGGATCGCGTTCGCGCTCGTGTTCTGCGCTTCACTCTCGCAGGCCCACGTCAGACGTCCGTTCGCGCGCGTCGAGGTCCAATCGAGCGCGCTCCATTCCACGCCACCGGGGCCGTCACCCGAGTGATAGCTCACGTCGTGGAAGCCGACGTTGGTCAGCACGACGTCGTCAGCCACCGGCAACGAGAACGCGCCGATGCAACGATCCGAGTTCAGATTCTCGACCGCGTACTCGTAGTGCCAGAGCCCGCCTGCGAGCTGAGTCACGCGCCAGCCGACGAGCGCGAAGCCATCGCTGGGGATCGAGAGCTGCGTCACCTGCACCACGGGATCGACCGTCTTCCAAGCCCGGATGGCCGGAGACCCGCGGCTGGTCGCGCCGCTCGAGAGCACGCTGACCGTTGCGTCCCCGCCGCTCACGCTGACGGTCATCTCGCGCCAGGAAGCGTTGTTGTCCTGGTTCCCGGCGGCCGCCTCGTCTGCCGCAACGTACATCGCCTCCGCGAACCAGCGCACGCCGAACCCCGTCGGACTCAGATCGTCGAGTGCGAGCTGAAGCCGGCGCGCGATGGTGCCCGACCACGGCGGGTTGGCGTGGGGCACGGGGAACAGACCGGTGGCCGCAGAAACCTCGAAGTTCGGGTAGGCGTAGGTTTGGTTGGCGTTGTAGGTCGCGTTGTACGTGTCGGTGCAGCCCGGTCCGAGCGCGAAGACGCCCGGTGGCTCGGGTGTGCACGCGCAGTGCGTGGTCGTCGGCGCCGGGTAGAAGCCGTTCTTGAGCCACGACAACCCGATCTGCTCGAAGCGCCCGGCGCCATCGACGACCTGGTAGCGATGGAAGTTTCCGCGCACGAGCGCGGTGTCCGGCGAGCCGCCTAGCCAGTTCAGTTTCACCGTGCCCATGTTGCAGGCCGCGACGCCCAGCGCGATCGCGTCGATACTGCCCTCGGGCGTCGTGTTGAACGCGCTCAGGATGTCGGCGGCGATCACATCGGGACCCGTGCGTTCGAAGCAGTGCGGGGCCGGATCCGTGTATTGGAGGGAGAAGTTGCCGACGCCGCCCGGCGCGCTGGGGTAGCTGCCGAGCTGCAGCAGGTACGAGGCGCCTGCGACGGCCAGGAAGTCGAGCTTCGATTGATAGTTGCAGGCATCCTCGCTGCACGCGAGCGGCTCGCCCGAGGGACAGCTGCTGCCGGCGTGGACCGCGATCTTGGTGTCGACGCTGGTCAGTCCGCAGGTGGCGAAGGTGACGTTGCCGCTCGCCGGCGCCGTCCACGAGAACCACACGTCGTAATCGACCGCGCTCGTGCCGAACGAGAAGCACACCCCGTTCGTCTGGCCCTGCGCACCGGTCGTCGCCGAAGTGTTGTCGAACGGAAACAGACCTGTCCCGGAGATCGGCTGCGGCGTGGCGCAATCATCGGAGCCTTGCGCGCTAGCCGAAAGTGCGAGGCACGCGAGAGTGCCGGCGAGCGCGAGCGGCTTGGCAACGATCATGGATCAATCTCCTCGGTGCGAGCACCGTCGACGGTCTGCGCCGGCGACGCAGCGTCAACGATCGTGCACGCGTGCGCTGGGCTGCGACCTTCAGGCAGCAGAATTACGGCGCATTGTACGCCGGTCGGCCCGGCTCTGGTCCGCTGTTCGAGCGAGATTGGAACCGCACCCAGCGGTGAACGGCACACGACTCCCTAGGCCCGACGGTTCACGCCGCGGGATCGTTCTCGCGCGCCGCGGACGACACGCTCCGGTCACGGTCCATTCGAACTAGGGCCAAACGACGCGCAGCCCGTTCGACCAGTTGGTCGTCGCCGCGTTGCAGAAGTTCGGCGCCGTGTTGCGGTAGAAGAGCTGGTAGTAGCTCGTCTGCCCGGGTGCCTGCGCGGTCTGCACGGACACCGGCGTCGTCTGCACGGTGTTCGGATACGTCCAGTAGCCTTGGGACGCGCCGCTCGTTGCAGCGAAGTGCGCGCCGAAGCGGATCAACTGTCCGTCGACGCAGCGCACGCCGTCGGACGAGGCGATGCCGCCGACCGCTTCGCCGTCGCCCTTCAGCAGTAATCCGAAGCTGACGTAGTTCGGGCTGACGAAGACGTTGAACGCCAGCGTGTCCGGCGCTGTCGTGCCCGTCGCAGTGAGCAGCGCGCCGTTGAGATTCTGCGAGTTGGCGCAGCCGTGTCCGGGCGCCGCCGGTGGATTGGGAACCGAGTTGGGCTGCGAGCACGGGCACGGCGTCGAGAGCGTGCCGTCGCCGAAACAGAACGGCACGCCGGGCTGCGACGGTCCGCATTCGTCGGGCACTCCGTTCTGATCCACGTCTTGACTCGTGCTGCTCGCGATGTCGCACGCGTCGGGGATCCCGTTCGCGTTGCAGTCGGGTGCGCCTTGCGCGATCGCGCACGCGTCGCCGAGCGTGTCGCCGTCGCAGTCGGCCTGTCCAGGGTTCGCCACGTTCGGGCAGTTGTCGCACGCGTCGCCGCGACCATCGAAGTCGGCGTCCGTTTGCAGCGGATTCGCGATGGACGAGCAGTTGTCGATGCAGTCCGCCACGACGTCGCCGTCGGTGTCCGTGTCCGGCACGCCGCAGCCGCAGGCACCTGGCACGACCTTCAGCGGATCGTCGTCACACTCGTCGGTGCAGTCCGGCGTCCCGTCGCCGTCCGTGTCCGTGTCGGGCGTGCCGCAGCCGCACGCGCCGGGCAGCGTCTTGAACGGTTCGTCGTAGCACTCGTCGCTGCAGTCCGGCGTCCCGTCACCTTCCGTGTCCGTGTCGGTCACGCCGCACCCGCACGCGCCAGGCGAGG
>JANOFY010000024.1:0-6787 GCA_031413895.1 Planctomycetota bacterium | reverse complement strand
CCGCACAACTTCGTGAGCTCGCCGGTGAGCGAGAGCTTGCCGATCATCGTCTCGCCGTGCGTCGTGTAGCGCACGACGAGCGATCGTCCATCGCGATTCCACGTGAGTCCTTCGATGTCGCGATCGATCGCGGCCGTCAGCTCGCGCGCGGCTCCGCCCGCGAACGGCACGGCGAACGCATGCGTCACTTGGTAGCCCTGATGACGGTCGTCGAAGCCGACGTACGCGACCGACTTGCCATCGGGCGACACGACGGGCGAGGTGTCGGGCCCGCGCCGGTCCGTAAGCGCACGCATCTTCGCGTCCTCGAAAGTCACCGCCCACACTTCGGTGTCGTTCGGTTCGAGGTCGGCGTCCGCGCGCCGGTTCGACGAGAACACGAGCGCGCGTCCATCAGGCGCCCACGACAGCGGCCCCTGCACGTCGAACGGACCGCTCGTCAGCGCGCGCGGCGTTCCGCCGTCGACGGGCACGACGAACAGCTGCGTGTGTCCTTCGCGCAAGAAGCCTTCGCCGTCGGCGCGATACTGCACCTGCCGGATCACCTTCGCGGGGGCGGCCCACTGTGCGCCTTCAGGAGCGCGCGGCATCGCGACGAACGGTTCAGGTGATTCCTCGACGAACGAGGTGAATGCGATCCAACGGCCGTCGGGCGACCACGCGACGTTGCCCGGGCCTTCAGCGAGGTTCGTGAGCCGCGCCGTTTGTCCGCTGTCCATCCAGCGCACCCAGATCTGTGCGGACCCGCCTTCAGTGGAGACGAACGCGAGCTTCGTCCCATCCGGCGACCAGCGCGGCGAGCCGTCGCTGCGCGCGCCCGTCGTCAGCGGGCGATGGTCTTCGCCGGAGCTCGAGACGCACCAGAGATTGCCGCGCCAACGGTCCTCGTGATCGTCGGCCCACCGACGCACGTACACGATGCGCGATCCGTCGGGCGAGATCTGCGGATCGCTCGCGAGCTCGAGGGCGAAGAGATCTCCGGCCGAGAGCGCGGTGCGCACGGGTGCTTCCTGCGAAACAAACGGTAAGACCAGCGCCAGCACAAGCGAAGTCGACGGGATCGCCAGCATCAGAGCACCGGTCCCGTGTCGCCCGGCAACATCGCGCGCCGCGCGAGCGGGAGCGGCGGACCCCCGTACGACAACAGCTTGTCGTGGAACTCCTTCCATGCCGTTTCACCGCCGCGGCTCGCGCACCAATCCGACCGCAGCTTGCGAATCATCAGCTTGCCGAGCGTGTAGTTGAGATAGCCCGGGTCGTACGTCCCGCGCGCGGCTTGCTGGCGCGCGTTGCCGGCATCTTGGAACGCGAGCTCGCGGAACATCTGCTCGGACTCCTCGACGGTCATGCCCTTGGTGTGCAAACCGATCGACGACAGCATCCGGACGTTGCGGAGCAAAGCGTTCGTCAGCTGACCGATGTGCGTCTCCGGATCACCGCGCAGTCCCTTCTCCCACATCATCTCCTCGGAGTAGTGCGCCCAGCCTTCGGCGAAGGCGTAGCCGACGAACAATCGGCCGATCGCCGACTTCGCCCGCGTCGCGTGGACGTAGTGGAGGAAGTGTCCGGGCCAAACTTCGTGCACCGAGGTGAACAAGAGCGCCGAGTCGCCGCGCACGTACGCGTCCTGCTCCGCCTTCGACCACGCGGGATCCGGCGGCGCGATGTAGTAGACGGACGGCAGGTTCTTCTCGTAGGGACCGGGGATCTCGATGTACGCGAAGTTCTGGCGGTTGAACGCGGGCGCTTCAGCGACTTCCGCTTTCTCCGGTCCCGGAATCGTGACGAGGTCGTGATCGACGACGAACTTGTGCAGCTCGACGAGGTGCTCGCGCGCGCCGGCGACCGCGCCGCCTTTCGGTTTCTTCGCGGCGACGCGCTCGACGCACTCGGCGACGGGAACGCCGGGGGCGATCTTCTCGCACTCGGCACGCAGCGCGGCGAGGTTGCGCTCGAGGTCGGCGCGACACGCCGCTTCGAGCGCGGCGACGGGAATCTCCACGCCTTCCGTCATCTTGAGCATCTGCGCGTAGCGCACGGGACCGAGCGGGTCGGGTCCCGTGCCGCTCGGCAGCTCCGATTCGAGCCACGACGCGATCGACGCCAGCGCCGTCGCCGCGGCTTCGCTCGTCCGCACCAGCTCCTTCTGCAACCCCGCGTCGTCGACACCGGCGAACGCGAGGCGCGCGTCTTTGCGATAGAAGTCGGCGAGCCCGTTGAATCCCGCGATGCCGTACTTGAGGTACGTGGTCGGCATCGGCGTGCGGAGGTTCTTCCGAATGTTCGGCGCGGCGCGTCCCACCGACTGCACGTACTTGATGAACGCGCGCAGGCGCACTTCGGGTAACGCGTACTGCCGCACGACGTAAACGCTCGGGTTCAGGACCTCGATGTAGTGCGACGGATTACGGAACGGAACCTTCGCAACGTCGAGCCAGAACAAGTCGTTGTCGATGCGCGAGACAACGTAGTCACGCTCGAAGCGCTGGTCCTTGTCGAGCGTCGCAGCATCGAACGCGAGAGCGCGCTCGCGCGTCTTCTTCAAGCGTGCGACCTCGGCCTTGATCGCGCTCTCCGACCAATCGGGGAGCACGCCATCGAACTCGTGCCGGCCCTTTTCGACGGCGACACTCGGATTGGCTTCGAAGTACGCCTCGACGAATTCATCGACGAACGCCGTCCAGGATGCCTCCGCGTGAGCGGGCGACTCAGGCCGGCTCGCGGGTGGTCTCTCGCGCGCCGGGGACGGACGCGCGCAGCCGATCGGCAACGCGCACACGCCGAGCACGCAGGGAAGGATCCAATGGAAAGGCAGTGCTTGCATCGAGAGTTCTCCGCTTCGGTTGGAAGCGCACAGTTTGCCACGGCCCACGGCGAATCATGAAACGAGAATGAATGAGGCAAGTGCAGCTCACGTGAAGTCGTGAGCTCGATCTTCGCCCTCTACTCGACCGACTCGATCCTTGCGTCCGCGATGTGGATCCACGATGCGACGGCACGCGCAGTCTTGCGGTCCGCGACGATCTCGAGCTCCAGCGACTTCGCGAGATCGACATCGAGGTCGACGCCTCCCGGGTAGTACGGCACCTCGGTCGATTGCACGACTCGTCCATCGACGCGGATCTCGAGCACGAGCGGCGGCTGTTCGTCGCTCCCCGGCGGCCGTTCCACCGCGCTCGCACGGCCGCGAAAGCGTCGGTTGCGACCGTCGAGGATCCACACGATCTCGCTCGGCCCGTCTGCACCGGAACGCAGCACGAGATACTTGCCTTTCGTGCCGGTGGCGTCCGTATCAAACGGCGGATACGGCGTCACCGCTTCACGTGCCAAACCGCGCGCGCCGCGCGTCCGGACGCGCGCGGTACAGCCGAGGATCGTCGTGAGCTCCCTGCCATCCGACGCGGACAGTCGAGGACGAGCCAGCGCCGCCGCGATCGCGTCGACGTCGATCTCGCCGTAGCGCTTCTCGATCCCCGATCGCAGCGCCTCGAACGCGACGCGATTGCCGAGCTCGTTGTAGTGCCCTTCGAGTTTGGCCGAGCCGCCGATGAAGCCCAGCGCACGCTCGACGTCGCCATCCGCCGCCGCGAGGAAATACGGACGCGTCTCGACGAGCGGCACGCCGAGATCCTTGGACGCACTCTCGACGAGTTCGTCGGCCCAACGAATTCCCTCGAGCTGCCGAATCCCCGCAGCTCCATGAAACGACAAGAAGAAGTGCTCGAGGCCGCGCGCTGCGAGATCGACGTGCATCTGCTCGAGGATCTTGCGGCCGAGCTCGACCGTCAGCGGGTCGCGCACGTGGTCGCGCCGTAGGTACCAGCGAACTCGCTCGGGCAATACTCTGCGGTTGTAGGCGAGGAAGCGCAGCAGATAGCTCCCGATCGAGAACGGGTGCTCGCGCAGGAATCGATCGGGATCCGTGTCGACCGGCCCGTTGGAGACGAGCTCGCCGCCTGCGAGCGTGAAGCGCGGTTTCGGCCAGCAGCGAAACGACAGCGCGTTGCGATCGAAATCGTTGTCGACGAGGAAGCTGATCACGACGATCGGGTTCTTGTCCTTCCACTGGTCGATCGTTCTCGAGAGCAGCAAGTAGACCTGGTCGACGCCGTACCCTCCGGCGCCGTAGTTCACGAGCGCGTACCGATCGCTGAGGTCGCTGCGCTCGAGCAGCGACTCGAAGCACAGCTCCGGTTCCGTGTTGCACGCCGCGAACGAGTCTCCGTAAAGCAGCACCGGGCGCCGATCACCGACGTGCGCGGCGTCCTTGTACTCGTACGTCCCCGGACGAACGCGTGAACCCGTCCAACCACACTCCGGATCCGCGGTCTCCGCGGGCCCTTGCTTGTCCGTCGGAAGGAACAGGTACTGCAACTTCCAGTGGTCGTCCTGGAGGTTTGGATCCGCGAAGTTCGACGCATCGCGCAGTTTCCAACCGAGCCGTCGCGCGAGCGCCGAATCGCTGAAGATCATCCAGCGCATCCCGAACTCGAGCAGGAACGCGCCCAAGACGAGACCGATGGACGCGGCGAGCAGCGCCCGCACGACGCGTCGGCCGCGCGCGGGGCGTCGCGCGATCTCGGCCGAACCCTGGGATTCGAAAGGCGACTGCACGGGAAGTCTCGCGCGCTGCTCCTGCTCCGCGGAGTCGTGCGCACGAGTGTAGCAGGGTGATCGCGCGAGCTCTTGCGCTGGACTTCCACCGAGTTTCCACAGGGTTGCGCCGCGCCCGACGCGCACAACTCGACTGGCGCAACGACCCCGCCGCCTACCTATACTCCCGGCATGCGCGCGCACTCGGAGGACACGCCGATCGACGCCGTCCGGCACAAGTGGCAGGACGTCGGTGCCGGCGTGCGCTACGCGAGTCAGCGCTGGAAGAGCTCCCGCGCGGCGCTCCGCGACCCGCTCCTCGTCGAGCGCATCCTCGACCGTCACAGCGTCCGGCCGTCGCTGCGCCCGATCCTCGATGCGCCGTGTGGAACCGGGCGAATGCGCGGCGTGCTCGAACGGCGCGGCATCCGCTACGTCGGCATCGACGTCTCGCCCGCGATGCTCGACGAAGCGCGCCACGGCAGCGCATCGGGATTGTGCCGCGCCGCGATCGAGCGACTCCCCTTCCGCGACGACTCGTTCGACGTCGTGATCTGCTGCCGACTGCTTCACCATATCCACGACGCGGACGACGTGCAGGCGATCGTGCACCAGCTCGTGCGCGTCAGCTACCGCATGGTGATCGCCTCGTTCTGGGATTCGGCATCGCTGCACGCCTGGCGACGGCGCGTGGGTCTGCGCCGCACCGAGGGCCAGCACGGGCGGCACGCGATCTCGAAGCGCAACTTGCGACGCATCTTCCAGGCGGCGGGCGCGGACGTGGTCGGCTACCACCACTCGCTGCGGTTCGTCTCGCAGCAGGCGTTCGTCGTGGCCGTGAAACGCGCGCCGGTCGACGAACGCGCTCGCGGCGTCAAGACGTTGCAGTCGCGCATCCTCGACCTGGATCTGCAGGGCGCGAGCGGCTCGCTTGGCGGCGCGTAGCCAGCGCACGGCGCTCGGGCAGCTGCGTCTTTTCGGCGAGCGAGCGGAGGAGTGCGCGCTCGCGGCGGAGTTGGCGCTCGAGCGCGCGGCGCGGCGCGAGCCTGTCGGTGAGTTCGTGTCGGTGCTCGGCACGCGCGCGTACTTCAAGGGCGAGCCGCTGCGCGGATGGGCGCGTGTGCGATGGTCTGCGAAGCACGCGCTCTTCTTTCGGCCGATGCCGCGTGTGAGCGAGCTACAGAACTTGGCTTGGCTGAGGGCGCGCCTCTTCCGGGCGCCGAGGCCGATCTGTGCCGGTGTGCTCAGCCGCGCGGGTGCACCTTGGTATCAGTTCCTGTTGACGGAAGAAGTGCGCGGCGCGGAGACGTTGGGGCAGTTCTTGGCGGATGCGGAGTGTGACGGAGCGCTGCGGAGAGAGGTGCTCGACGAGCTGGCGGACGAAGTCGCGCGCATGCACGCCCTGCGGTTCCTCCATCACGATCTCTTTCCGCGCAACGTCCTCGTCGTTCGCGGAGCACCGCACTCGCGCGTGTACTTTCTCGATGCGTGGGCAGGCGGGCCTGTGCCGCAACTGCGCGGGGCGGCGTATGACTTGGCGTGCTTGACCGGGGAATGGACGGCGCGCGATGTCGATGCGTTCTTCGATCGCTACTGCGCGGAGCGCGCGGGGCAGGAGCGACCGGTGGATCGGGACCGGCTCGTGACGAGCGTCCGTCGCGAGCAGGCGCGGCTCAGCCGTCGCTGACTACTTCAGCGACCAGAGCGACGCGCGCACTCGGTCGGCGGGGCCTTCCCACGCGACGAGAGGGAGCACTTCGGTCTGGATTGTGCCTTCGCTGTCGGGGAAGGTCAGGAACGGGCCGCACTCGTCGACGGACAGGACGGCTTTCGCTTTGCCTTGGGCGTCGATCAGGCGGAGCTCGTTGGTCTCGATCACGTTGGCGCGGTTTTTCGCCGCGAGTGCGCGCTCGAGCTTCTCGATTCGGGCGGCGAGGGATTCGAGGGATTGTTGGTAGGTCTGGGTCTCGGTCTGGGTTTGCGTGGTCATCTGCCGGTTCCTTTGGCTTCAGCAGTTCTCTTCTAGTTTCGGTGACACCATCGGCTGGAGGTGTGAACGCGGTGTGTAGGGCGCTGCAAGAAACGGATAAAGAGGAAGAAGTGCGCACGAGAAGTGCGCACGAGAGAGGCGAGAGGGAGAGGCGAGAGGGAGAGGCGAGAGGGAGAGGCGAGAGGGAGAGGCGAGAGGGAGAGG
>JANOFY010000023.1:0-13774 GCA_031413895.1 Planctomycetota bacterium | reverse complement strand
CACACGTTCCCCGCCTTGATGTCGGAATTGCTCGACCAGCTCGTGGCGGACGGCGTCATCCCGCACCCGCGTGTTGAGGTCATCAAGAAGCGGCTCTACGCGGAGTGGACCCCGCTCGGCAAGGTCCTGCGCCAGCGCGGGCACCTCACGATGCGGCAGCTCGTGAGCCTGCTCCAACTCCAAGATGACAACCCGAGCACCCCGCTGGGCGAGCTCGCCGTGCGCGAGGGCTATTGCACCCCGCACGACCTCGAGGAGGCGCTGCGGATCCAGAGCAGCTCGGCGCCCCACGTGTTCGAGCTGCTCGCGCAGGACGGATCGTGCGATCAGGCACGCCTGTTCGCGTTCGTCGTGCGGTACGTGCGCGAGCTCGAGAGCCACGCGGCGCAGGGTGCGCACCAGCCGCGGTCCTGATCGCGGTTTCGCACATTCCTCACGCACGAACGTGCGACTACGGGTTCATGCTCCTTGAACTGGGTCGAGGAATGGCGACGATCCTCGCATGACCCCGGATCGCCCCCAATCGACGCCCAGCCCAGCGCCTCCTGAGCCCAAGAAGCGCCGCGGCCCGCTCTCGTTCCTGTTCAAGAGCGCGCTCGGGTGCACGGCCTTCGCCATCGGCGCGATCGTCGTTTTCATCCTGCTCTTGCCGACCGTCGCGAGCCGGACGTTCGTCCCGTCGGCCGCGCAGGGCGCGTTCAACGACGTGTTCCTGGGCACGCTGGAGCTCGAGAGCGTGAAGCTCGCGTGGTTTCAGGAGCAGTCGATCGACGGCGCGGTGCTCTCCGATCCGGAAGGACGGCCGGTCGTGCAGGTCTCCGCCACGCTGCCGTCGCTCGTGCGCCTCATCGATTGGAAGAGTGGGCGGCTGAAGCCGATTCGAGTCGAGCTCGAGGGGGATCTCGTCGCCGACGATCAGGGCGTGACGAACTTGCAGCGCGCGCTCGCCATGCGCGGGCCGGCGAGTGCGCCCTCGCCAGCGGACGCCAGCGACGCCGGCGGCGATCCGTCGGGCACGTCGAAGATGCTCGCGAACCTCGACGTCGAGGTGACGCTCGACGTGCGCCGCCTGACGTGGTCGGACGCGGACACGCGGCGCCTCGGGGCACCGTTCGAAGTGCGTGGCTTCGTTGCGACGCTGACCGCGCAGCCGGGCGCTCCTATTCGAATCGAGGGCGCGGGCAAACTCGTGTCCGATCCACCGGGCCGGGTCTCGATCGACGCCACGGTGCGCGGGCCGATCGATCTCGATCGCGCGTGGCCGGTCGGATCGATCGATGCCGACGTGAAGATCGAGAGCTTTTCGACCGCCATGGTCGACGGCCTCGCGGATCTGCACGGCGACTTGAAGGAGCTCTTCGGACCGACGTTCGACGTGTCGTTCCGTGCGACCGGCGCGACACCAGTCGCCGGTGACTTGGAGCTCGCGCTCGATTCGGAGCGGACGAGCGTGAAGGTGAAGGGGCGCTTCGCGGAGAACGCGTTCCTCTCGGCGGGCGAGCCGGCCTTGGTGGCGCGCATCGCGTCGCCTCACGCCGTCTTGATGCGCCGTCTCGCACCCCTGCTGCCGCCCGGAATGCGGATCGTCGCCGGGGGCGGTGAGAACGAAGGGTGCAACTTGCGGATCGAGAACCTCGTGCTGCCGATCCCGGCCGGATCGCTGGCGGACCGCGGGCAAGTTCGCGCTGCGCTCGAGCGACTCCGGTGCGACTTCGCGCTCGATTTGCCGGCGGTGCGTGTCGAGGACGAAGTGATGCGCGCGGCGGGGACGTCGGTCGGCGTCGACGGGAAGTTGACGGCCTCCGTCGCGCCGGGTGCACCGCTCGTCGTCGCGCTCGACTGCGATCTGTCGGGAGATCCGCGATCGCCGAGTGCGAGCCAGCTCGCCGTGAACGCGCGCATCCCCGATCCGTGGACGCTCGTGTCCGACGGACATCTCTCGCCGTCGGAGATCGACGTGCGAATCGACGCGCTCTCCATGGCGTGGATCCAGGCGTTCGTGCCTGGCGATCTGCGGATCGCGGATGCGATCGGCCCGACGATCGACGCGGAGCTCTCTGCGACGGGCGCGTCACTGGACAGCGGCAACGTGAAGCTCACCGTGCGCGCGCAGCGTCTCGAACTCGACGTCGCGGGTCGACTCGAGCACCGGGTGTTCAGGAGTGGCGCGGACGAAGGCGTGCGACTGCGCGCGAGCCCGCCCGCGCGCTGGGTCGAGCAAGCGCTCGCCAGCCACTTGCCGCCCGGACATCAGTTGACCGTCGGCGAAGGCGCGCTCGATCTGCGCGTGTCGGATCTCGCGATCCCTGTGGACGCGCAGAGCACGACGCCCAGCGATCCGCTGGCCGCGTATGCCGGGCGCACCGCGCTCGCACTGACGTGCACGCTGCCGGCACTGCGCTGGTCGGACGAGGCGCTGCGCGCCAAAGGTGCGTCGGCCGAGTTCGCGGGTGCGACGATCACGGCCCACCTGGCAGAGACGAGCGCGCTCGCTCTGACGCTGCGCTCGACGCTCGACACGGGATCGAAGGGCGAGCTCAACCTCGACGTGCGCGTTCCCGATGCGTGGGCGCTGGCGCGGATGGACAACGTGCAGCAGCTGCAGCCGCTCGACGTCGCGCTGCGCGTCGATCGATTGCCCACGGCGCTCGTCGACGGGCTCGCCGGTGCGAACGGCGCGCTCGTCACTTGGCTCGGTTCGCAGATCTCGACCGGGCTCGACGTCAAGAACGCCAACCTGTCGGCCGGTCACATCGAGTTGCGCGTCGAGACGCCGAAGATCGCCGCGGGCTTTGCCGGGACGCTCGCAGGCGGCGTGTTCCAGGCCGTCGGCGACGAGGGTCTGCGCGTGCGCGCGCAAATCGGCCGAGCCGATTGGGAGCGCGAGATCGCGCCGCGACTTCCAGCAGGGACGCAATTCACCGGTGCGCTGTTCAGCGAGCCGGTCGAGCTCACCGTCCGGAACATCTCGCTCGCGATCCCCGAGTTCGGTGCGGCTCACGCCGCGCCGAGCCCCGACGCACTGCTCGCGGGACTCGGCGCCGAGGTGACGCTGGCGATCCCGAGCTTCGCATGGTCGAACGAGGGACTGCGCGCCGCCAAGCAGACCCTCGGGTTGTCGAACGTCGCGCTGTCGGCCAAGGTCGCGCCGCAGGCACCGCTCGACGTGCGGCTCGCGGGGAGCGTCGACGCCGCCACGGCGGGCAAGCTCGAAGCAACGTGCACGCTCGCCGATCCGTGGTCGATCCTTCGCGCCACCGATACGGGCCTGCCGCGGATCGACGCACGCATCGTGCTCGACGATCTTCCGACGGACATGCTCGAGCTCTTCGCCGGCCCGCAGCCGATGTTGACGTCGCTGCTCGGCTCGCCGATCGATGTCGAGATCACCGCCGACGACATCGCTCTCGACCGCGGCTCGCTGCGCGCCAAAGTCCAGACTCCGTCGACGTCGTTGTCGATCGCCGGTCGCATTCAGTCCGGCGCGTTCGTCTGCAGCGGCGACGACGGGCTCGATCTCGCCCTGAACGTGCCGGCCGGTTACGTCGAGTCGCAGATCACGCCAATGCTTCCGGCGGGGACACGACTCGCGCTGCCGCAGGATGCCGGACCGCTCACGGCGAAGATTCGGAACACGAAGTTCGCGTTCGCGTCGACTTCCGTAGGGGCGGTCGCCGTGCGCGACGCTTCCGCGCGACTCAGCGACGCGGATGCGAACGCCGCGGAATCGGCGCAAGCACCGACGAGTCCGTCCGACGGCGAATCAGCGGCGGCTGCACCGAACGCGGCGCTCGCATTCCTCGCGGACCTCGGCTTGAAGTTCGAAGCCGGACTGCCTGCGCTCACGTATTCCGACGCCGCGACCGACGCCGCCGGCCGGCCGATCGTGCTGCGCGACACGCGCGTGTGGGCCGAGCTCGCGCCGGGTGCGCCGCCTTCCGCGGGCGTCGCGTCGAAGATCGACGACGTCGAACCAGGCAGCATCGACCTCAACGTGCGCGCGCTCGATTCGCTCGCGAAGCTCGCCGAGCCGGGTGAGCCCAGTCAGCCCGCCGGGCTCGAGCGCATCCGCGTCGCGCTCGATCTGCGGGCGAGCGGCGTTCCGACGGCGCTCGTCGATTTGCTCGCGCGTCAGGACGGCCTGCTCGTCGACACGCTCGGTCAGAAGCTCGAGCTGAAGGCCAAGACGGACGCGCTCAGCCTCGAGCAGGGCACGTTCGTCGTCGATTTGACGTCGCCGCAAGCTTCGTTGCACGCGTCGGGTCAGATGAAGGACAAGACGCTCTCGATGTCGCGCACCGATCGCGGCGTCGCGCGCTTCGGTCTGACGCCGCTCGCGTCCGAGCGCATCGTCGGAAGCCTCGTGCCGGTGATGTTCAACGTGTCGAAGCCCGAAGGCGCCGAGCCGGTCGTGCTGACGATCGACGATCTGAGCTTTCCGATGGGTGGCGACTTGTCGAAGCTCGACGCGACCGTGAACCTGAACTTGGGCGAGGTCACGTACCGACTGATGCCGGCGCTCGAGTCGCTGATCGGCTCCGTCGCGGGCGCGAAGACGGTCAAGCTGCCCGCGCTCGTCATCCCGATCCGGAAAGGGATCGCGACGTACGACAACTTCCCGATCGTGATCGGCAGTCAGACGTGCTCGTTCTCGGGCACATTTAGTTTGATCGACAAGTCGTTCCGCATGTCGACCGCGATCCCGCTCTCGGCGCTGGGCAAGAAGGTCAGTGCGGCGGTCGAAGGCGCGCGCCAATACTTGGACCCGAACCTGCCGGTGCCGATCGAGATCCGCGGCACGTGGAAGAGTCCCAAGGTGTCGATCGGCGACGACTTCATGAAGCGCGTCGTCGAGAACGCCGCCAAGGGCGGACTCCAGGATCTGCTCAAGGGACTGGGCGGCAAAAAGAAGAAAGACTGAGCGCCCGACAGGTCGGCTCAGTGATTGTTCCAGAACACCGTGAGCGCTCTGGCGTCGGTGTTCGCCGAAACGAGATCCACGTCGCCGTCGCCGTCGACGTCCGCCGCAGTGAGCGACCCTGGCCCGTGCGTCATACCGGGTGCGCCGAGCAGGCGCGGCGTGCGATCGAACTCGCCCGGGCTCAGCTGCTCGTGGATCGCGATGACATCGTCGCTCGGATTCGCCACGGCGAGATCCACATCCCCATCGCCGTCGAAGTCGTCGGCGACGACTCGGGACAGGCTGAAAGTCGCGAACGCCGTGTCGCCGATCGTGGCGGTGCGAGCGAATACGCCCGGGCTCGTCTGAGAGAAGATCGAGAAGCTGCGGCTGAATCCGTTCGTCACGACGAGGTCGAAATCGCAGTCGCCATCGACGTCCGTGGCGAGGAGTCCCTGCGGCTCCCAAAAAGCGAGGGTGCTGTCGGCGACGAGTGAGAATGGCTGCGCGCCGAATTCACCCGCGCTCGTTTGGAAGAAGATCGCCACGCGTCCGTCGATCGCGGCGTTGAATCCAGCCGACGCGAGATCGAGGTCACCGTCTCCGTCCAGGTCCGCGCAGAGGACGTCGCCGACTTGGTTCGTCACGCTCACGTTGCCGACGACGAGCGGGGGCTCGGCGAATGTCCCAGCGGCGGTTTGGAAATGGACGATCAACGCATCCGCGGTGTGGTCCGCATGGGCGATGTCGAAATCCCGGTCTCCGTCGAGGTCACCCACGCAAACCGCGGGAATGAAGTGCTCCGGATCTCCGAGGGCGACGAAGGATCCGATCACTCCCGGTGTCGTTTGGTATCCCACGACGACCGGTAAACTCGCGAAGAACACCTGCGTGCAAACAAAATCCAGATCGTTGTCCCCATCCATGTCTGCAGGCGTGATTGCGCCGGCAATCAGTCCCAATTGCTGAATGGGATGCGGCGGCGTAGCGAACGCGCCCGGGCTCGTCTGAGAGCACGCGATCAATCCGTTCGTCAGGAGATCGATGTCCCCGTCGCCGTCCGCGTCGGCTGCCGCAACGAAATTCGGTTCGGGCACCGTCGCCGGGAACTGGAGCGTGAGAGGCGTCGATTCGAATCCGCCGCGTTTCGCGCTGAAGAAGACGCGCAAGAGATCGAGACTTCCGTCCGCGTACGCGAAGTCGGGTCGTCCGTCGCCATCGAAGTCCGCCGCGATCAGCCCACTCGTCGGGGCGGTCACGGGCTCGGGGCCGAACAGAAGCGGCTTTTCGTCGAACTCTCCCGGCGTCGTTTGAAAGAAGACGACGACCGGCTTGCCGAACCCCGAGCCGCACGCCAAGTCCGCATCTCCGTCGAGATCCCAGTCGCCAACGACGACCGGTCCCGACGAGATCGGAGTGTCCGCGACGATCGTTTGCGGCAGCTCGTCGAATACACCCGGCGCCGTCTGGAAGAACAGGCTCGGCCCGTTCGACGTCGCGAAGACGATGTCGACGTCGCCATCTTGGTCGAGGTCGGCGGCGGCGAGCCCCGAAGGTTGTCCGAGGATGCCGAATCCGAGCGATAGGGGCGTGGCGTCGAATTGTCCCGGGTTCGTCTGGAAATGGATGTTCAACGAGTTGTTCGATCCAAACGACAGGTTCGCGACGGCGACGTCGACATCGCCGTCGCCGTCGAGGTCAGACGCGAGCAGGTGCGTCGGAAAGCCCATCGCGTCGGACAGCGCGATGGATCCCACCTCGAAGTGGCCGGGCCGCGTCTGGAGGAACACGTCGAGCGACGGAGGAATCGCTCCCAGTGAAACCAGATCGTTCCGCCCGTCGCGGTCGACGTCCGCTGCAACGACGGACCACGGAAGCTCATTCGCGCGTAGCGTCAGAGGAATCGCCGCGAACTCACCCGGCCGCGTCTGGAAGAAGGTCGTGAGCGTTTGGCTGTTGACGTTCGCGGAAACGAGATCCAGATCTCCGTCGCCGTCCATGTCCGCGGTCGCGATCGAGATCGGACCCGACGTCATCGTTTCGTCCCCGAGCACGATGGGCGACGTAGCGAACTCGCCCGCGCTCGTCTGGAGGTAGACGAGGAGGTGCTCTGGGTTCGCGACGACGATGTCGACGTCGCCGTCGCGATCGAGGTCCGCGGCGGTCATCAGGGAGGGATCGGCGAGGTCGGCCGGCAAAGGGATCGACACAGGCTCGGAGTCGAACGGCGATCGGATCTGTTTGGCGATTTCCGTTGCGGCGTCGACGCCCACCTCCGCATCCATCGGAACGGCGCGGAATTGCACGGCGCCGCCGGTTCGCACGTCGCTGCTGTCCCAGACGAATGTGCTGCGTGTGCCCGCCGGCGAAGAACCGTGCGCGCGTCGTGGAGCTCGCACGCGGAACGATTGGCCCGGGGTCAACGGCGGCGAGTACGGCACTGAGACGTGAAGCTCCTGGGCCTCGGCGTCGAATGCGTCGATCGTGCGCCGCTGCTGGACGCCTCCACCGACGCACAGGTCCGACGCCGCCCTGCGCGTGAGCAACACGAGCCCGTCGTCGCCGACGCCGACGCCGCTCGGCGGCTCGCTGAGATCCGTGGCGATGAATTCCGCGCGCGACTCGGATCGAGGTCGCAGGTCCATCGAAGCGACCTGCCACGTGCCTTCGCGCGGCTCGCTCTGTGAGACCGCCAAGAGTCGGCAGCCCGATCGATCGACGGCCAGTGCCTCCGGGCGGCTGAACGGACGTGCGAGCACGTCATCGTAGAGCCGCACGGGATGCTCGACGATCGGGACGCGCTCCAAGGTGTCGATTCGGAAGGACAGGATCCGACCCGTTCCCTCCGGGGAGCTCGAGTCGCGCTCGGCCACGAAGAAACGGTGTGGATCGAACGGATCCGCTGCAATGCCCCACGGCGTCGCGAGATCATCGAAGAGCGTGGTCAGTCGAACGCGCTGGCCCGACGCGAAGTCAACGCGGATGAGCGAGCTCCCAACGGTAACGAGCGCCGTGTCGAGCCCCACGCTCGCCACGCCGCGCACGACGCCCGCTTCGGAGGAGCCGTCGAATGCCGCGAGTAACTCGATCGAGCCCTCATCGAGCGGAACACGCTGGAGCTTCCACGATCCCGACGTGTCGGACGCGACGAGCACGCTCTTCCCATGTCGCTCGAACGCCATCGCGCTCGGTTCGCCGGGCGCCGTCGGAACGATCACGCGCGTCACGGCTCCCGTGGCCAGGTCGATCTGTCGCAGTCGCCACGCGCCGGCCCCGGCTCGGTCGAGCACGAGCGCGTCGGTACCCTCGCGGGCTGCCAACGCTGCGGCCGGATGATCCAGCGGCGCCGAGCCGACCTGGGTCGGCGCGCGCGACGAGCGGAGGAATTCGATTTCCCGGCCCTCGAGGCCGTTCACCGCAAGCAGGGATGCGTTCGGAACGAGCGCGCGGATCGAATCCGACGCGACGCTCACGGCCCGTCCTGCGGCCCACGTCGCGTACTCGCTGCACAAGTGCAGCGCTTCTCGCTGGAGAGGATCCGCGAACGCGTCCGCGATCGCGGCGGGTGAATCGGGCAATGCGGGATAACTCTCGTCCGGTCGCTTCCACTGGAAGACGACGTCGACGTCGTCGGATTCTTCGTCACGCACCGTGTACAGAATCGGGATCCCGGCGCGCTCATCGGGGGTGAGCACGAGGAGTCCCTCGCTGACCGTCACGACAGGCTCCTCGTTGTTGTCGACGTGGAACTGCGGCGTCGCCATCGATCGTCCGGAGACGATTTCGTCGGCTGCGACGAAGCGCACCACGACGTCGCGTTCCAGATCCGCGAGATCGAAGTTCGTGTTCCAAAAGAACACGAGGTCTTCGCCGTCCGCCGGCGCCACGACGGCGTTGAAAGCGAACTCGGGAGTGCGTTCAGCCGCGCTGATCCCGGCGGGTCGCGCGATCTGCCAACCTGCGTCAGGCTCGTCACCGACGACGTCGAACTCGGCGCGGATCGACACCGCGTCGTCGGTCGAGTCCGCGACCGTGAACGGAACGGCGGCGATGCCGACGACTTCGACCTCTTTCGGCGCGTCGGCGGCGGTGACCTGCGGCGGATCGTTGCCGATCCCAGCGTGCACGTTCGCGCCGGGCACGAGCTCGTTCGTGGCCTGCAGACGCGCGACCACGCGCGTGCCGCCGACGAACGCGCCGTCCCGCGGGAGGAGCGATTCGGACGAGAAGTGCCATTGGAAGGCGTAGGACACTCCGCTCGCGGACGAATCGAGCGCCGCCGGATTCGACGGCGGAACTGCGGCGTCGGCTACCGGCGCGATCTGCGAAATGCGCTGCGGCGGCGCGCCGGGCACTTCGTAGAGGAGTTCGACGTTCGCCGGATCGCCTTCCGGATCGCGCAGTGTGAACTGCACGCGGCACTCTTGCGGATCGTTCGCGTGCGTCACGCTGAACGCGGAGATCGATGGCGCGCCGTTGGCGTCGCCGCCGCTGTCACCGCCCCCGGCGACCGCGGCTGCGGTCCCCGCACCGCAGCTGGACAGCGCGAGCGTCGGGCCGATGAGGAACGCAAGGTGGGGACAGGCCCGCGCTGACGCCGGGAATCGTCTCGTGATCATGGGGGGGAAAGCTGATTCTAGCGGTGCTGTGCTAGGAACGGACGGCTCTCGCGCGAATGAACAGCGGATTGCGATTCGTGTGTACGGAAAGTCACGCACGCGCGAGCCTCGATGGTCAGAGCGCGACGGCGCGACCGAGCTTCTCGGAGACGACCTCCGCGACGCGTGCATACAGATCGTGACCGTCGCGGTCGTCGACCCAGGTCTGCTTCTCTGCGTCCCAGTCGTAGTGCCATGCGCGCGCGCCCGCCGCGAACCACATCTGGTCAGTCGCCGTCTGTCGATTCAGCACGTACCGCCGCTTGTCCGCGAACTCGAGCGTGATGACGCCGTCGCTCGTCGCGTAGTCGAGCTCGTCGGGATCGAACGGTTCGAGCCAGCGCGCGACGCGCTCCAGGCACTCGTCGGCACGTCGCAGGAATTCGCGGGAGTCCACGCGGCACAGGATAGCGTGCCGGAATGCGCTTGGTCGGCGTGTCGTGCGCCGTCGCTCAGAAGACCGTCATCTCGGCGATCTGCGACTTCGCGATACCGCCAGGCGCCGCGGGGTCGTTGACCAGCCACTGCGCTCGGATGACGCGACCCGAACCTTCGAGCGACGACGGCAGCGTGAGGTGATACGTCTGATATCCGGCGCCCGGTCCCGAGCCGTTCAGGATCATGCGCGCCGATTTAAGGACCGGTCGCACGGGTGTGTGGGCTCCGCCGCTCGATCCCGGAGCAGTCGGAAGCGAGATCACGAGTCGCGCGCTCGCGCCGCCGAGACCTGCCGCGATGCCGATCTTGAGTCCCGCGACGCCCGCGGCCGGAGGCGAGAGCGCGATCATCGCCGGCGTGAAGCCTCCCGAGCCGGCGACGCTCGACCCGATCAGCGCGGGATTCGGCACCGCGTTCTCCGAGTGGAGCTGCGGCCTGTCGAACGGCGGCAGCTCGTTCGCGACGCGCGCGTCGGTCAATCCGCCCGCGATGAAGGCGACGATCTGATTGCGTTGCTGCTGGTTCAAACCCAGCGGCGCGATCAGCGGATCCTGGTTGTCCGCGAAGTTGCCGCCGCCGTTGTAGAAGTTGAGCACCAGGTTCAGATCGGTCAGACCGCCGGGATGGAACAGTCGCTCGCGCAGTCCCGCGTTGCGCAGGGTCGGCACCTTGAACTTGCCGCGGTCGGCGGGATCGCCGGTGACGTTCTGCCGGCCGGCGTCCTCCGCGATCGGCCGCAGCCCGATGTTGCGGAACGTGCCGTCGGAAAAGACCGGCGGAATGTGACAGCCCGAGCACTGGCCCTGTCCGTTGAAGAGCAGGAGTCCCTGCACCTGGAACGGCGTGAGCGCGTTCGGGTTCCCCAAGTTGAACGCGTCCCACGGCGTCTGATCAGGCACGAGCGTGCGCTCGTACGTCGCGATCGCGAACGCGATGCGCACCGCGGTGATGCTCGGATCACCGAACGCGGCTTCGAACAGCTCCGGATAGGTCGGGTTCACGGCCAGCGCGCTGACGATGTCGGGCGTCAGGTTCTGTGCCAGCCGCAGCGGCTCGACGTCGGCCAGCTTGGACACGACCTCCGCGAACGTGCGCGACTCGTGACCCATCTCGACCTCGGACACGATGGGAGCGAGCGACTGACTCTCGAGCGCGCCGCCTCGTGCGATCACCACGGACGCGGACTCCGGGTCGACGAACGCACCTGGCGCGCGGCCATCCCAGAAGAGCTCCTCGAAGAACGCGACGCCGAGCGCAGTCTGTGCCGTGCGTGGAGTGACCTGCACTGCGAGATCGAACAGCGCGTCTGGCGTGAAGTCCTCGACGGCGTCCGAGCGCACGACGCCGAGAGATCCGAACGTGTCGTCCGGCGTGTTGAACTGCCCGTCGAGTCCAGGATGGCGCGTCGCCGGCCCGATGCGCGGATCGCTGCCGCCCGAAGCGGGGATGTGGCACGTCCCGCACGTGACCGTGTTGTCCGACGAAAGCTGCTCGTCCCAGAACAAGATCTTGCCGAGCACCGCCTTCGCGGGCGTGATCGGGTTCTCCGCGGGAACGGGGACGGGGGGCAGCTGGGCGCGGGTGATGCTCGTCAGCGCGAGTGCGGCGAGCGACGCGGTGAATCCGGACCGAAGGGTCATGAGTCGAACTCCGTAGGTAGCGGGACCGTTCGCAGGACGTAGATTCCAGCACAGAAGTTCCGATGTGCGTGGCGATTTCGCCTCCAAGCGTCATTCCCAGCGCGACACCGTGAACAGGAACTGCACGCCCTCCATCTCGAGGTCGCCGAGCCCGCCGCCGAGATCGACGGTCGTCTCCGACCAGCGCACTCCGAAGCCGATGAGGTCGCCGGAGGGGAGCATGAACTCGATGCCGGTGCGCGCGTAGAGCCCCGTTCCGAAACCGTCGCCGCTCTGCAGATCCTCCTCGAACGACTGGTCCCATTCCGCGAACTGCATCACCGGACCGCCCGCTCCATAGATGCGCGTGTTGTCGCCGAGGTCGAGGCTGACAAACGGTCCGCCGTAGATGTCGAAGAGAAGCAAGTCCACGTCGATCGCGATGACCGCTCCGCTGCCGCCGAACGCGAATGCCTCCGCGTTGGCGCGGCCGCTGAACGCGAACATGCCTTCGAGACCGAGCGTCATGCGCTCGCCCGCGAGCTTCCACTGCGCGCCGCCGCCGATCACCGGCAGCTGGTCGAGGCTGCCATCGTCGCCGTCGACCTCGACGTTGCCGTCCTGCGTGACCGTCACGCGATCGAGGAGCGACGCGCCGAAGTATCCTTGCAGCAGCGGTTGGCCGACCGCCCAGCGCGGGTAGTGCGGCGGCTCGAACGTCAACTGGCTGCGCGCGTGCGTCGACTGCAGCTCGTAACCCGTCGTCTGGAGCGGCGAAAGCTCCACCTCGATCGGTGTCGCAGATGACATCGGCGACATCGGCGCCGACGGATTCGGAGCGACGCAGCCCGCGAAAAATCCCATCGCGAGCGAAAGCTCGGCTGCTCTGCGAGCAATCATCCGGGCGCGCAAGGTATCGAACCGGGCGGTGATCGCCGCACGTCTTGTCCAGGGAAAGCGTGACGGCGGAGCGCGCGCACGCCAGGATGGTTGCGAGCAAGAGAGAACCTGCCAGGGAGCCGACGATGAGCAAAGACAAGCCGTTCCTCACCGACGTCAAGACGCTCCGCGCTCGCGCGCGCAAGCACATCGAGCAAGGCGCGATCACGGAGAGCTACCGCGCGGACCGCGCGACCGTCGTCAAGCTGCTCAACGACGCGCTCGCAACGGAGATCGTGTGCGTGCTGCGCTACCGGCGCCACCACTTCATGGCGGCCGGCATCAACGCCGAAGCGGTGGCCGCCGAGTTCCTCGTGCACGCGAACGAGGAACAGCAGCACGCCGACCAGATCGCGGCGCGCATCGTGCAGCTCAACGGCGAACCAGACTTCAATCCCTCGGGATTGCTGACGCGCAGCCACGCCGAGTACGTCGAGGGCAACGGCTAGCACGACATGATCAAGGAAGACTAGATCGCCGAGCGGATCGCGATCGACAGCTACCGAGAGATGATCGACTACATCGGCTACAAGGACACGACGACGAAGCGCATGCTCGAAGGCATCCTCGCGATGGAAGAAGAGCACGCCGACGATCTGAACGGGATGCTCGAGGAGCTGAAGGGTTAGTGCGGGCGCGCGCTCGGCTGCGAGCGCGTCGATTCGCTAGCCAGTGGGTAGCTTGAGCACCGCACCCGCGGCCAAGCCGACGGTCTCCGCGTGTCCGGTCATTCCGCCGTCGCGCTCGAGCAACGCATGCACATGGGTCTTGGAACCCATGTGGCACAGGATCCCGGAGGAATCCGCGGCGTAGAGGCCGACCAAGCGGCCCTTGGTCGAATCGGCGTGGATCTGGTAGGCCGGCGAAATCATCGGCTGACCGAGCATGCGCGCGCGGATCGGGCACTCGCCGGCGATGACGTGCATCTCCAAGTGCTGCAGTCCGCCTTCGACGAGGAACGGAAACGGCTTGGTCGTGTCGAGTCCCGCGGCCTCTGCTTGGCGCGCGATGTACGCGTCGAGCTCGGATGGGTCGACGGCCTTCTCGACGACGAACTCGCGCCACTCGCGCACCTCGGCTGCGAACAGCACGGTCGCGTTCGCGCTCGTCGCGGTTCCGCGCGTGGTCACGGGGTTCTTCGCGTGACCCTCTGAAATCCACACCTCACCGTCGACGACGGTGATCTCGCCGCGCAAGCCGTCCAGCGCGCCGAGGGCGTA
>JANOFY010000022.1:0-6111 GCA_031413895.1 Planctomycetota bacterium | reverse complement strand
GTCGTGAGGTGCGCGTACGCCGGATTCGCGTCCTGGCTGCCCTTGAACGCGCGCGTCTCCTTGTCGAGTAGCGTCTCGTACATCCAGCTCAGGATTCCTTCCGCGGTCTCTTTGAAGGATTCCTCGCCGAGCGTCTGCCACGCCTCGAGATACGCGTGCAGTCGCTGTGCATTGGAGTCCAGCATCTTCTCGTGGTTCGGCACGCTCCAGTCGGGTTGCGTGGCGTACCGGTAGAAGCCGCCCTCGACCGTGTCGTGGATCTCGCCTTCCTGCATATGTCGCAGCGTGCGCCGCACGAGCTGCAGCATCGCGGTGTCGCCGGTTTGCGACCAGCGGATCAGCGCGAAGTCGATGGCCTCGACTTGCGGGAACTTGTGCTCGCGTCCCCAACCGCCGTACGTCGGGTCGGCGCTCTCGAGGACCGTGCGCGCGACGTGCTCGACGACCTCGAGCGAGAGCTTGGGCTCGCGCGTGCGCTGTCGACTCGCCGGACCGAGCTCTTCCGAGCGACGCGCGGCTTCGACCTCGGCGATGCGCGCGCGGATCAGGTCGCGATTCTGCGTGTAGTAGTCCGCGACGAGATCGAGCCGAGCGAGGAGCGGCTCGACTTCGAGATAGGTGTCGGTCGCGAGGAGCTCACCACCGTCGTCGAGCCACGCGAGCGTCGGCCAACCGCCCTTCGAGTAGCGTGCATCGATGTCGGGGCGACGATCCTTGTCGACCTTGATCGTGACGAACCGTTCCGTCAGCCGTTCGCGCACGCGCGGATCGGAGAGGACCGTTTCCTCGAGCTCGCGGCACCAGCGGCACCACGAAGCCCGCACGAAGAGCAGCACAGGGAATCCGCGTTCGCGCGCGCGGACAAAGGCCTCGTCGTTCCACTCGAGCCACTGCATGTCAGAAGGAAGCAACGCCTTAAGCTAGTGATGCGATGCGTGGACTTGCACCAGAAAAGTGCGCCGCCTCACCGGCGACGCCAGGGCCGCGTCAGGCTTTCGCCCCAACAGCGACGCCAGCCGCGTCAGGCTTGCGCCGGAGCAGAGAAGCCCGGCCGCGTCACGCTTCCGCGGCGCGCGCGGCCGGAGCGGGGGCGAGTTCCGGGAGCGGAACTTTCGCGTAGTCGAGGAGCGGGCATTCGGCGTACAAGCCGTCGAGCTCGTAGTACGCGCGCGCTTCGGGTTGCAGGACGTGCACGACGACGTCCATGTAGTCGAGCAGCACCCACCAGCCGAGATCCGCGCCTTCGGCCCGCGCATGGCGCTCGCCCAAGACCTTCAGCCCAGTGTGGATCTCGTCGTAGATCGCCCGGACGTGCGGTCGCGAGAGGCCCGATACGAGCACGAAGTAGTCCGCGACCTTGATGTGATCCGCGACGTCGTAGACGCGGATGTCGACACCCTTCTTGCGGTCCGCCAGCAGGGCGGCGGCGGCCGCCAGTTTCTTGGGATCGATGAGTGGTCTCCTAAATCAGATCATCGCGCCGCTCCGGCGCGACGATCGAACTCGGTCGGTCGTTGCGCTCGCCTTTGGCGCAGGTCTGGATTCTAGCCTCGGATCGAGCGAGTTGGGGCAGGTTCATCGGGGCGCGGTGCGGTTCCACGCTCGCGGCAGCGCAGTCCCCGCGCTCACAGCGGATCGCCGGCGGGCGGCGCCGGCGGGTTCCGATCGCGTTTGCGCATGCGCGCGCGCACGTACATGGTGATGAGGAGCGAAACGACTCCGAACGCGAGCCACAGGTGCAGGTTGTGCATCTTGTGGCGCAGCTCCTCGACCGACGCGCCGAACAGCTTCCCGAGCCAGATCGACGTCGGAACGGAGATGAGGACCCCGAGGCCGTCCAGCAGGAGGAAGCGTGCGTAGCTCATGCGCAGCGTGCCCGCCACGAAGTAGCCGGGGATCCGCAGGCCGGGGAGGAAGCGGCAGGTGAACACGGCCCAGTTGCCGTGGGACTTGAAGCGCCGCTCCAACGTGGCGAATCGCTCCGGGTGGAGGACCTTGGTAGCCCAGCGCGATCGCAGCGCGGCCAGGCCGTACGCTCGCCCGAGTACGAATGGGATCGAATCGCCGATCAGGATGGCGCTCGAGCACACGAGCGTGATCCGGATGAACTCGACCTTCCCTTGGTGAAGGAGGAGACCCGAGCCGATCAACGCCACTTCCTCGGGCAGCGGCAATCCGACGCCGCACAGCATCAGGAACGTGAACGGTGCGAGGTAGTGAAAGCGGCCGAAGAAGCCTTCGAGAAACTCGGAGATGTCCGGTGACAGGAGGAACACGGCCCGAGATGGTAGCGGCTCGCGCTCTCGATCCCATCGCCAAACGCACGCGCCCGCCGGCGCGCAGCCCGCTCATCGCGAAAACACGAGCTCCGCGCAATGCGGCGTCAGCGATCCGACTGCCCGGCCAGCTCGCGCGCTCATGCACCGGCCTCCGCGCCGAGTGCGTGACCGAGCTCCGACGAGCGTTCGAAGGCTTCCGCGGCGAGCTCCCACGCCGCGCGTCGGCTCGCCGGCCAGATCCGGTCGGCGTCGTCGAGCGAACCGAAATAGGCGCACGCGACGCCGCGGCAGAAGGCGATCTCGGCGGGGTCGCGCACGCGCTCCTCTCCGCGAGCCAGGAGGTCGAGTCCTGCGCGGATCCACTGTCGGCGCACCGACGGATCCGGCTCGCGCAGGAGCGACGCACGTTCGTAAAGAAAGTGGTGCGCCAAGAAGATCCATCCGCCGGAGTCGCTCGGCGCGAGACGTAATGCGGACTCGGCGCGCGCATACGCGAGCGCGGCCTGGCCGTGCCGCAGCGCGCTGTCGGAGCGCACCCACTGGATGTCCGCGGCAAAGCGCGCGATGGGGCCGAGCAGGCGCTCCGCGAGCGAGCCTCGCGGACCGCTCTGTCGCTCTGCGAGCGCGCGCGACGACCAGACGAAGAGGGCGATCACAGCCGCCCACGCGGCGACGTACGCGATGCGAGTGCGCGCGCTCACGTCGCGCGTCTCCAGCGTGCCAGACCTGAGGCGGCGAGTGCGAGTCCGGACGCCAGCGCGACGATCGCGCCCACGTAGGCACGCGGATCGAGCTCCGGCGGAACGCGCCCTTGCGCCGCGATCGCGAGCGCTTCGGGCAAGTCGATGCCCGGGATCCACGGACACGGAGCGTCGGCGAGCCACGCGGCGATCCACAGCGCGAACACGCACAGCGCCGCACTCGCTGCGCTGATCCACGCGCCGAAACCGAACGCGAGCGCGATCCATGCACACGAAGCGACGCACAAGCGCAGGACGATCGCGCGATCCGCGGCACCCGCGCTCGCTACGGGAATCCACACTTGCGCCGCATCCGAGAGCACGAGTACGCGCGCGTCGGGATCGGAAACGGAGAGCTCGAGCTCGACGGCGTCGGCGCCAGCCGGCAACGCGACCTCGATCGTGCCGCGTGTGCCGATATGCGTTCGTGCCGTGGTGACCTCGCCGTGGCTGCGCGCACGCAGCACGACCTCCGTCGCCGGACCGGCACCGGCGCCAAGGCCCAGCTCGATCCGCACGCGCGCTCTGCCGAGGCGCGCGGCCGATGGCAGCTCGGGTGCGGCCAATGACAGCTCGCGTGCGCTCGGGGGCAGCTCAACAGACCACGTGCGCACGTGCGCACCGTCCACCCACATGGCGCCAGGAGCCGGAATCGAACCAGCGAGCTGGAAGCTCCCGTCGACACGCGGCGCGCAAGCGGCGACGAGCACCCACCACGCGAGCACGAGAATCCACGCGCCGAGAACCACACCACACGTGGTCGAGGTGGCGATCGTCAGGCGGCCCGCTGCGCGGCTGCCGAGCCAATCGACCTCGCCCTTCGATCGCCATCGTCCGACCACGGCGGCCGCGCGGATCACGACCATCGGCATCAGCGCGAGACAGAAGCCCGACCACAGCCCCTGTCGGGCGAGTCCGCCGCTCACAGCCGCGACGGCCGAATCGTCGCCCGCGTCCAGCGCGATCACGTCCGTGCTCCAATCGTTCGTTGCGAGGATCACGGCCAGCACGGCCGTCCACAGCAATGCGCCGGGCGCGAGCGTGCGTCTCAGCGCAAGTTCGGATAGGCGCACGGAAAAACGCGGCGTGCTCGCTGACGAAGCTCTCATCGCCGGCTCGCGCCGCGGTACAAGTCGAGCAAGGTTCGGTCTCGTAGCACGTCGCGCGGCGGGCCGCGCTCCGCGACGCGGCCATCGAGGAGCACCACCAAGTCGTCGCAACGATCCAGGATGTCCGCGACGATGTGCGACGAGAGCACGACCGTGGCCGCGCGCGCACGCGCTTCCGCGAGCAACGTCTCGAGCACCTCGAATCCCTGCGCATCGAGACCCGCCGTGGGTTCGTCGAGCAGCACGAGATCCGGCCGGTGAATCCACGCCTGCGCCAGCCCGAAGCGTCGCAGCATGCCGCGCGAGTAACGGCCCAGACGCGTGCGCGCTTCGCGCTGGAGTCCCACGAGCGTCAATAGGCGCTCGGTCTCCGCTCGGAGCTCGGCGCCGCGCACGCCCTGCAACGAGCCGAGGAGCTCGAGACAGAGTCGCGCCGAGAGTTCCAGCGGATACGGCGAGTCCTCGGAGAGGTAGCCCACGCGGCGACGGATCTGCGCTTGTGCGGGCGATCCACCGAGCACCTCCACGGTTCCCGCGCTCGCGCGATCGACGCCCGCCAAGATGCGCAGCAGGGTGCTCTTGCCCGAACCGTTCGGTCCCGCCAGACCCAGCGTGCGGCCGCGCGGAATCTCGAGATCGATCTGGGCCAGCACGAGTTTGTGGCGCAGGCCGAAGAGGAGCGGATAACGCTGCTCGACGGCGACGAGCCGCACGGCGATCGGCGCAGGATCAGACACGGGCGCGCAGCATAGGCGCGCGCTCTCGGCTCAACAAACGCGGCTATTGGCCGAACGCGGTCGCTGCGAACCCGACGACCTCGTCGCGCCACTCCTTGCGACGCAAGAACCCGCCGCCGTTGTGCGGACCGTCGGTCGCGAGGAAACGCTTGGGCCCGCGCGCCGCTTCGTACAGCGCGCGCCCGTGCTCGAACGGCACGACTTCGTCCTGTCGGGTGTGGACGACGAGCACGGGCCCCGTGAGCAAACCGATCTTGGCCGCCGAATCGAATTGCAGTCGCGCGAGCCAGCGCACCGGTACCCACGGGTAGAGCTTGGCGCCGATATCCGGCAGCGAAGTGAACGTGTTCTCCAGGACGAGTCCGGCGATCGGGCGACGGCGAGCGAGCTCGATTGCGACTGCGCCGCCGAGCGATTCGCCGTGGACGAGGATCCGTTCCGCCGAAAATCCCTCGACGTGGATCAAGTGCTCGTGGGCTGCTTCCGCGTCGAGGTACGTTCCTTCTTCACTGGGGCGACCTGCGCTCTTCCCGTAGCCGCGGTAGTCGAACAGCAGCACGCCGAAGCCGGCGCGCGCGAAGAACTTGGTTGCGAGTAGTCGTGACTCGATGTTTCCGGCGTTGCCGTGGCACATCAGCACGGCGCCCAGCGGCGCGGAGACTGAGCGCCCTTGCGCAGGAACGAACCAGGCGTGAATCGAAGTATTGTCGCGAGTGACGATCGACAAGTCTCGGTACTCGAGACCACTCGATGCGGGCGTCAATTCGGGCGCTCGGCCGGGATAGAAAATCAGCCTCTCTTGCAAGAGCAGGATTGCAAGGCACACGAATCCGTAGATCGCGAGCAACGACAAAACGACCCAAAGCACGGCCGATCTCCAATTCGCCGCGTGAAATAGGCCTCGATCCACACGAGCGACGAGCAGACGGATCGACTGGCGCACAGACACGCCCGGCCGAGAATTATACGCTGAGTTCAATGCTTTGGCTGCGACGTTGGTTGGGTCGTTGGCGTCGCAAGAGTCGGCCGGACGAATCGCAGACTGTCGAGCTCACCCTGTATTCGCGCCCGGACTGCCCTCTGTGCGACGAAATGAAGTCCGAGATCACCCGCGCGGGCTTGGATGGGCGATTCAGACTCGTCGAGGTCGACATCGAGAGCGATCCGGGCCTGGAGCAAGCGCACGGCCGCTCGATCCCGGTGCTCGTGATCGACGGCCGACCGGCGTTCAAGGGTCGATTGACAG
>JANOFY010000021.1:0-4694 GCA_031413895.1 Planctomycetota bacterium | reverse complement strand
ATCGTCGGCGCGAATGGCTACGACAACGGCGAGACGGATGAGGGTCGCGCGTACGTCTTCATGGGCTCGTCGCTTGGATTGGCACAGAGCGCAGCTTGGACGGCCGAGAGCAATCAAGCCGACGCGCTCTTCGGCACTCGGCTCAGCACGGCCGGTGACGTGAACGGCGACGGCTACAGTGACGTGATCATCGGCGCGTACGGCTTCGACAACGATCAGCCGGAAGAAGGCCGAGCATACCTATATCTGGGATCGAGCTCGGGGCTGGCGACGAGCGCAGCCTGGGTGGCCGAGGGCAACCAATCCGCGGCCGCGTTCGGATACGAGGTCTCGACGGCGGGCGACGTGAACGGGGACGGCTACGACGACGTGCTCGTCGGAGTGCCGAACTACTCCAATGGCGAAGCGTTCGAGGGTCGCGCGTACGTCTACCTGGGTTCAGCCGGCGGCCTCGCGACGAGCGCGGCGTGGACGGCCGAGAGCAACCAGGCATTCGCGCAGATCGGCCTCCGCGCCAAGTCGGCTGGCGACGTAAATGGCGACGGATTCGGCGACGTGATCCTCGGCGCACCCTACTACGACGACGGAGAGACCGACGAAGGCCGCGTGTTCGTGTACCTCGGCTCGGCGACTGGGCTCGGTACGAGTGGCACGCCGGGAAACGCGGACTGGACCGCCGAGAGCGATCAGGCGAGCGCCCGTCTCGGCCAACACGCTGCAACGGCCGGTGACGTCAATGGCGACGGCTACGGCGACGTGATCGTCGGTGCGTACTTGTTCGACAACGGCGAGCTGGATGAAGGTCGCGCGTTCGTCTTCCTGGGTTCATCGACGGGGCTTGCGACGACTGCCGCCTGGACGGCCGAGAGCAATCAGATCAACGCTCGGTTCAGCTTGACCGTCTCCACTGCGGGAGATGTCAACGGTGACGGATTCAGCGACGTGATCGTGGGAGCTGACGAGTACGAGAACGGCGAGTCGAACGAAGGCGGTGTATTCGTGTACCTCGGTTCCTCGCTCGGCCTCGCCTCCATTGCTGCCTGGACCGCCGAGAGCAATCAGGTCGACGCGTTTTTGGGGTACACGAGCGCCGCCACGACCGCGGGTGACGTCAACGGGGACGGGTACAGCGACGTGATCGTCGGATCGTCCGCCTACGACAACGGCCAGACGGATGAGGGCGCCGTATTCCTATTCCTCGGCTCGGCGAGCGGCCTCGGACCGAACGGAACTCCCTCGAATGCGGCGTGGGTGGGGGAGGGCAACCAGGTCGGCGCCGCATTCGGTCACTCGTGTCAGACAGCCGGTGACGTGAACGGTGACGGGTACAGCGACGTGATCGTCGGAGCGTCGGCCTACGACAACGGCCAGTCGGACGAAGGCCGCGCGTTCGTGTACTTCGGCTCCGCGGCGGGCCTCTCGACCAGCGCCGATTGGACCGCGGAGAGCAACGCCGTGAACGCGCAGTTCGGCACCTCCGTCGCGACGGCCGGCGACATCAACGCCGACGGCTACGGCGACGTGATCATCGGTGCGTCGCAGTACTCAGGCGACCAACTCGACGAAGGCCGGACGTACCTGTACCTGGGATCGAGCACAGGCCTCTCGATCAACACCGCGTGGACCTCGGAAGGCAACGAGAGTAACGCCGAGCACGGCTACTCCGTCGCGACGGCCGGCGACGTCAACGGCGACGGGTTCAGCGACGTGATCGTCGGCGCGTACCGATTCGACGGCGAGAACGACGAGGAAGGTCGGGCGTCGGTGTACGTGGGATCCGCGGCCGGGCTCGCGATTCTCACCGCGTGGTCGACGGGGAGCGCACAAGCGAACGCGTTCCTCGGCTTCTCCATCGCGACCGCAGGCGACGTCAACGGCGACGGGTTCAGCGATGCGATCGTCGGCGCGTACGACTACGACAACGGCGCGACGGACGGAGGCCGTGCGTTCGTGTACTTGGGATCGAGCACGGGATATTCCGCGAGTAGCAACTGGACGGCGGAGAGCGACCAAGCGTTCGCGAACTTCGGCTGGTCGGTCGCGTCCGCCGGCGACGTCAACGGCGACGGATACGACGACGTGATCGTCGGTGCGCTCTTCTACGACGGCGGCGAGACGGATGAGGGCCGCGCGTACGTGTACCTCGGCTCCAGCGTGGGCTTGGCGACGAGCGCTGCGTGGATGACGGAAGGCGATCAAGTGCTCGCGAACTTCGGTTGGTCGGTCGCATCCGCCGGCGACGTCGACGGCGATGGATTCGGCGACGTGATCGTCGGTGCGTACAAGTACGACGACGGCGAACCGGACGAAGGTCGCGCGTTTGTGTACTTGGGCTCGAGCACGGGACTCGCCGCGAGTGCCGCGTGGACGGCCGAGAGTGATCAGGACGAAGGTTGGTTCGGATACTCCGTCGCGTGCGCCGGCGACGTGAACGCGGACGGTTACTCCGACGTGATCGTCGGCTCCCAGGGATACGACAACGGCCAATCGAACGAGGGCCGAGCGCTCGTGTACTTGGGATCGCCGTCGGGCTTGGCCGCGCTCTCCGCGTGGACGGCTGAAGGCGATCAAGATCAAGCGCAGTTCGGATACTCCGTCGCGAGCGCAGGCGACGTGAACGGCGACGGCTTCAGCGACGTCATCGTCGGCGCGGCGCTGTACGACAACGGCCAACTCGACGAAGGGCGAGCGAGCGTCTATCTCGGTTCGAGCACGGGACTCGGGGCGAGCGCTGCGTCGACATTCGAGGCCAATCAAGCTGCCGCGGGCTTCGGCGTGTCGGTCGCGACGGCCGGCGACGTGAACGGCGACGGTTACAGCGAGGTGATCATCGGCGCGCCGTACTACGACAGCGGCGAGTTGAACGAAGGCCGTGCGTTCCTGTACTTGGGATCGAGCAGCGGACTCTCCGCAACCCCGTCGTGGCTCGCCGAGAGCAATCAGGTCGGCGCGCGCTTCGGCATCTCGGTCGCCGGCGCGGGCGACGCGAACGGCGACGGCTTCAGCGACGTGATTCTCGGAGCGTCGCACTACGACGACGCGCAGACCGACGCAGGCGGCGCGTTCTTGTACCTGGGCAACGCGGGCCGCGGAGGTTGGACGCTCGCACCGCGGCAACGACAAGCGAACGACGCGGCACCGATTGCGCTCCTCGGTCGCTCCAGCGATCGCGACGAGTTCCGCATCCGCCTCGGGTTCGCGCGATTGCTGACTGGGTTCGCGTGGTCGAGCGCGCTGGCGCCGAAGATGCGCCTCGAATGGGAAGTCGACCGGCTGCGCGAATCGCTCGACGGCAGCGGCATCGACGCGGGCGCGGAGCAGACGTTTCTCGGTTCACCGCTGTCGTTCAACGAACTGGCGCAGAGTCCGTCGGCCGGCACCGCGTCGCTCACCTTCGCGAGCTCACTCCACGCCCCGTTCGATCGCGCGCACGCGTACCACTGGCGCGCGCGCGTGCGGACGACGAACCCGCTGTTCCCGGTGACGCCGTGGGTCACGTTCGCGGGCAGCAACGTGACCGAGGCGAAGCTGCGCGTCGGACCGCTCCAGCGGAAGCGCTGATCGCCGAGCGGCCACGCGAACGGGCTGCGGCGGTCGTCTCGCGCTCGCTCGTTCCTCCCAACGCGCACCTTGGGGTCGGGAAATGGAACCCGGCACCCCCCGCGACCGTTGGATCCTTGCGCCTGACGACGGGAAAGCGCCCGCCGAAACTCGCCGGATTCGAGGTTCCGTGATCCAATTCGACTGGGCCTCGCTCGACTCGAGTCGCGAGCCGCCCCTCCCCTCGAGTCCCTGCCCATGAACCACTCCGCCCTTATCTGGCTGGCCCTCCCTTCCCTATTGATATCGCCCGCGGCGGCGCAGCAGGGCCGGGGTCCCACGGCGCAGCACGGGCTCGAGCCGTCGGGTTGGTTCGGGGAGGTGTCGGATCGGATCGCGCGCGACGAGTACCACTACTCTCCCGTCGATAGCGCCGCGGACACGTGGTCGGCGCCGAGCCGCGCGCAAGATCTCCGCAGCCGCGTGTCCGCGAAAGGGATCGAGCTCACTCCGCGCACCGCGGACGTCAGCGATCCGAGCGCGCAGTGGAAGCTCACTCTCGCGACGACGCGCTTCGGTCGCGTCGACAGCTCGTTCGAGCTCGCCGCGGCGAACGTGACCGCGGCGGATGAGCGCGTCGAGCTCGCGCACGGCCCGCTGTCTGAATGGTTCGTGAACGACAAGCGCGGCATCGATCAAGGTTGGACGATCCCTCGCCCGCCGGCGGGTGCCGGACCGGTTTGGATCGGTCTCGAAGTCGACGGCGATCTGTGCCTGCGCATCGACACGGGCGCGCGCTCCGCAACCTTCGTTGACGCCGACGGCGCGACGCGCGTGCGCTACACCGGCCTGATGGCGTTCGACGCAACCGGACGTGAGCTCGTCGCTTGGCTCGCGCCGAGCCCGAACGGCGTCGGCATCGCCGTCGACGACACGAACGCAAAGTACCCGCTGACGATCGACCCGCTGCTCAGCGGTCCGGCGTGGACGGCGGAGAGCGATCAAGCAGACGCGTACTTCGGCATCGCTGCGGCGACTGCGGGCGACGTGAATGGCGACGGATTCAGCGATGTCATCGTAGGCGCAGACGCGTACGACAACGGGGAGACGGACGAGGGACGCGCCTTCGTCTACTTGGGTTCGGCCACCGGGCT
>JANOFY010000020.1:0-2599 GCA_031413895.1 Planctomycetota bacterium | reverse complement strand
CGCCGAGCTCAAGTGGCGTGGGTGAAAAAAAGTGTCTGACGCCGTATTTCACTGGGTGAAAAAAAGTGTCTGACGCCGTATTTCACCGTATTTCACCGACGCCGTATTTCACCCAGACGCCGTATTTCACCGCGTGCCGGCCGCCCGACTCAGCGATTCGCCGACGCGGCCTGCGCTTGGAAATCCTCGGCCGCGACCGGAATGTTCCCGAACCCGACGCTGTCGAGCCACGCGTAGATCGCGTCGAGCGGCGTCACGAGCCCCATGTGCGGCACGACCGTCGGTCGAAGGGTCCCGTGCGTGTAGATCTTCGAGAAGATGCCGAGCAGCTCGTGCGTCTGCGCATCGAAGATCCCGCCGCCTGAGTTTCCGATGTACGTCGGCGCGCTGATCATCCAGTAGTGCGTGCCGTCGACCGTGTGCTGGGTGTCCGCGATCTCGCCGAACGTCGGGATCGGATCGTTTCCGAGCGGGCAACCGACCGCGTAGACCTGTTCGAACGTCTGCACCAGGCCGAGCCGCGAGCGCGTTGGAAGGATCGCGCCGCAGTCCATCGGGCGTGTCGTGTTGAGCAGCAGCAGCGCGATGTCGAGCGACGCGTCGTACCTCAGGAGCTCCGCGGTCTCGGGCAGGATGCGGTGGAACGGCGTGTACACCGTGACCGGCACGGGCACGTGCGCGTTCTCCGGACCGGACTGGATGTCACGGATGACGTGCCAGGCCGTCAGCAGGTACGTCCTGTACTCGTCCTTGCCCGGGACCGGCTCCGAGGGCAGGAGCACACCGCTGCCGACGGTTTCATTCCCCATCAGCTGCACGATCGGGCCGAGCAGCTCGCGCCACATGCGGACTTTGTCGCGGGAGAGACCCTTCTCGAACTGAAGGACGCCGAGCTCCGTCGTCTCGGCCTTCTGGAGCGCAGACTGCGCCAGCTGGTCGAGATGCTTCCATTGGTCTTCGACGCCACGGCGGAAGATCTCGATCCGCTCGTCGAGTGCGCGCGGGCCGATCTCGTCGCGCAACTTGTCCCACATCTCGATCTTCGAGCGTTGGTCGGCGAGCGAGCTCGCGGCGGCGGTGAGTGCGCCCTCGACGCTGCCGAGGCGGTGAGCGAGCGCGACCGAACGTTCGTCGATGCTCCGCAGCACCACGAGTTCGGTCATCGAGTCCGCGATGCGTCTCTCGATTTCCTGGAGCTCCGACTTCACGGTCTGGAGCTCCGTGGGATCGACGCGCGGGCGCCGCTCCAAGAGATCGAGTCGCGTGTACAACTTCTCGAAGTAGAGGGCCCCCGCGGCCACGGTGAGGACGAACGTAATGGGGAGCCAGTGGCGACGCATCGGATGGTGTGGGGCTGGGGTTCTGCCAACTTGCAAACCCTGTCCAGGCTTTTCGGACACGCAGCGCCCGAAATGAAGCCGCGCTCCGAAAGCCTCTCGAGAGCCGTAGCCCGGTAGGGCGCCGGAGGCAGCGCCAGACGGGTCAGCGCGTCCCCGCCGGCCCCAGCACCCACACGCCTTCGATCACGTCCCCGACCTCGATGGCGTCGAGGACCTCGAAGCCTGACCTCAGCTCCCCAAAGAGGGTGTAGCGACCGTCCAAGTGCGGGGTCTCGCGGTGCGTGACGAAGATCTGGCTCCCGCCGCTGTCGGGATCGTCGTTGCGCGGCATGCCTAGTGAACCGCGCACGAACTTGCGCGGCGTGAACTCCGCGCGCAGTGAGTCTCCGCGCCAGCTCGCTCCGCCGTTTCCATCGCCGCGCGGATCGCCGCCTTGGATGACGAAGTCGGGCACGACGCGATGGAACACCGTTCCGTCGTAGCGATGCGCGCGCGCCAGCTCGAGGAAACTGCGCACGTGCACGGGCGTTTCGTCGGCGAAGAGTTCGAACACCATCGAGCCGCGGCTCGTCTTGATCTCGACACGCGGATTGCGGAGCAGCTCGAAGGCATCGCGATCGGAGCTCGGTACGGACGCCACGCGAGCGATCGGCGCAGAGGACTGCGGGACGGCTTCACTTGGAAAGCGCTCCGCCAGGAGCTCGCGCGCACGCTTGCGCGCGTACGGACTCGGGTTCGAACAGGCGCGCTTCAAGAACTCGAGCACGCCGGTCGCTTCGAGCTTGGCTGCGCTCTCGACGGCGCTGTACGCGATCTCGGGAGCGATGTCGCCGCGACTCGAGGCATAGCAAGCTTCGAGGAACGGCAGATCTTCCGGCACTTGGCTCTCGCGTAGCGCGAGCAGCGCGCCGAGGCGCAGTCCGTTGTCGGGCGACGCGAGCAAGGTGCGCAGGTGGTCGCGTGTCGCGGACGTTGGACGCTTCGCGAGGCTCTCGATCGCGATGCCTGCGACGCGCAGGTTGGGGTCGGCGGTGAGCTTCACCAACTGCGGAACCGCGATCGGTGCGGAGATGTGCGCGAGCGCCGCCGCGACTCCTGCACGCACGAGGGGATCCTCGTCGTCCATGTGGCCCGCGAGCGTCGGCGCGAACTCGTCGCCGAGGAGCTTGGCGCGCGGCGCGAGCGCGAAGGCGCGCACGCTCGCCGACGAATCGCCGCTCGAACGTTCGAGGAGCTTCGCGGCTGCGTCGCGATCCCAG
>JANOFY010000019.1:0-4201 GCA_031413895.1 Planctomycetota bacterium | reverse complement strand
GGCATGCGGCGCA
This sequence comes from Planctomycetota bacterium, assembly GCA_031413895.1. Lineage (GTDB taxonomy): Bacteria > Planctomycetota > UBA1135 > UBA1135 > JANLUN01. The sequence goes on along the minus strand of JANOFY010000019.1, from coordinate 4,188 downwards.
CCACCGGCGCGACCCAGGCCGGGGCAAGGACGTCGACGCGGGCCTGCGTCAACCCATCGGCTCCGCCGGCGAGGTCGAGCACTTGTCCGCCGACCATCCCGGCCGGGCCCGCGCCGCGCGCGAGCGCCGCGACCATCTCGGCCGGACGGATCGTCGACCTCGCCAGCAATTCGAACGCGTGCGTGAGCAGCGCGTCGCCCGCGAGAACGGCGATCGCTTCGCCGTACACGCGGTGGCACGTCGGACGCCCACGGCGCAGATCGTCGTCGTCCATGCACGGCAGATCGTCGTGGACGAGGCTGTACGTGTGCACGAGCTCCACCGCCGCGGCGGGGATCACGGCGTCAGCGTCGCGTCCGCCGAACTGCGTCGCGAGGAGTCGCACGATCGCCGGACGGAGTCGCTTGCCCCCACCGAACACGGCGTAGCGCATCGCCTCGTCGAGCACGGTCGGCGACGCGCCCGTGGGCGGAAGCAAGTGGTCGAGCTCGCGCTCGACCCAGGCGCGCGAATCGGCGAGCCACGCGTCGACGCGAGTCCGTGCCTGCACCGGTGGGTTCACGAATGCGCGCCGGCGTCGGGATCGGCGGCGTACGGCACGAGGCCGCCTTCGGCGCCGGCCGACAGCTCCTCGACGCGCTTCTTGTAGCCGTCGAGCGTCGTGCGGCACGACTTCAGGAGCTCGACGCCTTCTTGATAGCGTTCGATCGCCGTCTCGAGCGCGACGCCGCCGCTCTCGAGCTCGCCGACGATCGCTTCGAGCCGCGCGAGCCGCGTGTCGAAGCTCGGCGGCGTTTCGTCGCGGTGTTTGGCGCTCGCCATGGCGGAAAAGCGCGCGGATCGCGTCCGCGCAACGCGGCAAAGGAGAGCAAAACGACGGAGCGATCGCAAGCCGCGTGCATCGTCCTCGTCCCTGTGTACGATCGGCGCCCATGCGGATCCAGGGCCTCGTGATCGTCGGCCTGTTCAGTGCGGCAATTCTCGCGGCGGGGTGCAGCGACAAGGGCAGCGGAAAGCCCACGACGGGCGACGAGATCTACGCGTCGATGGGCTGCACGATGTGTCACGGCGGCGGCGGCGAAGGGAGCGCGCTCGGCCCGTCGCTCTCCGGTGCAGGCGCGCGCTGGAAGCGGCCGCAGCTGATCGCCTACTTGAAGAACCCGACGGAGTACGCAGCGAAGGACGCGCGCCTTGCGGAGCAGAAGAAGCGCTTCACGATGATGATGCCGAACTACGCGTCGCTCGCACCCGAGCAGCTCGAGGCGCTGGCGGATTTCCTGCTGAGTCGGCCTTAGCGCGAACATCCACGAGAAGTAGTCGCGCGGGACAACGCGCGCTTCGTGGTCACGAACTTGCGCGGCGGTGCGGAATCGCTGTGAAAGCGCGACAGCGAGCGCGGTGATGTCGAGCACCGGATCACGGAACTCGCACGCGAACTCGCGCTCGATCGCACCAGTTCGACCACCTCCCTCGCCAACCGGGTGCGCGTCCGATCGCGCCAGGAAGGACCCGTGGCGACGCGCGGCGGTTGCCGCCGACCTGGATGGACTCGGAGCGCCGGTGTACCGTGGAGCGCGTCGTCCGGCTTGAAATGTGGTGGCCACGATGCTGCTCGAAACTGGGTTGTTCGCTGCGACCGCCGTCGCTGCGGTCCAAGGCGCCTCGGCCGTCGCGGTGCGCCCCGGAGAGACCCACTTCGACGCGCTGACGTCGGAGAGTGCGCACACGCTCCGCATCCCGCTCCGCGGAGGAGACGGCGAAGCGCTCACGATCGAGCTGCGTTCATTCGACTTCGACGCGGTGGTGCGCGTCGAGGACGAGCGCGGGCAACGCGTCGCCGAAGACGACGACGGCGGCATCGAGACCAATGCGCGCGTCGTGCTGCGCGCGGACCACGCCGCGGGTTGCGTCGTAGTCGTCACCAGCAAGCCCGCTGGGCGGGCTGGAGAGTTCTCGCTCGCCGTCGAGCGCGGTGACGTGCCCGTGTTGGCGGAGTCCGCGGCGCAGGATGCGGCGATCGTGTTCCGCGGCGTGGCGGCGGAGCGCGCGCTCGATCGCGGGGACCGAGCCGCTGCGGCGGAGCACCGGCTGCGCGAAGGAGACTGGCGGTACGCCCGCTCCGACTTCGTCCAGGCCGAGCGGGCCTTTCGCGGCGCCCGCGATCTCGCGACGGAGGTCGAGAACGGTTGGATCGAGGCCCAGGCGCACTCCGGGCTCGGACGGTGCGCGTTCGCGCGCGGCGCGCACACGGACGCGATCGCGTCCTATGAAGCCGCGCTCATGCTCTATCGCGACCTGCGCGCACGCCTCGACGAGGGTCGCACGCTCCTCAATCTCGGCATCGTGCACGAGATCCGTCTGGATTACGCGGTGGCGTCGAGCTGCTACGAAGACGCGCTCAGACTCGCGGAGCTGGCGCGCGACGAGTTCGGCCGCGCGCGCTCCCTCACCAAGCTCGGGAATCTCGAGCGTCTCCGCGGCCATCGGCAGGCCGCCCGCGAGCACCTCGGCGCCGGACTCGAGCTCGCGCGTCGACTCAACGATCGTCCGGGAGAATGCGGCGCGCTCGAAGGTCTCGGCCATTGGTGGGTGAGCGGCGGGAAGCAGCAGGAGGCGCTGCTGCTCTTCCAGCGCTGGCTCGCGATCGCGCGCGAGGATCGCGATCGCGCCGCGGAAGCGGCGGCGTTGAACAGTGTGGCCGTGGTGCACGCAGAGCTCGGAGACCATCCGCGCGCCATCGAGTGTCTGGAGCACGCGCTCTCGATCGCGCGTGAGGTGGGCGATCGCCTGGGCGAAGCGACGTCGCTCGGAAACCTCGGCGTGTCGCATCAGAGCTTGCAGGATTGGGCGCGGGCGATCGAGTTCCACGAGCGCCACCTGGCGCTGACGCTCGAGATCGGTGACCGGCAGGGCGAGGAACGCGCGCGCTCCTGTATCGCCCAGTGCCTGAAAGAGCTCGGCGACAGCGGAACCCATCAGCAGCGCGCGCTCGAGCGATACGCGAAGGCAATCGCGACCGGCGGACTGAACGGGGATTGGGATCTCCTGGCGCAAGTCGCCGTCATTCGACGATTCCAGAAGCGTTTCGACGAAGCGCGCGCTTTGCTGGACGAGGCGTTCGCAGTTCGTCGCGAGCTCGGGCTGGACGAGGATCCCCCGTGGCTTCTATGGGAGTACGCGTTCACGTACGAGGACGAGGGTTCACTCGAGCAAGCGATCGTGTATTGCGAGCGCAGCCTCCAGGCCGCAATCGCTCGAGGCGCGGACGACCAGGCAATGATCTGGTCGTCGCTCGAGCTCGGACGCATCCTCTCCTATACGGACGACCCATCTCGAGCCTTGGAACACTTGCAGCGCGCCGCCGACATGGCGCGCAGGTTCGGCCAACGGCAAGCGTCGGTCAACGCGCTCCGCTTGGTGGGTCGCGTTCAATCAGCTCTCGGCTTGTACGAAGCGGCGCAGGGGTGCTCGGAGCAAGCGTTGGCGATGGCACGCGAGCGCAAGCTCGAGTGGCTGGAGGCAGATACGCTGGCCGACCTCGCCGAGGTCGCGTTCTTTCGCGAGGGAATCTCGGCGTGTGTCCGACTGTTCGACGAAGCGCGCGCAGTTCGGCCCAAGGATCGGTTCCCTTGGGCATGGGCGCGTCTCACCCTGAATCAGGGATGGCTCCTCTTTCTCGCTGGACGACTCGACGAGGCACAGGACGCGACGGAACAGGCCCTCGAGGTTTACGGTGACGACGGGGACGACGAGAATCGTCGCGTGGCACGCTCGAACCTGGCGTGCATCCTCTTCGAATCGAGCCGCGTCGACGACGCCGAGCAAATTGCGCTCGAGGTCGTCGCAGACTGTCGCACGAAGGGCGAGACCCGCCTGATACAGCTCGGAGATTCGCTGTGGACTCTGGCGCGCATCGCCATGGTGCGCGGCGATCTCGCGCGAGCGGCGGGACACGTGGACGAGTTGGGATCTCTCGTCCAACGCGCGCTTCACCACGGCTATCGCCGGGGTGTGGGGCTGGGAGCGAGCAACTATCTGCTCGTCGGCTGGGAACGACTGCGACAGGATCTCGTCGCTGCGCGAGTGCACGCTTCGACTGGCGCCGACCGCGAGGCGCTCTTGTCTGCGGGATTCGCCGAAGCTGCGCGCTCCAAGGACCGCGATCTCCTCGGTGGAATCGTCGAGCAC
>JANOFY010000018.1:0-7665 GCA_031413895.1 Planctomycetota bacterium | reverse complement strand
GTGTCGACGTCGGACACTCCGCAGCCACAGATGCCGGGGCTGGTCTTGTTCGGGTCGGTCGGGCAGCCGTCAAGGCAGTCGGCGACGCCGTCCCCGTCGGTGTCGACGTCGGACACTCCGCAGCCACAGATGCCGGGGCTGGTCTTGTTGGGATCGGTCGGACAGCCGACGAGGCAGTCAGCCACGCCGTCCCCGTCGGTGTCGACGTCGGGCACTCCGCAGCCACAGATGCCGGGGCTCGTCTTGTTGGGATCGGTCGGACAGCCGTCAAGGCAGTCGGGCACGCCATCGCCATCGGTGTCGACACTAGAAACGCCGCAGCCGCAGGCTCCGGGGGTCGTGCCGCTGGGATCATTGGGGCAACCGTCGTTGCAGTCAGCCACGCCGTCGCCATCGGTGTCGACGTCGGACACTCCGCAGCCGCAGACGCCCGGATTCGTTTTGTTCGGGTCGGTCGGGCAGCCGTCGAGGCAGTCGGGGACACCGTCACCGTCCGTGTCGACGTCCGACACGCCACAGCCGCACGCGCCCGGGCTCGTCTTGCTCGGATCGTTGGGGCAGCCGTCGAGGCAGTCGGCTACACCGTCGCCATCGGTGTCGGCGTCGGACACTCCGCAGCCGCAGATGCCGGGTCTCGTCTTGTTCGGATCCTCTGGGCAGCCGTCGAGGCAGTCGGCAGTTCCATCGCCGTCGCTATCCGGACCGCTCGTGCAGTTTCCGCAGTCTTCGTCCCTCTGCGCATTGGAGCATCCAGGACCGAAGTTCGACGCGCGCAGGTGAGTCTGGAAGCACTGGCCGTCGCCGCGTCGGGCCTTGAAACCCGTGCTGGCATTGCAGCCCACGGTGCAATACTGGATCGGCGAAGTGAAACACGCGTTCGCCGGCATCGTGAAATTGAACGTATACGTGCCGGTCGAAACCTTCGTGGCCGTGTAGCACACGTTCCCCGTCTGGCTGTTCTTGACCATCACTTCGATCGTGGTGTCGGTGCCGCCGTTGGCGCAGTCCGTGACGCTCTGCAGCGTCATCGTGTACGTCTTGCCCTGCTCCACGTCGTACGATTGCACCCCGTTTCCAGTCGGGCCCGAGACACATCCCCCGTTCACGGGCACGACGCTCGCCACCCTGCCGAGGCCGAGGCTGCACGCGGCGGAGGTCACGCCCGTACTGCCCAGTGTCACTGACGATGCTTGTGCGTGGAGTCGTTCGGATCCGGCGACGAACAGCGCGACCGACAGTGTCGCGACGGTCACGGAACACGCGCGCAGAATCGCGCTCCAGCTGCGGGTAGACCGGTTCATATGCGTCGATCCTTCGAGTGGTGAAGATCCATATTGGTGAAACACTGCGGGAATGTCGGGCACACCGTCAGCATCTAGAGCGGCTCCTCGTGCTCGAGCGCGCGCACGTCAAAGTGCGACGCAAGTCAAGTCACGAAGAGGTTGCGCTGCGAGTCGATGAAGGGGGGGCGATCGACCAGTACCTTGTACCAGGTATTAGCTATTGCGGAAGTGGCGGACTTCTGCGTTTTGCTAGCGGCTCACCCGACGACCTGTCTTGCGCTTAGGTTCCCTCGGTCCTGCGAAGCATCTCGATCCCGACTGCTGCGGAGAAGTACCGATCCACACCTCATGCGGGGGATCTCGACTGCGCACGGGCGGCGACGCTTTGGCGCGTCACTGGATGCGTCGGACGACGATGGCGTCGAGCGCTTCGATCTCGCTCCCGTCCATTCCATAATAGAAGAAGACGGCGGTCTGCCCGGCCGCGATGGTGCCGGCCGGTAGCACTCGACCGACGGCGGCGACCGGCGGACCCGACTCGAACACGACCGGCTGAACCGAGGCCGCACCATTCGGTCCGATGAATCGGAACTGACCGCCGAGGAGGCGCGCGAAGTACCAGTCGAGCGAGCCGCTCGCGCCTTGCAGATCGACGTCGATCGACACCGTGATGGCGCCGGAGGCCGCGACGATGTTCGTTTCCGGATGTGCGCCGTTGGCTTCGAGCGTGACCCGCGGCTGCGCGTCGAACGACGTCGTCGCGCCGACGAAGTCGAACGCCTCGACCACGCTGCCGTTCACGCCGATCATGAAGGCGATCACGGAGCTCGGATCGGGCAGGTTCGTCGACAGGATGGGAGAGTTCGCCAGTTGGACGGGCACGGTCGTGGCGGCGGCCTGAGGAGTGCTCGATACGCCGCCGCTCGGTGTGAGGAAGCGCAACTGGTGCGCGTAGACGAAGCCGACCGCCCAGAGCATCGAGTCGTGGACGGAACCCGGATCCATGTCGAGCGCGAGCGCGTAGGGGCCCGAGGTCGATTGCAGCCGCGAGGCCGGCTGCGATCCGTTGACTTCGAGCGTGAGATCGATCGGCGTCGCAATCTCGAGCGAGTAGGAGTCGATCAACGTCCCACCGCCCGCGATCGAGTGGAACTCGAAGTCCAGGCGCGTCGATGTAGCCGTGAGCCGCATCGCTCCGAAATTCGCGGCGTAGCGGAAGGCGCTCCCCGTGACGAAACCGTTCGCGGGGAAGCCGTGCCTCTCGCGGCCACCGAGACCGTTCACGAAGTACGGCAGGACGACGCCGTCGCTGTCGTCGTCGCGCAGGATGCGCTCGTACGTGTGGTCGTGGCCTGCGAGCACCGCCGACGCACCCCACGCTTCGAACGGCCATTGGAGATCCGGCTCGGACCCATGACCCGTCGCCGAGGAAAACGGCGGATGGTGGAGGAGCACGAGCTTCCACGGTGCGGTCGACGCGGCGAGCGCGTTCTTCAGCCACAGCGCTTGGACCTCGGCCGGCAGCAACGGCTCGTGCGCGGTGTTCGCGCCCGGCTCCCGTGAATCGCTCGAGACGACGAAGAAATGAACCGGTCCTTGGATGAAGTCGTAGTAGCGCTCGTTGCCTGACGTGTTCGAACTCGCGATGCCGGTTCCCGGCAGATTGAAGAACGCCAGGTGCGCCGCGATCCCGCCGCAGTCGTCCCACTCGTGATTGCCGGCGGCAGGGAAAAATCGGTTCGTCGCGGAGCCTTGGCCGAATGCGCCCGAGTAGTCGCCGATGAAGTCGTGGTAGTACTGCCCGACGTTCACGTCGATGCCGGCGGAACCGTAGCAGTTGTCGCCGACGGTCACGACGAACTTGGGATCGAAGCCGCCGGCGATCATGTTCGCCACGGCCGCTTCGTTGGCGTCGTTCACGCCGAAGTCGCCGACGGCTGCGAACACGAGCGGCTCCGCGAGTGTTCCCGCGACGGTGAACGGCTGGCCGCGGATGCCTGCGAGCGGATCGCTCGACCGCGATCGAGCTTCACCGAACCACGCGGCCAACGAGACTGCGGAGAGCAGCACCGTGACGAGCACGGCGACGGACGCGCCACCACGAAGCAGAGTTCGAGACATCTATGGGAAGCGCGCCTCGGAATCGAGTCTGCTCGATTGCTCGGAGCGTCGTCAGTATCGGCGGCTTCGGGGAATCCCGCAATGAGCGCGGAACGCGCGCTCAGCTCACGACGGCGTCCGCCTCGATCTCGACCAGCATCGCCGGATCGATCAGGCGGCTCACCTCGACCATGCTCGTCGCCGGACGGATGTCGCGGAAGAACTCGCCGTGCGCGCGGCCGACCTTCTCCCATTCAGCGATGTTCGTGACGAACATCCGCGTGCGCACGACGTCCTTGAGGCTGGCGCCCGCGTTCGTGAGCGCCGTTTCGATGTTGCGCAGCGTCTGCACCGTTTGCGCGTAGGCGTCGCCGGCGCCGACGACCTTCCCGTTCGCGTCGGTCGCCGTCGTGCCCGACACGTGGACGTTCGCTCCGATGCGCACCGCGCGCGAGTAGCCGACGATCGGCTCCCAAGGCGTTCCGGTGGAGATGTTCTGACGCTGGTTCGCTTTCGTTCTAGGCATGGGGTCGCGTGAGGTTCTGGTGGCCGCTTTGCGTCACGACCACGTTGTCTTCGATGCGCACGCCGCCCGAGCTCTTCAGGCGGTCGATCAGCGGCCAGTTGAACTGGTTCGCGGTCGCGCCGGTGCGGTACGGGCGCAGCAACATTTCGATGAAGTAGATGCCCGGCTCGACCGTGAACACTTGTCCGACATCGATCGTGCGCGTCGTGCGCAGGTATGGGTACTGAGGCGGCGGCGACTGCACGCCGCCCTCGGCGCTCTTCTGGTGACCGCTCACGTCGTGCACTTGGATGCCCAGGAAGTGACCGAGGCCGTGCGGGAAAAAGGGGAGCGTCAGGCCGCGCTCGACGGCTTCCTCACCGCCGGCCTTGATGACCTGCACGTCGCGCAACAGGTCGGCGATCTTCACGTGCGCGGTGTGATGGAGCTTCGGATAAGGGAGCCCGGGCTTCACGAGCGCGCACAAGTCCTGCTGCACTTTGTCGAGCCGCTGCACGATCTCGCGGAACGTCGCGTCGGCGTTGTCCGTCGTCCACGTGCGCGTGATGTCGGAGCCGTAACCCTGGTGGCTCGCACCGCAATCGATCAGCATCACCTTCCCGTTGCGCACGTCGCGGCGCTTGGCGTGGTAGTGCAACGTCGCGCCCTTGTCGTCGAGCGCGATGATCGTCTCGTAGGGGAGCTCCTTGTCGACGCAGCCGACGGCTTCGACGTACGCCTGATGGATCTCGAGCTCGCTCGCGCCCTTCAGGAACGATTCGCGCGCGGCTTTGTGACCGAGACCGCCCTTGCGCGTCGCTTCCTCGAGACACGCGACCTCGTACGGCGTCTTCGTGCTGCGGTCCCAATCCAAGCGCATGACGAGCGCAGGCGGCTCGATCGCTCCGGGCGCGATGCCGTGCGCCGTGGCGCTCGCGGGCGAATCCCCGATGTACGCGACGCGACGTCCATTAGGCGCGAGCTTCCACGCCGCGGCCTCGTCGGTCACTTGGTGCAGCTCGAACTCGGAGAGCCAGAACGGAGATCCGAGCGGCGCTTGCTCGTACCAATAGTCGTCCGGCTTGACGAAGACGATCATCGGCTTCTTGCCCGGCCGAACGACGAGCATGTGGTGCGGACCGCCCAGCGGCAACCAATGCGCGAAGTGCGGATTGACATGGTGCGGCGCGTCCATGTCGTCGGCGAAGTACGTGAACGGCGTGCCCGCGTGCAACACGAGCGCGTCGAAGCCTGTCGCGGCGAGCGCGGCCTCGGCCTTCTGTTGTCGCGTGCGAACGTGATCGGCGTATTGCTTCGTCATCGGATATCTCACTTCTTGGCGTCGATGAGCTTCGCAACGGGACGCGCGAGGATCGCCATGATCACCGTCATCGCGAGCGCACCGAACGCGACGGCCTTGAAGAGGTCGGCCAGGCCGCCGCCGGCGGGCGCGCCGGTGTCGAGGTTCACCTTCGTGAACTCCTCGTACACGCCTGCGACTTGGCTCCCGAGGAACGTGCCCACGGAGATCGACACGAACCACACGCCGAGCATCGTGCCCTGCACACGCTGCGGCGCGAGCCGCGTCATCGACGAGAGACCGACCGGGGACAGGCACAACTCGCCGATCGAGTGACACAGGTAGCACGAGAAGAGCCAGCCCGGACTGGCGCGTTCGCCGCCTTCGGACGCGAGCGCGCCGCCGATGAGGATCGCGAACCCGAGGCCGACGAAGAAGATGCCGATCGCGAAGCGGATCATGCTCGAGCGATCGAAGTTGTCGAGCTTCGCCCAGATCCAAGCGAAGAGCGGCGCGCACAAGACGACGAGGCCGGCATTGACCGATTGCCACCACGAGCTCGCGAACGACCAGCCGAAGATCGAATTGCGCGTGCGCTCGTCGGCGAAGAAGGTCAGCGTGCTGCCTGCTTGCTCGAACACGCTCCAGAACACGCACGAACCCAGGAACAGCACGAAGACGACGACGAGGCGCCGCCGCTCGAGCGGTTTCCACGCGGCGGAGGTGAGGAGCCACGCGAAGAAGGCTCCGACCGAACCGAAGAGGATCCAGGTGTAGACGCCGTTCACGTCGGCCTTGGTGACGGGTTCGGACTTGTTGAACGCCCACGTCAAGAGACCGGCGATGACGAGCACGATCACCGCGGTTCCGATGCCGAGCGTTTGCCGCGCCTTCGCGCGCGCTTCGGCCGTCGGCTCGACGGCCGGCGAACGACCCGCGTTCCCCAGGTGTCGTCCCGTGATGACGTATTGCAGCAGACCGAAGAACATCCCGACGGCGGCCGCACCGAATCCGAAGTGCCACGAGTTCGCCGGATCGATGCCCCACGACTGGAGCATCGAGCGGAAGCGCGGATCCTGCGCCAGCCAACCACACACGAGCGGGGCCGAGCACGCGCCGAGGTTGATCCCCATGTAGAAGATCGAGAAGCCGGAGTCGCGGCGGCGGTCTTCCTCTGAATAGAGCTGACCGACGATCCCGCTGATATTGGGCTTCAGCAGGCCCGTGCCGATCACGACGCTCGCCAGTCCCGCGTAGAACGTGGCGACGCCGTGCATCGCGAGCAGGATGTGCCCGATCATGATCACGATGCCGCCGTACAGCACCGCGCGCTGCATGCCGAGGAACTTGTCCGCGAGCCATCCGCCGAGCACGGGCAGCAAGAACACCAGCGACGTGTAGAGCCCGTAGGTGATCGCGGCGTCGGCCTTCGTGAACCCGAGCCCTCCATCGACGGTGGCCGTGGTCATGAAGAGCACGAGGATCGCGCGCATCCCGTAGTAGCTGAAGCGCTCCCACATCTCGGTGAAGAAGAGCGTCGCGAGACCGCGCGGGTGACCGAAGAACGAACGGTCCGATTGCGCTGCGATGGTGCTCGGCTGTGGAGCGTTCGTGTGGGCCATGTCGTGTGTCCGATGGGGGGGAGGGAGTCCGATCAGCCTATCCGTGCCGCGGCACCGATGCGAGCGCGCGCGGGTCGAGCTACTGTATGGAGCGAACACGATGAAACACTTCGCACTCTTGCTCTGGATGGCAGTCGTCGCGCTGACGCGCGCGCCCGCCGCGCAATCGAATGTCGCGGTGGAAGACACGCAGGCCGTTTCGAGCGAAGTCACGTCATGGCTTCGCGATCACGCCTTCGCGATCACCAAGGACCCCAAACGCGTCGCAGCGCTCGGCGATCGCATCGGAAAAGCGCGCGTCGTTTGTCTTGGAGACGCGGCCGGCGGCGAGGCGCGCGAGCTCGTCGCGCTCCAACGCGAGCTGCTCGAACACGCTGTTGCGGAGCTCGACCTGCGCGTTCTCGCGATCGACGCCAATGCGATGGAGTGTGCGGCGCTCGACGATTACCTCGTGACAGGACGCGGGGAACTCGCCGCGATCGTCGCCAGCCTGCGGGCTCCGCGATGGCGCTCGCGGGAGTTTCTCGATGCGATCGCGTGGCTGCGCGTGTGGAATTCGAAACCGAGCCACGCGCACAAGGTGCGCCTCGTCGGCTGCGACGTGCAGTACACCCAGCTCGCGGCGCAACAGCTCGGCGACTACATTCAAAAGGTCGACTACGAGGCCGCGCCGCGGATCACGTCGATTCTGTCGCCCCTTCGACAGGTCGATCAGAACGGTCGTCCGCGCTACGGCAGCGCGTCCCCCGAACTCCGCTACGTGACGATGGTCTATCTGCCCGAGCTCCAGGCGCTGATCGAAGAGAATCGCGAGGCGCACGTGCAAGCGTCGAGCGCAGCCGAGTGGATGCGCGC
>JANOFY010000017.1:0-5587 GCA_031413895.1 Planctomycetota bacterium | reverse complement strand
ATGCCGATCAACGTGAACATGTTGAATCGGAGCGTGAGAATCGAGCGCCACGCGCGCTGGAGGAACGGCCATCCGCCCCAAACCACGACCGGCGTCGACAATCCAAACTGCCACCAGGCGAAGAACGCCGTAACGTCGATGTGCTGTGGCCGCTCGGTATCGACGTGCACCATCGCGAGGTACACGACGGGCGCCGTCAGCACCGCCGAGACCCAGAACCGACGTCGCATGTCGACGAGCTCGGGATCCGCCGCGTCATCGAGCGACGCGACGGCCGGCTCGAGCGCCATTCCGCACTTGGGACAACTCCCCGGCCCGCGTTGCTGCACCTCGGGGTGCATCGGGCACGTGTACAGCCGCGTGCTGGCGGCGAGGTCCGCAGTCGCCGGCGACGTCGGCCGCGGCTTCGGTTTCGGCGCGAGGTACTTCTGCGGGTCCGCTTGGAATCGGTCGCGGCAACCGACGCTGCAGAAGTAGTAGGTCGTGCCGCCGTGCTCGTGCGTGCCCGCCGCACGGTCCGGCACGACGCTCATGCCGCAGACCGGATCGACGTGCGTGTCGGTTGCGGATCGAGTGCTCGTCACGGTACGCGCGTTCGGCAGCCCGGAGCGAAGCCCCGCATCGCGCAGCGGCCTACGGCCGCGTCACCTTCGCGCGCGTCAGCTCCGCCTCCGCCGCGATCCTGCCGAACGCCGGCCACATCTCTCCGTCGGCGATGCGCGCGAACACTTCGAACGCGCGACCGGTGCGTCCGTTGTACAGGTGCCAGTTGCCGACGCCGTATCCGATCGTCGGATACTCGCTCGGCGACTTGCCCGTCGTGCGCGTCTCCTCGAGCAATTGGTCCGGGTCGAGCTCGCCTTTGTAGACCAGCAGCATGCGGTGGTACGCGAAGTACTCGATGATCGGCATGTCCTTCGTGATCGGCGCGAGCAGCTTTTGCGCTTCCTCGTCCCGTCCCAAGCGCCGCAGCGTCATGTACGTCCAGTGCGTGCCGGAGCAGAGCGAATCGGGGTTCTCGGAGAACCGCAGCGCGTTGCGCCAGTTCGGCAACGCCTTCTCGAAGTCGCCCTTGAGGTAGTACGCGAGCGCCAAGTGGTAGTAGACGTTCTGATTCAGCGTCTCGAGATCGACGTTCTGCGCGTTGGGATTGGCGGCCGGCTCGATTTCATCGGCACGGTTCTCGACCAATTTCGCGGCGCGCGTCAGGTCCTCGATCGCGCGGTCGAACTGACGCACGGTGATCCATCGATGTCCGCGGTGACGGTACATGCGCGGATCGTTCGGGTGCTTCGCGATGCCCTCGCTGAAGATCGTGATCGCATCGTTGTAGCGGCCGAGGTTCGCGGTGCGCCGGCCGAACCAGATCAGCGCGTCGGGGTTCGAAGAATCGGCTTCGTAGGACGCGCGTGCGTCCATGAGCTGCTCCTCCTTCTTCTTGCGGTCGGCCGGCGACAGGAACGGCGGGAAGAGCGGCTCGCCCCCCAAGGAGCGAGCTTCCGCGCCCGGAGGCAGCGAGAGCTTCGTGTCGCTTCCTTCCTTGTCGGATGCGGTCGTGCAGGCGCAGAAGAAGAGCGAAACGAGGAGCAGTGTGCGAGTGTTCATGGTGTGGGGGGACACGTCGAATCGACGCGCCGGTGCCGCTGTTGTCGCACATGGGGGAGGCGCTGACCACCGTCGACTTGGGCCCATTCCGCCCGGGTGTGGGTTGCAGGGCGGCTGCTCGTGCTGCGGAGCGCGCGCCGTCGCCGTGGCAGTCCGATTCGCGCAGTCTCGGCGCAATCGTCGCCGGCCGGCTACTTCTTGATCGTCCGCTCGACGTAGCTGCGCACGGCGGCCAGCGTCGTCGGATCCGACCAGACCGCGAGGGCCTCCGCACGAGCGCGCGCGCCGTGGCGCTCGATCGTGTCGAGCGCCGGGAGCCGCATCTGCCGTTTGGTCAATGCATAAGACGCCGTCGGAAACGCCGCGAGCTCGCTCGCACGTTCGAGCGCGCGCTCGATCAAGTTCGCGGGCTCGACGACCTCGTCGACGATGCCGCGCGCGAGGCACTCCTCGACGCGGTACATGCGCCCCGTGAAGACCGCCTCTTGGAGAACGTGCGGCGCGAGCGCGTGGCGGACGACCTCGAGCGCCGCGAGCGGGAACGGCACGCCGACCTTGAGCTCGGGAATGCCGACCGTCGCCCTGCCCGCTGCGAGAATGCGATGGTCGGACGCTGCGGCGATCATCATGCCGCCCGCGATCGCGTGGCCGTTGATGGCCGCGACGACCGGCTTCTCGAACGTGAATAGGGAGAGAAAGCACTCGTCGAGCGCGGGCAAGAAGCGCGCGACGTAGTCCTTGCCGCCCTCGACGAGTCGGTGCAGGTCGACGCCCGCCGAGAAGATCGAGCCGGTGCCGGTGAGCACGAGCGCGCGCGAGTTCGAACCTCTCTCGCGAGCGAACGCGTCGGTGATCGCTTGCAGGAATTCGAGATCGAGCGCGCTGGCCTTGCCGTGCGCGAACCGGAGGAGCGTGACGGAGCCGTGGGTTTCGGTTTGGATCATGGAGTGCGGTGTGGGTGGATGCGCCTAGCGGACTATCATCTCGAGCTCGACGACGCGCTGCCAGTCAGGCCACACCCTCGGGTGCCATGTGATCGTTCGGTAACCGTCACACTCGACACGCTATGCCAGCGGCCATTCGCGGGACGCGAGCACGACCACCCTCTGTGCGTCCGAGCGGACCACTGCGCCGGAGGTGTGAGTCATCTTCACGTTCGCGAGCGGCTCCAACGTCGCTCGGTCGACAAACGTGAGGCGGCATTGAAAACCTGGATCAAGCTCGAGGGTGATGCAGCCGGTCGCCTCAGATCGCAGAGGAAAGTCGCGAGAGTGTCGCGTGGGCGATATGCAGTCGTCGTGAGCCTGCACCCGAGTCAATGCCACGAGTTACGTCGGATCCTGGTTGGGTTGGAAATCGGGTTGAAAGGGTAGTTGAGCCTGCCTTACACGGGGCTGGTGGGAGGCCATGGCCTCCCACCAGCGCCGGAAGAATCGCTCGGGGCTCTGACCGCGGAGCGACGCGTGCGGACGCACGAGGTTGCAGTCGTCGCGCCGCGCTTCGATCAGCGCACGCGCGTCGTGGAGCGCGCGAATCGCAGCTCGTCCATCGCGAGCCGGTACAACAGGAACCTCGATCTGCGTGACGAATCCGACGTTTCGGAGATCGGTAGATCTCCGCATCGTTGTTGTGTGTCGGCTGGCGCGCTCTGGTACAGATCGAGACTCGCACCTCGCGTGCCCCGTGCGCACGCGATCGAGCCTGCGCCGCAACATCAGCTGTTCGTCTGGCGCCTGGCTGGGGTCCGGGCACTGGTGTACCGTGGAACGCGTCGTCCGGTCTGGCTGTTCGACCATGACAATGCTCGAGACTGCGTTGCTCGCTGCGACCGTCGTTGCCGCGGTCCAGGCCGGTTTGGCCGTCACAGTGCGCCCTGGGGAAACCCACTTCGACGCGCTGACGTCGGAGAGCGCGCACGCAACACGCATCCTGCTCCGCGGAGGAGACGGAGAAGCGCTCACGATCGAGCTGCGTTCCTTCGACTTCGACGCGGTGTTGCGCGTCGAGGACGAGCGTGCGCAGCTCGTCGTCGAGGACGACGACGGGGGCATCGAGACCAATGCGCGCGTCGTCCTGCCCGCGAACCACGCAGCGGGTTGCGTCGTCGTCGTCACCAGCAAGCCCGCCGGGCGGGCCGGAGAGTTCTCGCTCTCCGTCGAGCGCGGCGAGGTGCCCCTGTTGGCGGAGGCCGCGGCGCAGGATGCGGCGATCGTGTACCGCGGCGTGGCGGCGGAGCGCGCGCTCGATCGCGGAGACCGTGACTCGGCGGCGGAGCACCGGCTGCGCGAAGGGGACTGGCGCTACGCGCGCTCCGACTTCATCCAGGCTGAGCGGGCCTTTCGCGGCGCCCGCGAACTCGCGACCGAGGTCAATAACGGCTCGATCGAGGCCCAGGCGCACTCCGGGCTTGGACGGTGCGCGTTCGCGCGCGGTGCGCACACGGACGCGATCGCGTCCTACGAAGCCGCGCTCATCCTCTATCGCGACCTGCGCGCAGGCCTCGACGAGGGGCGTACGCTCCTCAATCTCGGCATCGTCTACGAGATCCGCTTGGACTACGCGGTGGCGTCGAGCTGCTACGAAGACGCGCTCAGGCTCGCGGAGCTGGCCCGCGACGAGTTCGGCCGCGCGCGCTCCCTAACCAAGCTCGGGAATCTCGAGCGTCTGCGCGGCCATCGGCAGGCCGCGCGCGAGCACCTCGACGCTGGACTCGAGCTCGCGCGTCAACTCAACGATCGCGCAGGAGAATGCGCCGCGCTCGAAGGACTCGGCCATTGGTGGGTGACCGGCGGGAAGCAGCAGGAGGCGCTGCTGCTCTTCCAGCGCTGGCTCGCGATCGCGCGCGAGGATCGCGATCGCGCCGCGGAGGCGGCGGCGTTGAACAGCACGGCCGTGGTGCACGCGGAGCTCGGAGACCATCCGCGCGCCATCGAGTGCCTGGAGCACGCGCTCTCGATCACGCGTGAGGTAGGCGATCCCCTGGGCGAAGCGACGGCGCTCGGAAACCTCGGCGTATCGCATCAGAGCCTGCAGGATTGGGCGCGCGCGATCGAGTTCCACGAGCGCCACCTGGCGCTGACGCTCGAAATCGGTGACCGGCAGGGTGAGGAACGCGCGCGCACCTGCATCGCCCAGTGCCTGAAAGAGCTCGGCGACAGCGGGACCCATCAGCAGCGCGTGCTCGAGCGATACGCGAAGGTGCTCGCGACCGGCGAGCTGAACGGGGATTGGGATCTCCTGGGCCTAGTCGCGACCATCCGACGAACCCAGAAGCGCTACGACGAAGCGCGCGCTTTGCTGGACGAGGCGCTCGCGGTTCGGCGCCAGCTCGGGATGGACGACGAGCCTCCGTGGCTGCTGCGCGAGTACGCATCCACGTACGAGAACGAGGGGGCGCTCGAGCAGGCGATCGTGTACTTCGAGCGCAGCGTTCAGGCCGCAATCTCTCAAGGCGCGGACGATAAGCAGATGCTCTGGTCGTCGCTCGCGCTCGGACGCCTCCTCTTCCTTGCGGGCGATCCGTCTCGGGCTCTGGAGCCTCTGCAGCGGGCCGCGGACATGGCGCGCAGGCTCGGCCAGCGGAGTGCGTCGGTCAACACGCTGGGGTGGGTGGGCCGTGTCCAGGCAGAGCTCGGGTTGTACGACGCGGCGCAGCGGTCCCTGGAGCTATCGTTGGCGACGGCGCGCGAGCGGCAGCTCGAGTCGCTGGAGTTCGAGGCACTGATCGACTTGGCTGCGGTGGCTTTCCATCGCGAGGGAATCTCTGCGTGTCTCCGCCGCACCGACGAAGCGCGCGCCCTGCGGCCGAGGGATCGGTTTCCGTTGGACTGGGCACGCGCCACGCTCGATCTGGGCTGGCATCTCTTTCTCGCTGGGCGACTCGACGAGGCGCAGGACGCGACCGAACAGGCCCGCGAGGTCTACGGCGACGACGAGAGCGACGCGGTCCGTCGCATGGGGCGTGCGAACCTGGCGTGCATCC
>JANOFY010000016.1:0-25409 GCA_031413895.1 Planctomycetota bacterium | reverse complement strand
TGCGCCTCGCCGACCTCGACACGGTGGGGCTCGTCGCGAAGGGCGTGCAAGCTGGCGTGTCGCGCGGATACGTCTACCTGGGCGACGGTGTGTTCCAGTCGGATCGATCCGCGGAGACGAAGACCGCCGCGCAGCTCCTTGGAGGCGCGGCACCGGGCAGCGAGCTCACCTTGACTGTCGTGCCGAAAGGCAACGAAGTCCGGATCGGCGTCGATCGCGACCGCGACGGTGTGTTCGATCGCGATGAGCTCGACTTCGGCGCCGACCCCGCCGATCCGCTGAGCATTCCCGGAGGCCCGGGCGTGGGCTTCTGCTTCGGCGACGGCACGGGCTGCGCGTGTCCGTGCGGCAACGAGAGCCCGAGTGGTGCACAGGCCGGTTGCCTCAATTCATTCGGCGTCGGTGGAAAGCTCACCGCGAGCGGATTGCCGAGCCTGTCGAGCGACACACTCGTACTCGCCGGATCGCAGATGACGAATTCGCTGTGCGTGTACTTCCAAGGCACGCTGCGCGAGAACGACGCGATCGGTGGCCCGGCTGGCGATGGATTGCTGTGTGCCGGCGGTGCAATCGTGCGGCTGGGGACCACGAGCAATTCAGGCGGCGCATCGACGTATCCATTCGGTGCCGAGCCGCCTGTGTCCGTCCAAGGTGCCGTGTTCGTGCCGGGGACGCGCACGTACCAGGTGACCTACCGGAACAGCGCGTCGTTCTGCACCAGCTCGACCTCGAACTACACGAACGGTTGGTCGGTGTTCTGGTCGCTGTGACACAGCGCGACCAGATTTGACGCGTCGAGTCGACGGAGTCCGCACCAGCGTGTGCGGAATCTCGCAGGTGACGCATCCCGGCGATTAGGAATTGGACCGGAAGCGAGCGCTGGGCCGATCAGTCACCGAATCCCGTCGGAGGCAGATCGGCGTTCGTCTGCGTGCCGCGGCCGAACGGGAGCACCGGCCCGCCGCCGCCTTCGGGCGTGATCAAGACCGCCAGGATCGCCGGGTCCGGCAACGTCGCGCTCGACGAAGTCGCGCTTCCGCCGTCGACGACGAACCAACCGAATTCGCGGCCGTTCACCTGCTCATCGGGATCGTCGGCCGAGCCGGCCAGGAAAGTGTTGGAGAAGGACGACGAGATCGTGCTCAGCGGCACCTTTGCCCAACAGCGGACGTTGTAGGCGGCGCTGAACACGCTCTCGTTGTCGTTGTAGATCAGGAACCTGACCTGCGACGTGAACTCCGGTCCGCCCGTCAGAGGGAGGAGGATCAGCTCTTCGCGATAGTTCGAGCTCTGGCCGATGAAGCGCGGAATGAGCACTTCCTCCGCGAACGCCGCGTACTCCAGGCCGTCGAGATCGCGTGATCCGTCGGAATCCAAGTCCGTGTCGGTGTCGGGCGGCAGCGGTGACCGGAATGAGATCGCGGACAGCGAATAGTTCGTCGCCGTCACTCCGTCGAACACCGACACGACGCCCGTGAGGCGATTGCGGCTGATCGGCCGGCCGGTCGTGCCGTGCTGTGCGTACGCGTAGAACCAGCCGCGCATCGAGCCCGGGACGTAGAGCGAAGTCAGCGCGGTGAACGTGTCGTTCGGTGTCAGGACCTCCGAGCGATCGAACTCCTGGCAATTGGCGGAGTTCACGAACACGAGGTGAGCGCGCGTGTTTCCTCCGAACGACTCGGTGTTCGTGATCGTGAAGACGGTCGCACGCCCCTGTCGGTTGTCGAACTCGGGATAGACGAGAGCGCTTCCGGGCTCGGGGAGCTGCGCCGCGACGGGCGACAGCAGACTGACGACGGCGAGAGAGATCGCCGAAACGGCGGAGAACACGGTGCGGATCATGGTGAGACTCGCTCGGGAACGAACGGACGCGGAACGGAATCGTGCAGGGATTAGCTTAGCGCATTTCCCGCGAGCGGCCGTGAAACCCAGCCGTGCATCACACCGACCGGTGCGCGGCCTACTTCGGACGCGCGGTAGGTCCCGTCCAGGACGAGAAGCCGCCCTCGAGATTGAGGACGCTGTCATATCCCTGGTGGCTCAAGAACTCGCACGCGGCTGCCGAGCGTCCGCCGCCGGCGCAGTACACGATCAGTTGCTTGCGGTCCTTCGGGATCTCCTTCCATCGATCCTCGAGCTGGTCGACCGGGATCAACGCCGCGCCCGGAATGATTCCATGTGCGGTCTCCGAAGGAGTGCGCACGTCGAGCAGGCGCACGTCTCCCGACTGCAGGAGCCGCACGCCGTCCGCTGTCGACACGTCGCGCCACAATCGGCCCTCGAGAATCATCTCCGGCGTGATCGACGCACCGGCGGCCATCTTGCTCATGAGCTGGCGCAGGTTGGCGAGCTTCTCGTCGACGTCGCTCGACAGGTTCTCCGCACGCCGCCGGCTGTCCGCCGAGGATTCGTCGATCGAGCGCTTGAGTCCCGACGCGATCGCACTCGCCCGCAAGGCGAGTATCACGGCGACGATCGCCAATCCGAGGGCTGCGTACTCCATGGGCTGATCGTAGCGCGCGCGTCGCGAGCGGACGCGCACCGGGGTGGCTCGGCCCGTCGCCTTTGTGCAGATGCGCGCCTCGGTGCCTGACGCGCCTCCCTATGCAGATGGGCGTCTCGTTGCGCGGCGCGCCTCCTTGTAATGGAGGGGGGCGGCGAAACCGTTGTGTGCCCTAGTCACCCGGCGGCGCGCGCTCGGTCCTCGGGCAAGTCCTGGCCCCAAACTGGGCCAGGAAAGGCCCTTCGGCAGTTCGCCCGGGCTCACGCTGTGCCCCTGCCCCCGGGAGCCTAGGATCCACGCCCCGAGACCCCTTCGTCATGGCTGCCAAGGAACCTTTCCGCGAGTCCAACTGGTCGTCGATCCCGATCCGCGATCTCGGGCTCACGATCGTCGGGACGCCGCTCGAACCCGTGCTCAAGGCGTTCGAGAGCGAGCTCGAGGCCGCCGGGCTGCTCGTGAAACCGCGCTTCTACCTCTCGACGGATTGGGGCGTTCTGACGGGCACGGTCGCGATCGCGATCCCGTTCTATCTCGCGCACCCGCAGCTCACGGACCGTCATGTCGCCGAGGTCGGCCACTTGGAAGGCGCGGGACGCGAGGACCTCCTGCGCTACCTCCGCCACGAGATGGGCCACGTCGTGAATTACGCGTACCGCCTGTACGACGAGCAGGAGTGGGTCGAGCAGTTCGGTTCGATCACGCGTCCGTACCTCGAGGAGTACCACCCGTCTCCGTTCAGTCGGCGCTATGTCCGTCACCTGCCCGGCTGGTACGCGCAGAAGCATCCGGACGAAGACTTCGCGGAGACGTTCGCGGTGTGGCTGACGCCGGCTCGCGACTGGCGCGCCGAACACGCCGACCAGCCGGTCGCGCTCGCCAAGCTCGAGTACTGCGACCGGACGATGACTCGCCTGCGGGATCGCCCGCCGCTCGTCGTCGACACGCGCACGGACGAGGAGGTGAGCGAGATCCCGTACTCGGTCGAGCAGTTCTATAGCGGACCCGGCCCCGTCGACGAGTTTCCTCACGGTCTCGACGGAGCGCTGCGCACGATCTTCGAAGACCTCGGTGAGCCCGACGGCGACGGCGCGCAACGGCGCATACCCGCGTCGGCGCTCATTCGCTCGCTCGAGCGCACGCTCACGGCGAACGTCTATCGCTGGACGGGACACTTTCCCGAGAGGACGCGCGGGCTCCTGCGACACCTCGCGCAACGCGCCGATGCGCTGAATCAGGTGTACCCGGAATCGCAGGAGGCCGCCGCGGGCCTCGCCGTGACGACGCTCGTCACCGCGCTCGCGATGAGCCACGTGCACCAGGGGTCGTATCAGCCCTGAGCACCGAGCGGGCTCGGTGCGCGAGCGGTCCGATCGCGGTCAGCTCTTCGCCAGACCCAAGCGCTCGACCGCGCAGTCGACGATGCGGTTCACGAGCGTCGCGTAGTCGATTCCCGCCGCGAGTGCCGCTGCTGCGAACTCGCTCGACTGCTCGAGGTAGCAGCTGGCGTTGACCTCGATCACGAACGCGTCGCCGGTTTCGGTCAGACGCAGGTCGACGCGGCCGTAGTCGCGCACGCGCAGCGCGCGGTAGGCCTGGAGCGCGACCGTCTCGACGCGCGCCTTGAGATCGTCGGGCAGCTCCGCGAGCACGGCGCGTGTGCCTTTGTATTCGGGACTCTCCTCGTCCCACTTGGCCTTGCCTCCGAGGATGCGCGGCGCGCCTTCCGGCAGCCCGGAAAAGTCGATCTCGATCGCGGGGAGCGCTTGCGGCTGCTGGTTGCCGAGGATGCTGACGTACAGCTCGCGTCCCTCGATGTACTCCTCGACGAGCGCGGCATCCTTCACCTTCTCGTGGATCGCGACGACGCGCTTCATCATGTCCTTCGTGTTGTTCACGAGGGACGAGGCCTCGATGCCGATCGACGCGTCCATGCTGAGCGGCTTGACGAACAGCGGCATGCGCAGGTTGCCGCCGGTCTCGAGGTCGGAGTCCTGCGTGAACACGGCGAAGTCAGGGAATCGGATCTGATCGAACGCCAAGATCTTCTTCGTGATCGCCTTGTCTTGCTGGATGAAGAACTCGCCCGGTCCGCCGCCGACGTAAGGAACTTCGAGCAGGTCGAGCAGTCCGACGACGCCGACGGCGCCCAAACGCACCTTGCCGAAGTTCTCGAACAGGTTGAAGACGAGCTCGGGCTTCGGCTTCGTCAACCCATCGATCAGGGCGTGCAAGTCGCGGTGGACTCCGAGCACTTGCGGCTCGTGCTTCCCTTGGACCAGCGCTTCGACGACTTGGTCGACGACCTTGTCGTAGGAGCGGGGGTCCCGCTTCTTCTCGAGGTCGGTGAGCACCGTGATCCGCATGCGTTCAATCTAGCCCGCCTCTCTCACCACGTTCTACTGCGGCGTCGTCAACTCGCGCCGTGCGGCGTCGCTCTGGCCGATCCGCTCCTCGCTGACCTACGAGGTCAGCTCCGGGCGGTTCGACCGCATCACCTCGCAGGCCGCAAGCTGGCGCCGCCGCGCTACGAACGTGGTGAGAAATGCCGCCTAGCCTCGCGCGGCCGTCGCAACACAAGTTCGCACGAGAATCGAATCGCTCGCCGACGGGCGCGTCCGCATCACTCGACGGTCTCGGACGCTCGCGGTCGGAACACGGCGACGCTGGCGGTGAACCCGTGGAGGAAGTTGCGGCCGCCGACGGGGCCGATCTCGCCCATCGCGAAGAAGCCTGCCGCGGGCACGTGGCTCTGGAACGCGGACTGGATGCACGTGATGTCGTGGTCGGGCCGCCCGAAGAGTCGCGTGCCCCGCCCGTTGCACGAGAAAACGAGAGCGCCGGTCGAACGCGTGGCGGCGAGCTTGCCCGTGTCCGCTTGCACCCGCGCGCGCATCAAGTGGGTCAAGTCCTCGCCGGCGGTGTCCTTGTCGCGTGCCAGGAACTGGATCGTCTGTCCGACGCGGAGCGCCGGATCGTCGACCATCAGGGCGCCTTGCTTGGGCTCGAGGCCGTGCAGGCCTCGCGCCAGGAAGTCGCCGCGCTCGAAGCTGCTCTTGCGCGCGTCGATCGCTAGCCCGACCAGTGGTCCATTCTGGAGCAGCCCGCGATCTTCCGCGGAGAGCTCCTGCATCATCTCCATCAGCGCCTGCACAGCCGGCTTTCCGCCGAGCTTCAGGATGAAGTGGTCCTTGCAGGCCGTGATCACGAGCGGCTTTCCGACGGGGCGACAACCCTGGCTGACGATCGAGCACACCTCGATGTCGCCCTCGATCAACAAGCCGACGGCGCCGCTTTCGACCACACCATCGGTCGAGAGGAGGATGTTCTGTCCGGGTCCGCGGCCACCGCTCGCCATTCCGCCGAACGCTGGCAGGCCCGGGATCTTCTGGTTCAGGTGGTCGAGGTACTCGGCCATCGGAAACGTGAACGGATCCGCCAGCAGCAGGAGGCTTGCACGCGCGACGTCGCGAACACGCGGCAAGCACGAGAAGGAGTACCCGCCCTCGGGATTCTGCGTCGCTTGGACCTGAAGCGGGACGAGGCGCGTTCCAGGCAGTGCGCCCGCCCAGACCGAGAGTGCCGGCCCGCGTTCGATCTCACGACGATCGCCGACGATGCTCTCGCCGGTGCAGCCGATCACGACGCGCGCTCCGAGCGAGCGACTCAGCACGGGTCCCAGAGTCTCGATCGCCGTTCCGTGGTGATGCGAAACGAAGACGGCCAAGAGATCGGGCGTCTCGCTCCCGAACTCCGCGCCGAGCTTGCTCTCGATCTCGCGAATCGCGGCCGCGGAGTCGGACTGCGTGGACAGTGCGCTGGCGAAGACTGCGTTTCCCATGGTATGGCGTTTTGGCGCCGAGCGAGGTGGCTCGTGCGTGCGGCGCGGTGCTTGTTGTACGGGACGGGGGTGGGCGCGGCACCCCTGGGCTCTTCGGTTTGGGGATCGGCCCGCAGGTGCGACGCGTGTGCGAAATCGACGCGCGCGAGCACCCGACTCCGTTATCCTAGAGTTCGTGCGGCTGTCGGAGCGACAGACCACCTAGCGACCTGAAACGCCGGTGCGCGGACCGCACGCTCTCTCAGCTCCGTGCGCCATCGTGATCGCTGCCCGAAAAGGAATCGAAGAGTCATGATCCACTCGTCGCGTATCGACTCCGAGCTCCCGCTTCAACAGTCGGAAAGCGTGGTCATCCGGTTCGCCGGCGATTCGGGCGACGGGATGCAGATCACCGGGAATCAGTTCACCCAGACTTCTGCGGTCTTCGGCAACGACCTGGCCACGTTTCCCGACTTCCCGGCGGAGATCCGCGCACCGGCGGGCACCCGCCCCGGCGTTTCGGGGTTCCAGATTCGATTCGCGTCGACCGACATCCATACGCCCGGCGACGCGCCCGATGTGCTCGTCGCGATGAACCCCGCGGCACTCGCGGTCAACATCAACGATCTCAAGCCAGGCGGGATCTTGATCGTCAACACCGGGCAGTTCGGGCCGCAGGATCTGGCGAAGGCAAAGCTCACCTCGAATCCGCTCACGGACCATTCGCTCGACGGCTTTCGCGTCATCGAGATCAACATCAACAAACGCGTTTCCGATGCGCTCGCCGGTTCGCCGCTGTCGTCGAAGGAAGTGCAGCGCTGCAAGAACTTCTACACGCTCGGTTTGATGTATTGGCTTTACCACAGGCCGATGGAGGCCACGCTCAAGTGGCTCGAAGAGAAGTTCGCGAAAGAGCCCGCGATGATCGACGCGAACCAGAAGGCTCTGCGCGCGGGCTACAACGCCGGCGACATCCACGAGCTCTTCCAAGGGCGCTACGAGGTGCCGAAGTGCGAGACGCTGCCGAAGGGCACGTACCGCAACATCATGGGCAACCAAGCGCTGAGCATGGGGCTCGTCGCCGGAGCGGAGCGCGCTGGATTGAAGGTGTTCATCGGTTCGTACCCGATCACGCCCGCGTCAGGGATCTTGGAGCAGCTGGCGTCGTACAAGAACTTCGGCGTCGTCGCGATGCAGGCCGAGGACGAGATCGCAGCCGTGTGTTCCGCGATCGGCGCGTCGTTCGCGGGCTACCTCGGTATGACGTCGACGTCGGGACCGGGCATGGCGCTGAAGCAAGAGGCAATCGGCCTGGCGATCTCGGTCGAGCTGCCGCTCGTCATCGTCAACGTGCAGCGCGGCGGGCCGTCGACCGGACTTCCGACCAAGACCGAGCAAGCGGACTTGTTGCAAGCGATCTTCGGGCGCAACAGCGAAGCGTGGTTGCCCGTCGTCGCGTGCTCGACTCCCGCGGATGCATTCGAATGCGCGGTGGAAGCGTGCCGCATCGCCGTGCAATACATGACGCCGGTGATCTTGCTCTCCGACGGCTACATCGCGAACGGTTCCGAACCATGGCGATTGCCGGAGATCGACGAGCTGCCCAGCTTCCCCGTCACGTTCCGCACCGAGGCCAAAGACTTCCTGCCCTACGCGCGCGACGCGCACAACGCGCGTCCATGGGTCAAACCGGGCACACCCGGTCTCGAGCACCGCGTCGGTGGTCTCGAGAAGGAGCACCTGACCGGCAACATCTCGTACGACCCCGAAAACCACGAGTTCATGGTGAAGCTGCGCGCCGCCAAGGTCATGGGCGTACGCGATTCGATTCCGACACCTACGGTATTCGGGCCCGAGCGCGGTGATTTGCTCGTGCTCGGCTGGGGATCTACGGCCGGCACGATCCACGGCGCGGTCGACAAGCTGAATGAGCAAGGCGTTCGTGTCGCACGCATGCACTTGCGCCACGTGTGGCCGCTTCCGCACGGGCTCGACGACATCTTCGGGCGCTACTCGACGATCTTGGTGCCCGAAATGAACCTGGGGCAGATGGTGCGCGTCCTGCGCAGCGAGTACCCCGACTACAACTTCGTGTCGTACCCGAAGGTGCAAGGACATCCCTTCTATGTGCACGAGATCATCCACAGGGTCCGGAGCTTGATGGAGAAATCGCGATGACCGACGAGCTCAAGAAAGACGGGCAGGCTGCATCCTCGGGCGCGGCCACCGTTCTCACGAAGAAGGATCTGAAGTCGGATCAAGAGGTGCGCTGGTGTCCCGGCTGTGGCGACTACTCGATCCTGAACTCGGTGCAGGGGCTGATGGCTGGGCTCGGCATTCCGCGCGAGCAGATGGTGTTCGTCAGCGGCATCGGCTGTTCCAGTCGCTTCCCGTACTACATGAACACGTACGGCTTCCACACGATTCACGGCCGTGCACCGGCGTTCGCGACGGGCATCAAAGTCGCCAACCCGAAGCTCTCCGTCTGGCTCGTGACGGGGGATGGCGACGCGCTGTCGATCGGCGGCAACCACATGGCGCACATCCTGCGCCGCAACGTCGACGTCAAGATCCTGCTCTTCAACAACCAGATCTACGGCTTGACGAAGGGGCAGTACTCGCCAACGTCGCCGCAAGGCCTCAAGACCAAGACGTCGCCGATGGGGTCGGTCGATCGAGCGTTCAATCCGATCAGCTTTGCGCTCGGGTGCAGCGCGACGTTCGTCGCTCGCACGATCGACACACACCAGAAGCACATGCAGTCAGTCTTGGAAGCAGCGGCGCTGCACAAGGGCTCCGCGTTCGTCGAGATCTTCCAGAACTGCCTGATCTTCAACGACGGTTGCTTCGACGACGTCGCTGCGAAAGAGGTGCGAGACGATCGCACGGTCGATCTGCGCAACGGGAAGCCGCTCGTGTTCGGGAGTGCCCTCGACAAGGGCGTTCGCATCGACGCGATGGAGACGAGCCTCGTCGGCGCATCGGAGGCCAGCACGTGGAACCCGGCGACCAAATCGGCCGCTCCGGCATTCGTGCTGTCCGAGATGGATCAGGACAAGACGAAGCCCACGCCGATTGGAATCTTCCGCAGCGTGGAAGCGCCGGCTTTCGACGAGGGCGTCAACCGGCAGGTCCAGAACGCGATCGAGAAGCGCGGCGCGGGCAAGCTACGGGACTTGATCTGGTCGGGCGAAACCTGGGACGTGAAGTAGCGGCGATCGCCGCGCCTGACGCTGTTCCGACCGTCGCTGCGCGCTTCGGAGTCGTGCGACTTCTAACTCAGGGCACTAGTGCGATCCCGTGACGCCCGTCGAGTCTTGCTCGTCGAACGTGCACTCCACGGTCTGTTGATCGAAGTTGACGCCGAAGCTGCGTCGGTGGCCTTTCGGAGTTCGCACGTCGAGGGTGAACGCGCGCCAGGGAGTGCTCGCGAACACGAATCGTCCGTCCGCACCGACGACGTATTCGCCGAGCAATGCCGCCGCGTCTCGCGCCGCGCGCCACGCGGGATCTGCGTTGCCCATGATCGGCGGGAGCAATCTGGCCGTGACCTTGGCGCCGCGCATCGGGTGGCGGTTCGTGTCGAGGACACATCCGCGCACGGCGCGTGGCAGCGAGAGCTCGATATCGAGCCGCGCGTTCTTCTTGCCGAGCTTCTTGATCTCGCGCACGTCCGGTTCACGGTCGGACGCGTCGACTCGCAGGAATCCCGCGCTGCCGGTCGGCAGGTGCTCGAGACGGATTCGTCCTGCGATGTCGACCATTGCATGCCGAACGGTTCCAGACAGCATGAAGAATCGAGCCTCGGCGTTCCGGAGCGGTCTGCCTTTGCCGTCCGTGACCATCACGTCGAGTCCCACACCGACCTCGAGCCCGACTTCGAGGGTCTCGCTCGGATCGGTCCCTTCCGGCGGTGGCGCCGGGATGACGTGCGGTGCGTGCTTCGGGTGCTCGATCACGATCTCGGTCGCGATCGGCGTGAGGTCCGTCATCACGAACGTGCCGTCGGGACGAGAGGTCGTGGCGTCGCCGGCGCGCGGCACGAACTCCGTGTCAGCGCCGTCGTCGCCTAGGTCGTCATCCTTTGCGATTGCGCGCACCTCCGCATCCGCGACGGCGATCCCGAACTCGTCGACGATTTGGCCATGGAGCGTGCGCGGCTCGCACAGCCGCAGCTCGACGTCCTTCAACTCCGTCGCGCGATCCAACCGCGCAACGTACGTCTCGCGCGCAACGAAGTGCGCCCAGTAGGCCTCGACTCGGAACTGGCGCGGAAGCCCGAGCATTGCGAAGGCCCCGTTGCCGTCGGCCATGCAGCGCTGGTCGGGCGTCCTGCTGCGCCAATTTTCCTCCGCGGCTCCGAACCACCCGACGACGCGCGCATACGGCACGGGGAAGCCGTCGGCGTCGACGACGCGACCTGAGACGGACGAAGCGGCCGGGACGCGAACGATTCTGATCTCCCCTGCGGCGTCCGTGCTCGTTTCCGGCACCGCCGTCGAGCAAGCCAAGCTGATCCGCGTCATCCCAACACGCAGCTCGAGATCGATGCCCGGCGTGCGCGACACATCGATCTCGCCGTTTCGATCGGTGCGCGCCTCGGCGACTTTCTCGCCGCCCGCGTAGATGTCGATGCGCGCGTCCGGCACGAGCACGCCCTCGTCGGTCACGATCCGCACGCGCAGGAGTTGCGCTTCTTCGACGGGAGGGAGCGGCTTCTGAGGAGCTTCTTGCGGATGCAGTTCCGCACGAGATGCCGTGTCGAGCGCTCCCGACGTCGTGCTCGCGAGCGCCGGAGTCGCCGTCGGCATGTCGCCGTTCCACATCCAAACGCAAAGCGCTCCGATCGCGGCTGCGATCGGGACGTAGATCGCCGGGGTCCAGCGTGACAGTTGCGTCGCGCGCTGCCGAGGTTCGCTAGCGAGGCGCGCAAGCAGACCCGCCCAGAGTTGGCGCTTCTCGTCGTCTTCGCCGTGGAGGCGGCCGCGTAGCTGGGCGACGCCGCGCTTGATCCGCGTGCGAACGGTCTCGACCGGAACGTCGAGCCGCCGCGCGATCGCTCCCGGGGAGAGCTCGTCGTAGAAGCGCATGACCACGGCCGTGCGGTACGGCTCGGCGAGCGAGAGCACGCTGGCGGCGAGTTCGCTCCTTGCGGATTCGAGCGAGCCGACGTCTGTGCTCGGATCGAGCGTGTCGTCGAGTGCCGCGATGCGCTCGCTCCGCTCTCGCCGGCCGCGCGACCGGTGGGCATCGATCGCGAGATTGTGTGCGACGCGCTGGAGCCAGGGCCGCAACGGACGGTCCGTTTCCGGCGGCCGCCGCATCGCGGTCAGGAAGACTTGCTGAACGACGTCTTCCGCTTCGTGCGCATCTCGCAGCAACCGAAATGCGAGATCCCGGACGAAGCCCGTGTGCGAAATCAGAGCATCAGCGTCAGGGGGAGGCATCGACGGAACGAGTTTCTCCAAACGCATTATGCAGCAAAACCGCGGGAGCGTGAGAAGTGAGCTTCGGCCGCGTAGCGCCCAGCGCAGCGGTGCGTCACCCCCTCCTTCACGGGCGGCGAACCGGGGGTGGTTCAGAAAACCCAATTCCCGCGCAGAATTCCCCGCCGATGGCCGCTGCGCGGGCCGGGCACGGCGCAGCTCGCGGCGGCTGCGCGCGCGAACTCTCCGGGGTCGAGCCCGCGCAGGCGGGCCGCGCCCGGCCGACGTCAGTCCGGCTTTGGGATCTCGCCCAGCAGCCGCCAGCGTGTGACGCTGCTCGCGTCGAACGCGAAGTCGCGTTGCTTGACGTCGACCCCGTACTTCGCGGTCTCGCGAATGTAGGGCTCGGGATCGGTCCCCGCGGGCGGATCGTAGACGTCGCAATCGTGCATCAGCACCTGGAACCCGTTCAAGCTGTCGAACCGGCCGAGGATAACACGGCCTGACTTCGTCTCGACGACGAGGTTCGAACCGTGAGGGGCCTCTTGGATGCTGCGTGTCATCGTTTGCTGCGCGGGTTCCGCGGACGCGAACGGGGATCCTACCATGGGGGGACCATGAAGCTGACCCCGTCTCCTTACCTGTGGTTCAACGGCGAATTCGTTCCCTGGGAGGAGGCGCGTATCCACGTGCTCACGCACGCGCTCCACTACGGCTCGGCCGTGTTCGAGGGGTTGCGCGCTTACGCGACGCCGCGCGGACCCGTCGTGCTCGGACTCGCCGCGCACGTCGAGCGGCTCTTTCATTCGTGCAAGATCGTCGACTTGCCGCTCGAGCACACGCAGAGCGCGATCTCGGCCGCGATCCTGGAGACGGTGCATCGAAACCGTCATCCCGCCTGTTACATCCGGCCGCTCGTTTTTCGCGGCTACGGAGCGCTGGGCGTTTACTCCGCGGAGTGCCCGATCGAGATCGCGATCGCAACGTTTCCGTGGGTGAAGTCAGAAGAAGCCGAATCGCTCGAGACCGGTATCGACGTCGGCGTATCGAGTTGGCGCCGCATGGCGCCGGACACGCATCCGGCGATGGCCAAGGTGGCCGGGAACTACGTCAATTCCCAACTCGTCGTGGCGGAAGCGCGTCGACACGGATACGCCGATGGGCTCGTGCTCGACGTCGACGGATTCGTCGCCGAGGGGAGCGGTCAAAATGTCTTCTTGGTGCACGGCGGCAGGCTGCTGACGCCTCCGGTCGGCGATTCGATCCTCGCCGGTGTCACACGTCGATGCGTTCTGGATCTCGCCGCCGATCTAGGGATTCGCATCCTCGAGCAACGGGTCGCCCGCGAGCTCCTCTACACCGCCGATGAGATCTTCCTCACTGGCACGGTGGCCGAGATCACTCCCGTGCGAAGCGTCGACGGCAAGCCGGTGGGCACCGGGCGGCGCGGTCCGGTCACGCAGAGCCTTCAGAAACGCTTCTTCGGAACGTTGCGCGGCGAGTTCGAGGATCGCCGCGGATGGTTGACCCCAGTGCGTGCTGCTTCGGGCACGTGAACGGGTGGTGAATGAAAGAGTAGGCCGACGACTTGTTTCGGATAGGGAACGCGGCGCGCGCCGAAGTCGGCCGCCGATCCTCGTGCTGCCTCCCGCGCGGAAGCTCCAGCGCAGAAACGAACTCCTTCGCGAGTCCCGGCATAAGGCTTGCTTTGCGACGCGCCCACTTCAACGAAGGGAGAAGTCATGTTCGTCGCCTGCTTCGCATTGTCCGTACTTTCCTCCGGTCTGCCTGCTCCGATAGCGACTCAAGACGCGAGCGAAAACGCGCGCGTGGCAATGTGTCGAAGTCACTACGAGGCGGTGGAGCACGAGCTCGAGTGCGCCGACATCCGTGCTTTGTCCGCACAACAGTGTGCGGAGCGCGCGCGCTTGATCGATGTGCTGCGGGCGTACCGCGAGCGCGGCGAGTTCGGCCTCAACTTCGAGGTCGAGGGTGCGCGCGTGCCGCAGTTCGTCGACCTCGAAGAGCGGCGATGCGCGGTGGCCGAGTTGCTCCACGCGAGCGGACTGCAACCGAAGATCGAGTTCGTCCGTCGCACGAACAACCGCGCGTGGATCTGCGATCTCGCCGGTGATCCTGAATTCGAAGCGTGGCTCGATCGCAGCGGGCTTACGCTCGAGGAAGCCGCGCGCATTCAGCTCCCGGGAACCGTGAGGCCGCCGGAGATCGTGCCCGGAGGAGGCGGCAGCGGCGCGGGTCCGGCGAGGCCATCGGAGCCCGCTGCTCCCTCGTCACCTTCGACGGGCGGTCGGTCATCGGGCGGTGCAAGATTGCCCGCACCGGAGCCCGGCTCGACCGGAGGCCTTTCGAAATCGGTGCCGTCGAGCGCCGCTACGACCGGCGGCGCGGAGGAGGACGCCCAGGGCTCGTGGTGGCTCTGGTGGGAATACAACAAGCTGATGTATCTGCGGCCGAACCGGCTCGAATCCTCGTTCATTCACACCGGTGGCGATGCGAAGGATCTCTTTCAGGATCAACTTGCGAGCATGCGCAGCGCGCGCACGCCGTGGTTGATCGAGACGTTGGAGCGCGGTGACGTTCGACTGCGCGCGACGACTGCGGTAACGCTCGGCCGCATCGCCGGCGACGATGCCGTCGAGCCGCTGAAGCGGTACCTCCATGATCCGAGTCTCGAAGTGCGTCACCGCGCGATCCTATCGCTCGGAGCGACGGGATCTCCCGCAGCTCAAGCGCAGTTGCTGACGATTGCGCGCACGGGCAAGGACCTCGAAACGGGCAGCGAACGCATCTCCGCCCGCGCTTCGCCACTCGCGATCGTCGCGCTCGGGCTGGGACGTCGGGGCGGATTTGGTCCGGAGGTCGACTCCGAGATCGTGAAGCTCGTGAAGAACGCTGCCTCCAGCGAGCACGACGACATCGCGATCGCCGCGATGGCCTATCACACGCTTGCTCCCGGAGCGCCGCTGCCCGCGTTGGCGCTCGAGCTCGCGACGAGCCGCAACGAGTCGTCGGCCGTGCGTTGTCGCGCGGTCGAGTCCTTGCGGAACGTGAGCGATCCCTCGGTCCTCTCGAAGTTGCAGGACCTGCTGTCCGGACCGCGGCTCGAACTCCGCCGTTCCGCGGCGCTCTCTCTCGGCGGTGCGAAGACCGCGCTCGCTCTGCCCGCTCTCATGACCGCGTTCGAGACCGAGGCCGAGCCGATGACGCGCGGCTTCCTCTTGATCGCGATCGGCGAGCAAGGCGGACCCAAGGCGCGCGACTTCCTGCTCAAGAAGCTGGCGAAGGGTGACAAAGGACTCCGCTGCTGGGCCGCGCTCGGCTTGGGGATCTCGTCGCGCAACGAGGTGGACGCGGAAGTGCAGAACGCGCTTCGGGCAGCGGCTGCAGTCGAGAAGAACCGCGACTCGCTCGGCGCGTACTGGATCGCATCCGGTTTGGCGCGGGACGAGGATGCCACCGACGCGATCAAGACGGCTCTCGTGGACGCGGCGAATCCGCGCATGCGCATGTACGCAGCGACGTCGCTCGCTCTCATTGGGACGGACGAGGCGCATGCGACGTTGCTCGAACGCCTGTCGGCGGAACGCTCACCGATGGTTCGCGTGACGATCGGTCAAGCGCTCGGTTATT
Organism: Planctomycetota bacterium; assembly: GCA_031413895.1. Classification (GTDB taxonomy): domain Bacteria; phylum Planctomycetota; class UBA1135; order UBA1135; genus JANLUN01. Next base: position 10,012 of record JANOFY010000016.1, on the reverse strand, counting down.
TGGGCCGACCCGCGGATGCGTCCGCGATCTTGGAGATGATGGGGGACATTCGCGAAACGAGTCTGCAGGGGCTCACCGCGGTGGCTATCGGCTACCACGGCTCGAGCGAAGCGTTGCGAGGCCTGAGCGAGATCGCGCGGATCGACGATGGAACGAGCGTGCGACGCGCCGCGGCGATCGACGGACTGGGGATGCTGCTCAGCCGGGTGGACCCGCTCGCCTTCGCGGATGTGTCGCGCGGTTCGAACTACACGATCAGCCCCGATTGGATGCTCGACCTCTACCAAGTCACGTTGTGACGGCTCAGCGGGCGACCAGCGTCGTCCCGGCGACGCGATCCTGTAGTCCCGCGGTGGGGCGCCACAGCGCGAAGGCGATCGCGATCGCGTGAACGAGCGCCGTGAACCCGGTCACCGTCCAACCGGTGACCGGGTTTCCTTCGTTCGTGAGGTACGCACCGACGCCGTATGCAATCGCGAAGGGTACCCACGAGACCAAGCAGCGCCACGCGCAGCGCCAGCGCGACGCCAGCATCCCGCGACGCGAACGGACCCGTATGCCGCACAACATCAGAGTCATTCCGCCGTCGAACAGGAATGCGGAGATGGTGCCGCAGATTCCCCAGAGCAGCACGACGACGAGCGGCATGAACGTCAGCATTCTGCGCGCGATCACTGGAAGCTCGTTCCGTGCCTTGGATTCGTCCGCGGACTGCGAGCGGTCGGATACTGCCTGTGCCCAGACGACATCCGTGCCCGTCGCTTTGGGATAGCGTGCGACGGCATCGCGAACGATCTCACGGTGCGGCTCGCTCGGGTCCCGGAGGAGCGCGGCCTGACCGAACGGATTCGAGGCCATGTGCGAGATCAGGATCTCGCGCGCTTTCACCTCGTCGGGTGCGAGCTTCACGCTCGGTGACGACGGCTCTTCGCTCGCACGCCTCTGCGCGTCGAGCTCCTCGACGTACGCGCTGACGCGGACCAGCTCGGCACCAAGCGGCAAGATCCAGAGCGCGGCCGCCATGGTCACGGCGGCGAGAAGCGCGGGCAACACGCCGCCGACCGTCATCTGCGCTGCACGCGCGGCGCGTGTGACGACAGACGGTCGCTCTCCGAGCGCAGCGAGCTCGCGGCGGGCGTCGTTTAAGTCGACGAACGGATTCGCATGTCCGAGCAACCTGGCGACGACGGGCTCGGCGTGCGCGGGAAGATCGCGCGGCAATTTCACCGTGGAGTCGTCGTTCTCGAGGAGCACTCGCCGCGCGGCTTCGGTGAGCAGCTCGAGCTCGTTGGCGGAGGAGGCCTCGCGCCCGCCGATGGGAAAGTCGAGCAGACGCGGATTCCACAGGCGGTCGATCCAAACTTGCGCGACGTCGAAACGAGTCGGCACGTCACCGCGATTCGAAGTCGCCGCGAGTTCATCCGCGAGTGCGGCGAGGAAGCGCTGCGCTGTCGGCCAATGAATCTGCGTTTCGCTGACCGCCGAATGAACGAGGCTGATGCCTCCGGGGGATTCGAACACTTCGTAATGAACGCCCTCGGAGTTCAGGCTGTCGAGCCATCGCAATCGACCACCGCGCGAGAGCGCGCGCCGCGCTTCATCGGACGCGCCAGTCGTCGTGCGGCGTGCGTGAATCCACACCGACCGGTCCAAGTGTCCATCGCGCGCCGCGAGCACGACACCGTCGGGCGATGAACCGACCATGCCGTGGATCTCATAGGCGCCCACGGTCGACGGTACTCCCACGGCCGGCTCGAGCGCCGCGCTCGGCGGTGGCGCAGCTTGTCGCAAGCCACCGAACGGCGACCGCTTCTGAATCACGCGTGTGCCGCTCGCGAAGTCGTGGATCGCGCGATAGCCGTTCGACCGCCGCATCGTCGAGATCAAGCCAACGGCGATGGAGATCGTGCCGAGACCCGTGACCAAGCCGAACGTCGTCTGGCCGAGCTCGAGCAGCATCGCGAGAGTCTGGATTGCGACTTTCGGCACGTAGAACACCGTCGCACGCAAGGCCGCGCGCGCGAACGAAGGGTGCACGGAGTCGACCGCCACGACACGCTGCCCCATCAACCACTTGCCCGGGCCGGCGCCGAGACAACCCTCGAACAGCATCGACATGATCCACGGCACGGAGGCGAGTGCGGCTGCGCTCGTCACCGAGCGCAGCATCCAGGGCCGTTCCGGATCCGCCTCGAAGACGTTGAGTCCGATCCATGCGGCACCCACGGCGAAGACCGTCGTCGCAAGGTTCCACGCGAGGAAGTCGAACGCGTATCCGACGAATCGGCGGATCGGTCCCGTAGGCGCGACATCCGCCGCGGCGAACGGCTGCAGCGCTGCGCGAAAGCTGGCGTGGTCTTGGAAACGACGCTTGGGATCGCGCTCCATCGAGCGCAGCAGAACGCGTTCGAGCTCGCGCGGAATGTCAGGGCGGATCGCGCGCGGCGCAGGTGGAGCCTCGGAAAGGATCCGCGCCAGGACTTCCCCGATGTTCGAGCCTGAGTGGGGCGCCCTGCCGGTTAGAAGCGCGTACAGCGTCGCACCGCAGGAGTACAAGTCGCTGCGCAGGTCGACCTCGCGCCCGCGAATCTGCTCGGGGGACGAGTACAGCGGGGAACCGAGAAACGCACCCGATTGCGTGAGCTGGATGTCGCTCTCCAGCGTGCGCGACAAACCGAAGTCGCCGATCTTCGCGTGCCCGTCCGCGGTCGTGAAGCAGTTCGAGGGCTTGACGTCGCGGTGGACGATGCCGCGCTCGTGAGCGGCCTCGAGTCCGGTGAGGATCTCGAGCGTCCAGCGCACCGCGGTCTGGACCGGAATCGTCTCCTTGCTCGTGAGCTTCTGGTCGAGCGTCTCGCCCGGACACAGTTCCATCGCGATCGCCGGCGAGCCTTCGACCTCGTGCGCGCCGTACACGAACACGCAGTGGTGATCGGAGATCGATGCGGCGAGTCGCGCCTCGCGCCGGAAACGCGCGAACGCTTCGTCGGAGACACGCAGCTCCGCCGCGAGGACCTTCAGCGCGACGGTGCGGCCGGACGAGAGCTCGCGCGCCTCGTAGACGATCCCCATGCCGCCGCGGCCGAGCTCACGCCGCAGCTCGAAGCCGCCCGCCGTGCGCGGGAGTTCGGGGTCGGGCGCGCGGGGTTGCGGGGTCAGAGGCACAAGGGGCGGATTCTAGCCGCGGAGCAAGCCCCGATCGTCCATCGCGGTGCGCCGCCGCAAGTCCCTGTCAGGACGGGGTTGGCGATGAGTGGGCGCGCGGGGGCCAACGGAGCTCTAGCGCGATCGGGTGTCATATCGATATGATATCATCGCAATACCACCGACCTAGAGGGCCGAAGAGCTCAGGAGTACTCGATGCAGTCTCGCAATCGATCGACGGAGCAAACGTTCAGACCGCTGTCCGGCTACGCCATGCTGGCGTTCACGTTGATTCTGTTCGGAGTGGGGATCTGGCTTTCGATCCAAGGCGGCGTATCGGGAGAGCCGTGGATGCTGCTCTTGGGTCTCGTGCTGATCGTGGTGTTCGTATTCATGCTGCCCGGATTCTTCGTCGTCGAACCCAACTTGGGCCGCGTGCTCGTTCTCTTCGGTAGCTACCGCGGGACCGTTCGCAATCCCGGGTTCTGGTACACGAACCCGTTCACCTCGAAGAAACCGGTCTCACTCCGCGCTCACAACTTGAACGGCAAGACGCTCAAGGTGAACGACCTGCTCGGCAATCCAATCGAGATCGCCGCCGTCGTCGTGTGGCAGGTGCGCGACTCCGCGCAGGCGTTGTTCGACGTCGAGGAGTTCGAACACTTCGTCGATGTGCAGAGTGAATCCGCCGTGCGCATGGTCGCGAGCCGCCATCCTTACGACGACGGACAGACGAGCGATGTCTCGACGACGCTCCGCAGCAGCGCGGACGTGGTCGCGCGCGAGCTGCAAGGAGAGTTGCAGCTGCGCCTCGACATCGCCGGAATCGAGGTGCTCGAAGCGCGCCTCTCGCACCTCGCGTACGCACAGGAGATCGCTGCCGCGATGCTCCAGCGCCAACAGGCCGGAGCGATCATCGCCGCGCGAGCCATGATCGTGGACGGCGCGGTGGGGATGGTGGAGATGGCGCTCACGAAGCTCGGCGACAAGCGGATCGTCGAGCTCGACGACGAGCGCCGCGCGACGCTCGTGGGCAATCTGCTCGTCGTGCTGTGCGGACAAGCGGCGCCGACGCCGGTCCTCAACACGGGTTCCCTGTACAACTAGTCGCGGAATCTCATGGCCACGCGCGGATCGAAGGCGACGGAACCTCCCGAGCCGCCCGAGCGCAAACCGTTCCTCCTGCGGTTGTCTCCCGAATTGATGGCGGAATTGCGCGAGTGGGCGAACCAGGATCTGCGCAGCCTGAATGCCCACATCGAGTTCCTTCTGCGCGATGCCGTGCGGCAACGCCGGGGCGATCGTCCGCAGCGCGGCGAGAGCTCGCGGCGTTGAATCGACGTGCGCGCGCGGAGCGAGCAGAGGCTCGGCTCGCGCGCGCGACTCGTGGTAGCGTCTGACGCGAACCAGCGGAGCTTGTCTGGACGGGCTGCACGGACTTCGATCGGCCGGACGCGTCCGCGCACACGTACCAACTACAACCACAAGCGCGAGCGCGGGTGCAGGCACTGGCACGGGCACGGAACCACGTAGGAACGCGATGACACTCACTCGAGAAGCAGCTTGGCAACACCTGTGCAGCTGGACGAAGTCGGATGCGCTGCGAAAACATGCGCGCGCCGTCGTGCTGTTGATGCGAATGGCCGCACACTGGTAGGGGGGCGGCGCGGCGGACTATGTGTGGTGGGGCATCGGGGGTTTGCTCCACGACGCCGACTTCGAAGCGTGGCCCGCAGATCACCCCAAACAGATCGTCGCGTGGCTTCGCGAACAGGGCGAGCCGGAGATCGCGCACGCCGTTTCAGCGCACTACACGCGCTGGAATGTGTCGTACGACACGCAGCTCGACAAGGCGTTGCTGGCTTGCGACGAGCTCACCGGCTTCGTCGGCGCGTGCTGTCACGTGCGCGCCGGAGGGATCATGACGCTCGAGCCGAAGAGTGTCGTGAAGAAGCTGAAAGACAAACACTTCGCGGCCAAGGTCGAGCGCGCCGAGGTGGCGGCTGGCGCGCAGCAGCTCGGCGTCGAGCTCGAAGCGCACATCGCGTTCGTCATCGAATCACTCCGACCGCACGCGGACGAGATCGGGCTCGGCGGTCGTGGCGAACTGACCGCACAAACCGGTTCCGAGTGAGGCAGCGAACGACTCGGCTCACCCGCGAGAGCACGAAATCAAGCGTGTCCAGGGCCAATTGTGGGGAGCTCGGCCGATTGTCGATAAGATGCCCGGCAGCCTGAGTGCAACTCGCACCATAGATCCCAGCACACCATGACTCACTCATTCCTTCGGCTCACGGCATTGGCCCTGCTCACGGGCCTCGCGACCGCGCAATCTACAGGTGATTGGGAGGTGCTCGGTACTCCGGGCATGAGTTCCGCGGGCGTCTGGTGTTGTCAGATCTCGTTCGATGCGGCGGACCGAGTGCACGTCGCCTACCAAGATCACAGCCTGGGTCACAATCCGACCAGCGTGAATCGCTTCACGAACGGCGAGTGGTCGTACGTCGGAGCCAAGGGCGGCGCCAGCGTCGGCACCGGTTGGTACAACCACCTCGCGTTCGACAGTGCGGGAACGCTCTACGTCGCGAGTCGCGACTACGGTGTCGCGGGCAGGTTGAACGTGCGCCGTGCGACGAGTGGCCCGACGACGGCGTGGAGCAACGTCGGACCGACCGGGATCAGCAACGGAGACGCGCACTACACGCACCTCGTGGTCGGCGCGGACAACGCGGTCTACGCGGCTTACGAAGACGGCGCGAGCCAGAACAAGGCGACCGTTCAACGCTTCGCCAATGGAACGTGGAGCACGCTCGGGCCCGCCGGATTCACCAATGCCGCGGCGGACTACACGAGCCTCGCAATCGCGAGTGACGGCACTCCGTACCTCGCGTTCGCCGACCGCCAATTCCCTTCGAGCTCGGGGGATGGAAAGGTGACGGTGATGCGCTACGCGGCGGAGGACGACGCGTGGCAATACGTCGGCACGCCCGGCTTCACGACCAAGGGCGGTCTCAACTTGCGGCTCGCGCTCGACAACGACGGCGTACCGTACATCGTCTACCAGGAGTATCACCTGCGCATCACGGTGATGAAGTTCACCGGTAGCGAGTGGGTGAGAGTCGGGAGCTCCGCGTCCGGATCCGATCGGCCCGTCATCGAAACCGAAGCGTGGCGGCAATGGGTTTCGATCGATTTCGACAGCCAAAACGTGCCGTACGTCTGCTATCAGCTCTTCGATCAGGGACGCAAGGCCGCGGTGCGCAAGTACGCCGGCGGAAGTTGGATCGCCGTCGGTCCGATCGGGTTCACGCCGGGATCGGCGGACTACATGGCGATGGCGATCGACGGTTACGACAGACCGCACGTCGCCTTCCGCGACAGCGCTGCGGACGGCAAGGCGACCGTGATGCGTTTCGCGCCGTCGCCGTACAAGTACTGCACGAGCACGACGAGCTCGATCGGTTGCGTGCCGCAGATCACGACGAACGGGATGCCGAGCATCAGTGACGAGACGCCCTTCTTGATCGGTGCGACGTCGATCATCAACCAACGCGCCGGCCTCTTGCTCTACAGCTTGCGCCCCGACAACGAACCGCTGGGCAATGGCGTCATGTGTTTGAAGACGCCGTGGAAGCGAACGGCGCCACAGAATTCGGGCGGAAGCGCGACGGGCACGGACTGCACGGGCGCGTTTTCCATCGACTTCAACGCGATCATGCGGACGGGCCTGAATCCGGCATTGACGGTCGGAGCGACGGTGTGCGCTCAGTACGCGTACCGCGACCCGCCGAGCCCGCTCGGGCTGGGATTGACGGACGCCGTGCGCTTTCAGATTCGGCCCTGACGTCGTCGGCACGAGTCGGGCGACGGGCCGCTCGCTCTCGTGCGCACAGCTCCGAAATGGACGGTCAGGACTGAAACGGATCCGACATGCCTGACGCCAGACACGCTGCGCGGCTCCGTACGGCGAGATCGCGGTAGCGTCCCGGCGTTCGCCGGATGATCTCGATCTCGCGCTCGTTGAGCGTGCGCTTGATCACGCCGGGCACGCCCGCGACGAGCGAGCGCGGCGGCACGATCATGCCCTCGCGCACGAGCGCTCCCGCGGCGACGAGCGAGAACGCGCCGATGCGCGCGCCGTCGAGCACGCGCGCACCGATCCCGATGAGCACGTCGTCTTCGAGCGTCGCTCCGTGCACGGTCGCGCTGTGACCGATCGAGACCCGCTCTCCGATGACCACCGGCCACTCGTCGAGCGTGCCGTGGATCACGGTCCCATCCTGGATGTTCGAATCGGCGCCGATCGAGATGCGATGCACGTCGCCTCGCACCACGGCCGCGTACCAGATCGACACACGATCACCGAGCGCGACATCTCCCACGACGGCCGCGTTCGGCGCCAGGAACACGTCGCGACCGAACCGCGGAGACCGTCCTTCGAATGGCAAGACAAGCGCGTGCACTGGAACTCCTCGGGTCGAACGTCGCGCGCCATGAATACAAGCCGATCGAGGGATTGGCCAGCACGTTCGCGAGAGTTGGCGGCGCGGGCCGGTCGACTCGCGGAGGCTCTGTGGGTGGGTGACGACAACCTCTCGCGAACGCCGCGGACTTCACGCCCTTGCATGGAGGACATCCTCGGAGTCGTCACCGTGCGCTGCTCGCGCTTTGTCCCCCGTGCGCGGACTTGTGCCACGATACGGACTCCACCACAATCGCGACATGCCCGGAACCCACCGCACGATCGTCGTCATGCCGGCCTACAACGCGGCCAATACTCTCGTGCGCGTGTTCAGCGATGTTCCGAAGGAGCACGTCGCGGAGATCATCCTCGTCGACGACTGCAGCAAGGACGACACGGTCAAGATCGCCAAGACGCTGCCGCTCACGCTGATCCAGCACGAGCGCAACACCGGTTACGGCGGCAATCAAAAGACGTGCTACGACACCGCACGCGCACACGGCGCCGACTTCGTCGTGATGATCCACGCGGACTACCAGTACGACGCGCGGATGATTCCCACCGCCGTCGAAGTCCTTCGACACGGCATTTGCGATGTGATCCTCGGCAATCGCATTCGTACGCGGCGCGAGGCACTCCAGGGCGGGATGCCGAAGTCCAAGTACTTCGCCAACCGCGGGCTGACGATCATGGAGAACATGCTCGCGGGTCAGAACCTGGGCGAATGGCACAGCGGTTTCCGTGCGTACTCGCGCCGCGTGCTCGACACGATCCCGTACAAGCGCAACGCGGACGGCTTCGTGTTCGACTCGCAGTTCCTGGTGCAGTGCGTGCACCACGGTTTCAAGCTGGGCGACGTTCCCGTGCCGGTGCGCTACTTCGACGAAGCGAGCAGCATCAACCTGAAGAACTCGGCCATCTACGCGACGCGCACGCTGTGGACGTTCGCGCAGTGGTACGGACACCGGATGGGTGTCGCGCGCAACGAGCTGTTCACGCCTTGACACGCGCGTAGACGCGTGCTTTTCCGCGACCCGCATGGACGCGGCGTCCCCAAGATCTCGCCGAGTTCGGCGCAGCGGAGTTCGCGCGGCCAGCCGGATCGGCCGACGAGTCCGGGTCGATCTACAAATCGGGCGCGTCGATACGAGTGAGCGCTCGGGCGGACGCGGTTCAGGGATCAGCACCCAACACGCGCTGTGCGATGAGCATTCCGATCGCCATCGCGACGACGAATCCGAGCACCTCGGCCTGAAGCCTCGCGAGATTGGTGATGGCGGGTCCGGGGCAGAATCCGACGAGCCCCCAGCCGATCCCGAACACGCCGGACCCGACCAAGACGCGCGCATCGACGTTGTGCGCGGGACCGCCGGTGAACTTACCGCCGCACACCGGAGCCGCCCGGCGTCGCACGAGAAAGTTTCCGACGACGAAGCTCGCGATGGCCCCGGCCATCACACACGCCAAGCTCGGATCCCACTGGCCGAAGAGATCGAGGAATCCGATCACCTTCGCGGGGTTCGTCATGCCTGAGACCGCGAGGCCGATGCCGAACACGATGCCCGGGAAAAGAAACAATGCCGGCCGGTTCATGAAGACATCCCTCCCGCGAGCACGTGTCGGAGGACGTACACCGTCGCGAACCCGGTGGCCATGAACGTGAGCGTCGCGACGATCGATCGACGCGAGCCGAGAGAGATTCCGCACACTCCATGTCCGCTCGTGCACCCTCCGCCGACCCGCGTTCCGATCCCAACGAGCAATCCGCCGATCAAGATGCGCGACCAACTCGCGTCGAGCCCAAATGCGGACGTCGACGGCCAGACGGCGAACGTCAGCGCGCCGCCGGCCACCATCCCGAGCAGGAACACAGCGCGCCACGCCGTGTCACCCGGCACCGGTCTCACGACGCGCGCGACGATGCCGCTGATGCCGGCGAGCTTGCCGTTGAGCAGCAACACGAGCGTCGCCGCGAGCCCGATCAAGATCCCGCCGATCAACGCAGGTATCGGCGTGAAGTTCACGATCGACATGCGCAGATGCTCCTCGAAACTTGCACGAGACGTAGATCCACGACGCGAGTGTGGTGCGGAAGGGGGGACTCGAACCCCCACGGGTTTCCCCTCAGGATCCTAAGTCCTGCGCGTCTACCAATTTCGCCACTTCCGCTGCGACCTCGTTGCGACGACAGAGGATAGCGGGGTCTCCGCCGATGCGCGATGTCGCGCGCAGCTGTCAACGAGTTGCGAGCAGCTGGTGCGCCGCGTCGAGACGCGCCCGAGTCTCTTCTTCGTTGATTCGCGTGAGCCCCGCGTCGTACTGCGAAGTCCGCTCGGCGTCGTACTGCTTCCTGTCGAACCCGTGCTTCCCGCGGAAGTCCTTGAGGAAGTGATTGCGCTTGCGATC
>JANOFY010000015.1:0-11190 GCA_031413895.1 Planctomycetota bacterium | reverse complement strand
GTGCGTGTACGCGTTCAGCAATGCGACCGTGCTGTACGTCAAGATCCTCGGCGTCGACACACCGATGATGTTTTGGTTTGCGTTGACGTTCAGCGCCTACCTGCAGTTCGTCGAATCGTTCGCCCCCAGGACCGGACTTTGGCTCGGCATGCTCATCGCGATCAGCGTCTCGACGAAAGAACAGATCGGGGGCAGCTACGTCCTCCTCGTCGCGGTGGTGCTCGCGATGTACCTCCGCCGACGCCGTGACGCTGAGCGGCACGCCACGGAACCGCCGGCCACGCGTGGGCTGTGGTTGATGATCGTCGGCGTCGTCGCGACCTATGCCATTCTCAGCCGGCTCGTTCTCGATCCGGTGGGCTGGATCACGCGCATGCGCTGGTGGTTCGGCGAGGGGACGGATCCTTCGATGTGGGGCGGCTTCCCGAACACGATCGCCGGTCAGCTCGAATTGCTGGCCGAGACGGGAGCGAGGCTCGCGACCTCGATGGGCATTCCGCTGCTCGCGCTGTCCGCGGCCGCTGCGTGCTTCGCACTCGCTCGTAGCGGCGGCCGCGCGTGGCGCGTCGCGCTCCCTTTGATCTCGTACTACGTGTTCTTGATCGCGATCATCCGCTACACCGGCACGCGGTTCATGCTGCCCGTGATCTTCCTGCTCGCCGCGCTCACGGGCGTAGCCGTGGCCCATCCGTTCTTTCGCCGGCGCGCACCCGCCGTCGCGGCGCTCGTGGCAGTCGTCGCGGTGTTCAGCTGGTCCGTGCACCGCTGCGTGAAGTCGAACGCGCTGATGGCGAAGGATCCGCGCTACCGCGCCGAAGCCTACTTGGCTGCGCAACTACCCGCGCGCGTGCGCGTCGAGGTGTACGACGACGACCATTACTTGCCGCGGATCGAGCAACTGGGCTTCGTTCGGGATTTCGAGCGCGACCACATGCGACAAGACGAGTTCCTGCGGCGTCGTCCGGAAGCCGTCGTGCTCGTCCCAGGGTGCTGGTGGAAGTTCACGACGAAACAACGTCGGTTCGTCGCTTGGCTCCGGACGAGCTCGGGCTACTCCGAATGCGTGCTCGACCCGGACCCGGAGAGCTCGTTCTTGGCGGACGACGATTTACGGCTGATTCAGCCGGCGATCATCATCTTGCGACGGCCGGGCTAGTTCGCCGCCGCGCGCTTCTGCTGGAAGTCGACGTTCGCCTTGAAGATCGTCTCCATGAGCTGACGCTTCAGGTCGCGGTTGGGCTCGTCGTGCGCCAGGCCTTGGACGACGCGGAACAGCGACGCGACGCCGATGTCGAGGTTCTTCATCGCGGCCACGCGGTTCAGTACCTGCTCCGTCGCCTCCAGCGATTGCACGAGCTTCGTGATCCGCCGTTCCAACTGGTCGATGTGATCGTCGCGTAAGCGGATCTGGGCGGCTGCGGCTCGGCGCCGTCCCTCCTCGAGGAGCACGAGCGCGCGCTCCTCGAGCTCGCGCCCGATCGCGGCCGACTCGGGCGTCGCCAACCCGAGCTTCCCGAAGGAAGCGCGGATCGCCGCCTTCATCTTCTGCACCGTGGGGTCGTCCTCGCCAGCGGGTTCGAGGAGGAGAGCCTGCGAGCGCTCTTGGCGCATCTGCGCCAGCTCCGACATCAGCTCGTTGCGGCTTTCGTGGATCGCTCCCCGCGACGCCTCGACTTCCGCGACCCCTTTAAGAAGCCCGAGGAGTCCGACCTGCGCGTGATCGACGAGTTCCGCCAGGTCCCCTTGCGCGCCGCCGAGAGTCCGCTCGAGGATCGTGCGGTTGACCGCCTTCTCGATCATCGCCGAGATCTGGGCCATCGAGATCGACCGGACGCGCTGCACACCGCGGCGCTCGAGCTCGTGGGGCGTCGTGGGGCTGCCGAACTCGCGGATCGCGTCGGAAAGCGCCTGGTTCAGCTCCGGTTTCTTGCGAACGCTCATGGTCTGAAAGTCTAACTCGCGGGGATGGTAGGGGTACTCGACACATCTACTGGCGACGACGGCTCGACGAAAGGATGGCGCGGCCATGAAAAACTTGCCCAGCGTTCACATGAAGATCGCGGGAGCGCTATTCGATTGCCGGGACGGAATGTCAGCATATAGACGTGCCTCGCCCGCTTCCGTAACGCGGAAGCTCGATGTGAGGTTCAAACTCTTGGAAACGAAGTCACGGGAGATCGCGATGCAGAACCAACTCTCGGAAGTGAACGTTCGACTGGAACGCCTCGAACAGGAGAACCGCCGCCTGAAACGCACCGGGGGATTCCTCGCTGGAGGACTCGTGCTCGCCGGACTGGCCGCGTTCGCGGCGCCGACCGTGTGCGACGTCGTGTATGCCGAGCGGCTCGTGCTCCGCGATACGAGCGGCCGCCAGCGCCTCGTGATGGACGCCTACAAGAGCGAGTCGCCCACGATCATGTGGCACGACAAGGACGGCAAGGCGGTCGCGAAGTTCGGCCTCTCGACGGAGGGGATCGCGTCGCTCGAGTACTTCGACAAGCAGGGTGGCAGCAAGTCGTCGTACCGGTTCTCGCCTGAAGGCCAACCGCCGCAAACGAGGACGGAGGCGGCCCCCACGGTCGCCAAGACGAACTGAGCGCACCGGCCGCCGGTGCGCGATCCCATCGGTCCTCGCGCACCGGCCGCTGACGCGCATTCCACCTGGGTTTTTTTCGCGCAGCCACTCGGATCCAGCACCGCGTTAGCCCGTAACGCCGGCTGACGGCCAAACGTAAGCGCGAGTCTCACAGTCGTCTGGTTTTTCCGTCGACTCTCCTTCAGCGATCCGCATGACCGCTGCACCGACCAAGAGACTCCCTTCGTGAATCCATTCCAACTTCCCGCGACGCTCGTCTTCGTGATGACTTGCAGCACGATCGGTATCGGTGCTGCGCAAACCAAGAACGGGCCCGAGCAAATTCGCTGGTCGCCGCACGCGACGACGGGTGTCGACGGCCAACCGATCGAAGGCGAGATCGGACGTCTGTCGGTCCCCGAGAATCGCCGCACTGCTAACGGCAAGTCGATCGAGCTCGCGTTCGTGCGGTTTCGGACCTCCAATCCCGAACCAGGCCCGCCGATCGTCTACTTGGTGGGCGGTCCCGGGCCGTCGGGAATCGAGAACTGCATCGGGCCCGCGACCGGGCGCATGCTGCGCTTGCTCGACTACTGCGACGTGATCGGGCTCGATCAGCGCGGCACTGGGCTGTGTCGTCCGAACCTCGAAGAAGGCCCCGACTTCACGTACGAGCTGCCGACGGATCGCGCGATCACGCGCGCGGACTACGTCGCGGCGTACCGCGAGGCCGTCGTTCGTTGCGTGCAGTTCTGGAGAGAGCAGGGCGTCGACCTCTCCGCCTACAACTCGATCGAGAGCGCCGATGACATCGACGACTTGCGCAAGGCGCTCGGGGTCGAGCAGATCATGACCTGGGGCCAGAGCTACGGAACGCATCTCACCCTGGCCTACCTGCGGCGTCATGCAGAGCACGCCGCGCGCTCGATCCTGATCCGGGTCGAAGGGCCGGACCACACGCTGAAGCTACCGAGCACGACTCAGCGTTACTTGGAACAGTTGCACGAGTTGGTCGCCGCCGACGAGACCATCGCCATGCAGCTCCCCGATTTTCTCGGCGTCGTGCGCGCACTCTTGAAGCAGCTGGCGGAAAAGCCGGTGACGGCGACCGTCGGGCGCGATGGCTCAACCGGGAGCGTCACGATCGGTGCGTTCGACTTGCAGTTCTATCTCGCCAACGTGCTCGGGCTCGCATACGAGATGCGCGACGTTCCAGCGGCCGTGGAGCGCATGTCGCGTGGCGACTGGAGCGAGCTCGCTGCGTTCGCGCTCGAGAATCGGCGCGGCGAAGTCGGCTCGGCGATGGCACTGATGATGGACTGCGCGTCGGGCGCGACGCCTGCGCGCCTGCGTCGGATCGCGAAAGAGGCGCGTGATCCAGCTCATCTGCTCGGCGACGCCGTCAATGTCCCTTACCCTGACGTGTGGGCCGCGTGCGGCGACGCGGACCTCGGCGACGCATTCCGCGGTCCGATGAAGTGCTCGACCCCGGTGTTGTTCGTCAGCGGCAGCCTCGACGCGCGCACGCCGCCCGGCAACGTCGACGAGATCTGCGCGGGGTTCTCCAACTACGCGCACGTCATCGCGACCCATGCGGGTCACGAGCCGATCGAAATGCTCTCGTCCGAATACCGCGAGCTGCTGCAGAACTTCCTGCGCGGCAAACCGGTAAAGAGCCGCACCATCGAACTTCCCTCGCCACGATTCGCGCCGGTCAAGGGTGAGTAGCCCGGCACGGTGAGGCGCACCTCGATCGCGCGTCGTCAACCGGCGCGCGATCTCACTTCGACGGGGCGGACCGGCAGGCTCATCTTCGCGCCATCGCGCAAGATGTCGACTCGCAAGTCCGCGCCGATCGCTTCGCCGCCGAGCGTGCGGTGCAGGTCGGCAACCGATGAGATCCTCCGGCCGCCGACGCCGATGAGGATGTCGCGCGGCTGTATTCCGGCCTTCGCCGCCGGGCTGCGCGGATCGACGGAGCGCACGGCGACGCCGCGGCGCGTCGTGAGTCCGTGACGTTCGACGACAAGAGCGGTGAGCAGCACTTCCTCGCCGCCGATGCCGAGCCATGCGCGGCGCACGCGTCCATGCGCGACGATCTCGCTCTTCACGAACGCCGCCGTGTTCGACGGGATCGCGAAGCACAGTCCCTGCGCGCCGGCGAGCACCGCGGTGTTGATCCCGACCACGCGACCGTCGCCGTCGAGCAGTGGACCGCCCGAATTGCCCAGATTGAGCGGCGCGTCGGTCTGTATAACGCCCTCGATCGCGCGGCCGGCGACTTCGCTCTGGAGCGTGCGGCCGAGCGCACTCACGATCCCGAGCGTCACCGTGCGCGTCAGCCCGAACGGCGAGCCGACGGCGATCGCGAAGTCGCCGACGCGCAAGCCGTTCGAGTCGCCTAGAGCGGCGGCGGGCAGCGGGCGCTCGTGGGAAACGCGCAGCACCGCCAAGTCGGTCGCGGGATCGACGCCGAGGAGGTCCGCGATCTCGACGCGGCCGTCGGCGAGCTCGACCTCGATGCCCGTCGCGTCGCGGACGACGTGGTGATTGGTGAGGACGAGGCCGTCTGCGGAGGTGATGACGCCCGAACCGCTCGCGACAGCGGGCCGCGCGCCCATGCAACGGATGTGGACTACCGCCGGCCCGACCTTCTCGACGACGGCGGCGACTTCGTCGGAGAGCGCATTGAGAATTCCCATGCGTGCGCATGGGCGGGGACGCTCAGGGTTTCAAGGGAGTCGCAGCTAGCTCTCGTTCGGAAGCCAAGCGAGCGCGACGAGGCGCACTTCGATCGAGCCGCGCTTCGGCGCGATGCGCAGGCTTTCGAGGCGCTCACGCGCCGGATCGAGCCGTGACTCGAGCTCGGCGAGCTCGGCGCGGAACTCCTGCTCGAGCTCGCGCGCCTTGTCTTCGACCGCTCGTTCCGACTCTTGCGCGCGGGCGATGTCCTGCCCTTCCTTCATGGACCGGCCGACGCCGCGCGCCGCCGTCGTCGCGCGGCCGAGGGTGCCGGCGCTGAGCTTCTTGCGGCCAGTGAACGCCGAGAGCAGCGTCGCACCGAAGGACAGCGCCGTCTGCAGCTTCGACTGGCTGGCTTGCTCGCGTTCGCGCTCGACCGCGGCTCGCGCGCGACGAAGCCGCTCCTCGAGCGCGGCGAGCTTGGGGGCGTAGCGCTGCCGGAGCTTCTCCGCCTGCTCGTCGCGGAGCTCGCGCATGGACTGGGAGATGCGCACGCGGAACTCGCCTTCGCTCTCGCCGGGGCGTGAGACGAGCTTCGTTCCGCCGTGCTTCCAGAGCTCGAGGGCGGCGCGGCGTGCCACGTGGTCGGCGAACGACTTCCTCCACGCGTCGTAGCTCTTCTTCTGTCCCGCGATCGGCGGCAGCGGAGCGAAGCGCGCACCCTTCGCCGGTGCGTCGCGGAGATCGCCTTCAGCCACCTCGATCGCTGGCGCGCTCTCCCAGTCGACGGAGGTCGCTCCGTCTGCGAGCTCCGCGCGTCGCGCGAACGTTCGATCCGCGACGATCCCGCTCTGCGCATCGGCGAACGAGATCCGCGCGATCGCGAGCAGCGCGGGGCGATAGGTGACCGGGTCGTCGCCGCGTGTAGGGAGGAAGACCTCGGGCACGCCCGGTTCGAGCACGGGGCGAGACGACGTGCTCGTAGCCAGCGCCGACGGCGCGATCGAGACGCGCGGTGCCGCCGTGGCTCCGCGGTGCGTGCTCATCAATCGCTGGATCTCCGCGCGCGCCAGCGGTCCGCGCAGGTAGCTCATCGTGAAGCGCGTCTGGAAGAGCACCGGCTCGGACTCGTGCACGTTGTGCAGAAGGAACACGCGCTTCTCGAGGCCGGAGATCCAGCGATCGAACGTCGCGCGATCGACGCCCGTCGTCGAGGCCGCTTCGAGTCCGTCCAACACACGCGCCTTGTCCTGGTCGGTCTGCAGCCGTCCGATGAACCACGTCCCGGCGTTCGAGAGTCCCTTGTAGTCGAGATCGACCGGGTTCTGCGTCGCGAGCACGACGCCCAGGCCGTGCGCGCGCGCCTGCTTGAGCAGCGTCAGCAGCGGACGCTTCGACGGCGGCTCGCGCACGGGCGGGAAGTAGCCGGCGATCTCGTCCATGTAGAGGATCGCGCGCAGGCTCTGCGTGCCTGGTTGCGATCGCGCCCACGCGAGCGTCTCTCCGAGAAGAAGCGACACGAAGAACATGCGCTCGGCGTCGGAGAGGTGCGCGATCGAGAAGATCGAGATGCGCGGCTTGCCGTCTTTCGTGAACAGCGCCGATTGCACGTCGAGCGGATCGCCCGCGAGCCACGCTGCGAACGACGGCGACGCGAGCAAGTTGTTCAGGCGCAGCGCGAGTTGGAAGCGCTCCTTCGCCGGATAGAACGACTCCAGCTCGATCACGCCGACGCGCGACATCGGCGGCGACTGGATCTCGCGGATGAGCTGCGCGAGGTCGAGGTCGCGGCCGGCCTTCCACGCGTCGTTCAACAGTGCGCTGATCAACACGAACTCGCGGCTCGAGAGCGGGTCGGCGTCGATCGAGAGGAGACCGAGGAGGCTCGTCGCGCTGGTGGCGACGCGCTCTTGGAAGAGCTCTTCGTCTTGGACGAGTGCCTCGACCGGCGCGGCGAACGAGCGCAAGATCGACACGGGCAAGCCGGCCTGACTGCCGGGCGTGAATACACGGAACTCCGCTGATTCGACGAGACGCTTCACGCGCTCGCCATCTTGGCCGTCGCGCGCGAGACCCGACTTCCACTTTTCCGCTTCACGCGCGGCGAACGCTTCGAGCGAGAGGCCGCTCTGCTGCGCGTCTTGCGGATTCACCCACGGCAGGAACTCCACCGGCGAGAGATTCGGGAACGCGAGCAGCAGGTTCGCGAGATCACCCTTGGGATCGATCACGATCGCGGGGATGCCGTCGATCGCGGCTTCCTCGAGGAGACCGATACATAGTCCCGTCTTGCCGCTGCCGGTCATTCCGACACACACCGCGTGCGTGACGAGATCTTTGGAGTCGTAGAGGACGAATCCGTCTCGCACTGCGCGCGCGGGCGCGTCGTACGGCCGGCCGAGATAAAAGACGCCGAGTTTCTCGAAGTCCGCGGAGGTCATGCGAGGAGCATCCCCGCGCGGATGTCGCTGCGCAAGCCGGACGGCTACGGCGACCAGGTGATCACGATTCCATTCGTGCGGTTCGTCGTCGCCGGCGGGCAGAATAGCGCGGCCGCGTCGCGGTAGAACAATTGGTAGTAGTGCGAGCCGCCGATTGCGCCGATTGCGCCCTTGATCGAGACCAGCGGATCACCGGCATCCGGAAACTGCGCCGCGGCGTTCACAACTGATTTCGTGCCGAGTCGGATGATCGAACCGCTCACGCATCCGAGCCCGTCGTCGATGACGACCGGCGAAATGGGCTGCGTGCCTTGGAAGAACACGCAGACGTTTCCGGTCATCTGCTGTCCGAGCAAGATGACCGAGTCGGTCGTGATCGAGGGATTGCCGGTGCCCGTCAGGTGCGCGCCGAGCGGGAAGTGAGAGTTGGCGCAGCCGCTTCCGTGACTGCCGTTGTTCCCGCATGGGCAGTTGACTGAGCTGCCGTCGCCGAAACAAAAGCCGGTGATCAGGTGTGGAGGTAGCGCGCGCACGAACACGTCGTACGCGGCGTTCGTGTCACCCGCGACCAAGTTCGCGTCCTGGCTGATGAATACGACGGATCGACCATCGGACGAGATCGCCTGGCTGTAGCAGCCATAGGTGAAAGGGTCGTTATTGCATGGAATGCTGACGACAGCTATTTCGCCGAGAACTCGATCGTGCACGAAGACACCTGACGCGGCGTAAGTGTCGTTAGGATCGAGATTCGTCGCGGGCGACGTGAACGACACGAATCGGCCGTCGTCCGAGATTGACGGCAGGCCGCAGTTGGCGTTCGCAGGCGCACCTCCCGCCGTTCTGCTTGCGAGCGTCGTTTCCCCAGACAGAAGGTCGTGGACTAGAACCTGTTTCGGGCCACCTGAAATCGCAACTAGGTCTGTCGCGGAGGTCGCAAACGCAACGTATCGTCCGTTCGCCGAGAGGCTCGCCTGTTGCGACGCTGCATTACCTTGTGCTCCCATCGAGCTCACGCTCACTCGTTGCGTCGCGCCAGTGTTACGATCGTGAACGAATACGTCCGCGGCCTGGTTCGTGTCGTTCGGGACGAAGAACCCGCCCTCGCTGACGAAGCATACATAGCGTCCGTCCGCCGAGATCGACGGAGAGTACGAATCCGCGAAAGACTGTGCGCCATTCCAAGTAATACTCGCGCGTGCAGTCACTGCCGTTACACGGTCGTGAACGAAGATATCCTCTTTCAGGTTTGTGTCGCCCAAGATCAAGTTCGAGGCGACGCTGGAGTACACTACAAAGCGACCGTCGGCTGAGACGACTGGGTCCTTGGAATCGCCGTTGGCTTCGACTTCATTGGAGTCAACACTTGCGCGGGTTGTTTGCCCTGTTTGCAAGTCGCGGACGAAGACGTCGTACTTGTGATTCGTGTCGGTCGGTACCAGATTGTCCGCTCCACTCCAAAACGCGACCAAGCGACCATCCGGCGAAATGGAGTTGCTGATGGAGTGACCATTCGGTTCATCTCCCGCGTACCCAACGCTGACGCGTGTCGTCTGTCCGGTCTGGCGATCCTTGATGAACACGTCTTCCAACGCGTTCGTGTCGGGGCTTGTCAGATTGCCCGCGATGGACGAGAAAACCACATATCGCCCGCTGGCCGCGATTCCTGCGAGATTCGATGTTGAATGTGCCTGCGCTCCAGCCGAATCGACGCTCACCCGCTCCGTCGACTGTGCGTGCGCAGCGGCAGCCAAAGCCGACGACAGCAACAGGGCTCGAATTGACGCGTGCATGATCTTCCTCCAGCCTCGAAACATTCAATCAGGATGCGGGCCCGATGCGTAGGACACTAACTCTACGACTTTGAGAGGCTGCTCGCTCGAGACAACTTCCAGCTTGCTTCCAAGTCTTCGCACGCGCAATCGATCTCGAGCGAGGAAAGCCTCGTCGGTCCGCGTCAGGTCGGCGCGACCCCGGTGCCGCACCGTGAACGACCCCGCGCGTTCAGCTCCAAGCCCGACGTCTACCGATCGATCGGATTGACCGAGGTACGACGGCGTCGGCCCGGCTTCGCGTGCAATCGAACGCCCGCCGGAGGTCTCCACGACGGCGCGCGCACCGACGGGCAAGCCCGAGATCGAGACCGGCAATCCCGCTTGGCTTCCTGGAGAGAACACGCGGAACTCGGCGGAGTCGACGAGTCGCCGAACGCGCGACGCGTCCTGGCCGTCGCGCGCGAGACCCGACTTCCACTTCTCGGCTTCGCGCGCCGCGAACGCTTCGAGCGAGAGGCCGCTCTGCTGCGCGTCTTGCGGATTCACCCACGGCAGGAACTCCGCCGGCGAGAGATTCGGGAACGCAAGCAGCAGGTTCGCGAGATCACCCTTCGGATCGATCACGATCGCGGGGATGCCATCGATCGCTGCTTCCTCGAGGAGCCCGATGCAGAGCCCCGTCTTGCCGCTGCCCGTCATCCCGACGCACACCGCGTGCGTGACGAGATCCTTGGAGTCGTAGAGGACGAATCCGTCTTGCGCCGTCCGCGACTGCGCGTCGTACGGCCGGCCGAGATAGAAGACGCCGAGCTTCTCGAAATCCGGTTGCGTCATCGCGCGCAGGATACGTTGTCCGACCCCGTTTTTCGTGTCGAACTCTGCGCGCTACGGCGACCAGACGATGCTCAACCCGTTCGTTCGATTCGTCGTCGCCGGTGGACAGAACACGGGCGCCGCGCCGCGGTAGTACCCCTGGTAGTAGCGCGTGCCCCCGATCGCACCGATTCCACCGCGGACGGAAACGGAGAGGTCACCGACGCCTGGATACTGTGCGACCGCGTTCACGACGGTCTTCGTCCCGATGCGCGTGATCGCGCCCGTCACGCAACCCAGTCCATCGTCGATCACGGTGGGCGCCATCTGCGCGTCGCCTTGGAAGAAGACGCACACGTTGCCGCTGAGCTCCTGCGCTTCCAGGCGCACGGAATCCTCGGCCACGCTCGGCACGCCGAAGCCGCGCAAGAATCCACCCGTCGCGTAGACGGGGTTCGCGCACCCGTGTTCGGCGGCGCCGTTGTTGACGCACGGACACGGCGCGAGTGATCCGTCGCCGAAGCAAAACGACGTGATCGGGCCGGGCCCCACGTCGCGCACGAAGATGTCGCTGAACATGCCCGTGTCGCTGGGGACGAGATTCGGAGAGCGCCCGTCGAACACGACGTAGCGGCCGTCCGCCGAGAGGCCGTGCGCCTCGCTCTCCTGCGTTCCCTGACTCCCATCCCACGCGAGGCTCACGCGCACCGTGGTTTCGAGCCAACGATCCCGCACGAACACGTCGTCCTTGCTGTTCGTGTCGCCGGAGACCAGGTTCGAGGCAAACGAGTCGAAAGCGACGAAGCGACCCTCCGGTGAGATCGAGGGATGGTTGCAGCTGGTGTTCGGCAGCGTGCCATCCGTTGCGCGGCTGACGAGCGTCGTGCTCCCCGTGATGCGATCGTGG
>JANOFY010000014.1:0-3355 GCA_031413895.1 Planctomycetota bacterium | reverse complement strand
GATCAGCGGCGGAGACGGCAGGTCGAGCTACACCTGTGTCTTCGACGTCGTCGGCGGCGGCGGGAGCGGCATCTACCAATTGAACGGTGCCACCGCGGTCTACGACTGCATCGTCGGCGGCGGCCACGGCGGCAACGGCGGCGATCGGACAGGCCCGGGCGGACCGGGCATGATGTCGTTCGCGTCGGGAAGCGCGAGCCAGACGGTATTCGCGTTCGCGTCCCGATCCAACATTCACGGCGGTGCGGGAGGGAACACCGACTGTCCCCTCTACGGATGCCCGAACGACGGCGGCGCCGGCTACTACATGACGCCGCTGTTCCCGGCGACGACGGCCAACGGTTGGATCCTCGATTCGATGGTCGTCGGGGGCCCGGCGGGGGTCGTACTCAACGATCCGGGTGGTTTCAACCCGTGCCCTGCTGATCCAGGCGAGCAGTACTACGGTCCACTGCCCTTCCTCCTACCCGCGTCGGGTTTGGGATTCACGATTCCGTCGATCGCACGCGCAGGCGAGTTCTTGACCGTGACCTTCACCGGCACGTCCGGATCGCGCGTGTTTCTGAACGACGAGCTCACGACGACGTTCGAAGCCGTGCCGTCATGGCGCGGCGTCTTGCTGGCGCCGTTCCCCAGGTCGACCGCGGCTCCGACCCGCGCGATCAAGTGGGGAGTGATCCCGGCTTCCGGCGTGTTGACGCGCACGTACAACGCACCGCAGCTGCCTCTGGGTGTGCAGGCGCAGACGCGCTTCCTGCAGGCCTATCGAATCGGTGCGAACGGAATCACGCTGGGCAGCTTCAGGACGTTGACCGTGCTCGACTCCGCGTTCTGAAGTGAGCCGCTTGCTGCTCGGCGCATCGAACTCCTCGGGCCGAGCGCTCATTCACACGCAATCGACGAACCATTCGTTCTGGAGGAGAGTCGCGCGCTGCTGGGCGGCGGTGACTCTCCTCGCGTTCGCCGTCGGTTGCAGCCGCACGCCCGAAATCGAGGCCGTCAGCGCGCGAGTTCGATCGCGCGAGATCCGCCCGATCATCCTGATCACGCTCGACACGTTCCGGCGCGATCATGTCGGCGCCTACGGCTACTTCCGCGACACCACGCCGTCGATGGACGCGTTCGCAGCGGAGAGCGTGCGTTTCGACCGCGCAGTCGCCACCGCTCCGGTCACTCTCCCGTCGCACATGTCGATGATGACGGGCCTCTACGTGCACCAGCACGGCGTGTTCGGCAATCACCCGCGCAGCCGGTCGCCGCTCGAGGCGCAAGCGATCTCGACTTGGGTCCCGAGCATCCTTTCCGGAGCCGGCTACGAGACCGCGGCGTTCGTGAGCGCGCTCGTCCTCGGACCGGAGACCGGCATGTCGCAGGGCTTCGAGGTGTTCGACGCACCGACCGCGCGCCGCAAGGGAATCGAGACGACGGAGCTGGCGTTGAAATGGCTGGCCGAGCGAACCGATCGGCCGTTTCTCTTGTGGGTTCATCTCTTCGATCCTCACGAACCGAACGAGCCGTCGTCCCCGTACGCGGAGATGTTCACAAGCGATGCGCGCTTGGATGCGGAGATCGATTCGCGCGGCATTCGTCCCGAGCGGATCGCGGCGGACGAAACCAAAGGGGGCATCTGTCGTGTGCTCTTTCCGGATCTCTTGCCACGCCTCGCGGAGGATCAAGCGCTTGAGATCCCTCCGATCGATCGCGCGAGTATTCGTGATCTGTTGAATCGCTACGACGGCGACGTGCGGTACACGGACGATTGCGTAGGGCGGATCGTCGCGGCGCTTAAGCAGCGCGGCCTGTGGGAGCGCGCGATCGTCGCGATCGTCGGCGACCACGGTCAGTCGCTCGGACAGAACGACTGGCTCACGCACGGGCGAATCACGAACGAGAACCTCCTCGTGCCGATGATGATCCACTTTCCGAAAGAGATGTTGCCGCAACCGCTCGTCGTCGCGAGTACGGCGTCGACGATCGATCTGTTCCCCACGATCCTCGGAGCGTTCGAGCACGAGACGCTGCAAAACTTCGTGAGAGCGGGGGAGGGTGTCGACGCATTCGACATGGGCATGTCGCGCACGTTCGCGATCGCGCAGGGAGCGCTCCGGAAGACGGACACGCGGCCTGCGGGTGCCGTGACATTGATCGGCGATCGATGGCGCTACGAGGACACCGGCGATGGGACGCGGCTCTACGACCTCGCGTCCGATCCGAATGCGGAGCACGACGTGAGCGCGTCGAACGCCGATCGCGCCGCGGAGTTCAAAGCGGCTCTCGCAAGCACTCTCGCACGGCGCGCCAAGCCGTTGCCGACGCACGAGCGTCCTTCGAAGATCTCCCGCGAGCACGTCGAAGCGCTGAAGGACCTCGGCTACGCCGGCGACTGAGTCGCCGATCGGCCCGATCACTGCCCGCTCGTGAGTACGGGAAGTTTCGAGACGCGCAATCGTCGTGGCCCGCAATGATGAGCCGTCGAGCACGCGTCTGGACCGCGATCGCTGCAGCTGCAGGTCTCATCGGCTTGGTGACGCAGGTGATTCCCTACGTCCTGAAGTACCGACTTCTCGGTCCGTATCGGACTCGCGTCATTGACGAGCTCGACTCACCGATCGCCGTGACCGGTTGGTCGGAGCGAGGTCTCGAGCTCGTTGATGGCCGGGTGATCCAGTTGCCCGGCATGCTCGCGCTTCCGCGGACGTCCGCCGCGCTGACCGATGGAACGAGTCGCGGCATCGAGATCGACGAGCGCGGACGCGTGTACGGGCTCGTTCGCGTTCATCATTGGTGCGGAAGCGATCCCGTCGACGAGCACATTGCGCGCGTGGAACTGGCGCATCTGCTCACGTACTTCGGCGAGGGCGAGCCGAAGGACCAAGGGCCCCAGAGATTTCACTTCCCGGACAACGGCTCGAATGGCTCGTTCACTCGGTGGGGTTGGAACGTGTCGGGATATCACGCGTTCATGCGCGTTCAGCGATGAGGTAAACTCTCGAGGAGAGTGACCGGGGGCTCTCGAGAGACTCGTCCACGCTGCTCGATCATGTCGCGGAACGACTATGGACCCCAGTTCAACGCCGGCAGGCGCGCGGGCATGATGACCGGTTGCGGGCTGTCCGCGGGGTTGCTCGCCCTGTTGATCCTCGTGGGTTGGCTGACGGACGACGTCACGTCGTACCGATTTGTCCGGGAGTATCACCCGGACGGCGCGCCGCGAGTGGAGGGCCTGCTCAGCGGCGACGGCCCTATCGGAATGTGGACGTACCGTCACGAGAACGGACGCATCGCATCGCAAGGCAACTACGGATCACGCGCCGCGTCCGGAGGTTGGTCGTACTGGTACGACGACGGCATGCCC
>JANOFY010000013.1:0-1972 GCA_031413895.1 Planctomycetota bacterium | reverse complement strand
CCGTCTCGTCGTCGTGCGCCTCGGAAGACGCCAGGATCTTTTTCGCGCGCGCGAGCTCCGCCGCGCTCACGAGTTCGCTCGCGAGCCGCACGAGCTCCTCGTCGATCGCGGATTCGAGCGTCTTGGGATCGACGTCCTGAGCGCACTCCGCGAAGAGCCAGAACGCGCCGGCTTCGACGCGTGCGTCGTTGTGCGTCGAGATGCTGGTCGCCAGCCCGCGTTCGAGCACGAGCCGGCGGTGGAGCCGCGACAGGCGTCCGCCGGCGAGCAACGTCGACACGATGTCGAACACGTAGTCCTCGTCGCTGCCGACAGCCTTCGTCGGCCAGCCCATCGCGAGGCGGCTGCCTTGGTCGTCCCAAGTCATCGCGATCCGTTGCTCGCCGCGCGGTTCCGCGAGCTCCGGCCGGAAGCAATCCGATTCAGCGCGCGGCGGGCCCGCGGAAATGCCGTCGAAGTGCTTCTTCACGAGCGCGAGCGCCGCGTGCGACTCGATGTCGCCGCACACGACGAGGATCGCATTGCCGGGATGGTAGAAGCGCGCGTAGTAGTCGCGCATGTCGGCAACCTTCATCGCCTTCAACGTGTCGGGAAAACCGATCACGGGCCGTCGATACGGGTGGCGCGGGAAGAGAACGAGCTGCATCTGCTGCGAGAGCGCGCGCCAGGGATCGTCTTCCCCCATCGCGAGCTCTTCGAGCACGACGGCTTTCTCGGAATCGAACTCGGTCGCGTCGAGCGTGAGGCTCTTCATGCGATCGGCTTCGATCTCGAGCGCCTTCTCCCAGCGATCCGACGCGAGCTCGAACCAGTAGGCCGTGTGATCGGCGGTCGTGAACGCGTTGTTGCTCCCGCCGAGCGTCGTCGTGACGAGGTCGACCTCGCCCTTTCCGAATCCGCGGCTGCCCTTGAACATCATGTGCTCGAGGAAGTGCGACACGCCGGCCTCGAACTCGCGCTCGTTGCGAGCTCCGACGCGGTACCAGAGCATCACGGCCACGACGGGATCGAAGTGGCGCTCGACGAGCAGCACCGTCATCCCGTTCGCGAGCTTGCGCTCACGGATCGCCGCGCCGGCCTTCCAGCCATCGACGTCGCGTTTCGTCGCACGCACGCGCGACACGGTCTTGCTCTTCGATGCGCTCATCGGCCGCGGCCTGTCTTTCGTACGGGACGTTGATCGCCACTCTTCGATCTCGGACGACCGGCCGGAGATCGCGGTCGCTCGCTGCCGGATCGTGCCGCGTGCGGCCGATCACGCCGCCCGCCCGGCGCACCACGACCCTTCGCGCCGCGAGACCGCGGGCCGGCGTCGCGCGACGGCGCGCTTCCGTCGCGCGACGGCGCGCTTCTGTCGCGCGACGGCGCGCTTCTATGGTGCGACAGCGCGCTTTCATCGTTCGGCTGCGCGATCCTGTCGAGCGGATGCGCGATCGCACGACGCGGAGGCCCACCGCCGTCGCGCGGACGCCCGCCCTCATGGCGCGGTCGTTTGCTCGCATGAGCCGGCCGCCCGCCCGCGTTGCGCGGCCGTGAGCCCGTATCCCGCATCGGCGGCCTGCGTGAGCGCGAGTGGCGCGACGAGCGCTCATCGGTCTCCGCGGTCGTCGCAGCGCGTCCAGTGACGAGATCGTCGACCTCCGAGCGCGTCAGCTCGCGCCATTTTCCGATCTTGATCCCGCGCGGCGTGAGGTGGCCGATGCGCGTGCGACGCAATTCGATGACCTTGTAGCCGAAGCGCGCGAACACGCGGCGGATCTCGCGGTTCATGCCCTCGCGCAAGAGAACGGTGAGCAGCGAGTACTCGCGCGAGCGCCGGTCGACGAAGATCTTCGCGCCCGCGGTGCGACCTTCCGACAAGTGAACGCCCGTGCGGATCTTGTCGAGCGTCTCGTCGTCGATCTCGCCGTGCACGCGCACCGTGTACGTCTTCTCGATGCCGTAGCGCGGGTGCATGATCCGGTTGGCGAAC
>JANOFY010000012.1:0-12484 GCA_031413895.1 Planctomycetota bacterium | reverse complement strand
GAGAACCCGTCGTTCGAGATCAATAGTGCGTTGCTCTCGCGGATGAGCACGGTGATCCTGCAGGTCCTTCGACCTGAGGAAGTCGTGCGGATCCTGCGGCGAGCGATGGAGGACCCGGAGCGCGGGCTCGCCCGCGCGACCCACGATACGGAGCGCGGGCTCGCCCGCGCGACCCACGATACGGAACGCGGGCTCGCCGGGCGCGTGCAAGCGAGCGATGCCGTGCTCGAGCGAATCGCGCATGCGTCTGATGGCGATGCGCGGCGCGCGCTGACACTGCTCGAGACCGCAGTGAGCCTCTTGCCGGCCGGCGGGACGATCGACGAGACGATCGTGCGCGAAGCGTTACAGCGGAAAGTCCTGCACTACGACAAGTCTGGCGAGGAACACTTCAACCTGATCTCGGCGCTCCACAAGAGCGTGCGCAACAGCGACGAGAACGCCGCACTGTATTGGCTCACGCGCATGATGCAGGCCGGCGAAGACGGCGAGTACCTCGCGCGGCGTCTGATCCGGATGGCGGCCGAAGACATCGGACTCGCGCATCCGATGGCGCTGCGGGTCGCGCTCGACGCGGCGGACGCGTTTTCACGCGTCGGCTATCCCGAGGGGAAGATCTTCTTGGCGGAAGCCGCCGTGTACCTCGCCCGCGCGCCGAAGAGCAACGCGCTCTACGTTGCGCTCGGTCGCGCCGAAGCCGACGTCGAGACGACCGCGGCGGATCCTGTGCCGCTGCACCTGCGCAACGCGTCGACGAAGTTGATGAAGGAAGCCGGCTACGGCGCGGGTTATCGCTACGCGCACGACGACCCGAAGGCGGTGGGCGAGATGACGTGCATGCCGCCTTCGCTCGCGAGCACGCGCTACTTCGAGAAGCGCGAGCAGCGTCCCGACGCACTGGCGTAGCGCGGGACGTCAGTTCTTGGCCAGCGCGGTGCGCAGCCGCTCCGCCAGCGCGCTCTCGCGATGCCCCTGCTCGGCGTTTTCGATCGCCATGCGCAGCGCGCGCTGCGATCCGACCAAGACCACGAGCTTCCGCGCGCGCGTCACCGCGGTGTAGAGCAGATTGCGCTGCAGCATCATGTAGTGCTGCGTGACGAGCGGGATCACGACCGCCGGGAATTCGCCACCCTGCGAACGATGGACCGTGATCGCGAACGCTGGCTGCAGGTCGTAGAGCTCCGAGCTGGCGTAGACGACGTCGCGCTCCGGAAACTTCACGAGCACGCTGGCATCGTCGAACACTTGTTCGATGCGACCCATGTCGCCGTTGAACACTTCCTTCTCGTAGTCGTTCCGCGTGTGGATCACGCGATCGCCGGTCCTCCATGCGCGCTCGCCTTGGCGGACCTCGCGTCTGTCGGTTCCGTCGCGCGCGAGTTCGGCGCGTAGTTTCTCGTTGAGCGTGTCGACCCCGCACTCTCCGCGGTACATCGGCGCGATCACCTGCACGTCCTCGGCCCAGCGCAGACCGAAGTTGGCGGGGATGCGCGACGTGACGACCTCGATCAAGCGCTCGGCGCACTTCGTCGGCTCGTCGGCCTGGAAGAAGTAGAAGTCCGAGCGCAGATCGCCGCGCTCGGGGAGCGCCGGCATCTCGCCATGAAGGATGCGGTGGGCGTTCGCGATGATGAGGCTGCCGCGTGCTTGACGATAGACGTGCGTCAAGCGGCACACGGGGATCGCTTGCGAATCGATCATGTCGTGGAGCACGTTGCCGGGCCCGACCGACGGCAACTGATTCGGGTCGCCGACGAAGACGACGCGCGTCGGCGGCTGGATCGCCTTGAGAAGGTGGTGCGCGAGCACGACGTCGAGCATCGAGATCTCGTCGACGACGACGAGGTCGGCCTCGAGCGGGTTGTGCGCGTCGTGCGCGAATCCGTCGGCCGCGGGGTCGAAGCCGAGCAAGCGGTGAATCGTCTGCGCTGGGCGCCCGGTCGCTTCCGCGAGTCGCTTCGCGGCGCGCCCAGTCGGAGACGCGAGCAGCACCTTGGCCTGCGCGGCCTCGGCGAGACGAACGACGAGCTCGACGATCGTGGTCTTGCCGACACCCGGCCCGCCGGTGAGCAGCCCGACGGGCGTCGCGAGCAAGCCGAGCACGGCTTCGCGCTGACGCGGATCCAGCTCGAGCGACGAGTGCCTCTCCGCATCCGCGAGCTGTTTCGCCGTGGCGAGCGGTTGCACGGGTCCGCTGCGAAGAAGTGCAGTCAGATTCCGCGTCAGTCCCTCCTCGCACTGCGCAAGGTGCGGCAAGTAAACGCGCGCATCGCCCCGCTGCGGGTGTTCTGTGGCTTGCGCGCTGCCCGGCGTCGGGCCGCGCTCGACGAGGACGACGTCGCGCACGTGAGAGAGTTCGTCGATTGCTGCTTCGAGCGTCGCATCCGGCATCTCCGTCGAAAGGAGCTGGCGCGCCGAATCGACGAGCTTCGCGCGCGCGAGCAGCGAATGACCGTCATCCGCCGCGAGCTTGAGTGCGTGCACGATCCCCGCGCGCGCGCGAATCGGATCATCGATCGCGACGCCGAGCCCCATCGCAATGCGATCCGCCGTGCCGAACCCGATCCCGGCAATGCCGCTTGCGAGCAAGTACGGATCCGCGCGAAGCAATCGCTCGCACTCGGGGCCGAGCTTGCGCAAGATGCGCGACGCCTGCCACGGACCGAGTCCCAATCCGCGCAGGAACACATTCGCGCGGTGAGTTCCCGACTCCGCGAGCACCGTGGCTGCGAGTGTGTCGCGCACCGCTGGCTTCAATCCACGAACCTCGGACAAGCGCTCGGGATGCTCGAGCATCACGTCGAGCGCGCCGTCACCGAGCGCGTCGACGATGCGCTCCGCGAGCTTCTCGCCGATGCCGGCGAAGCGGTCCGACGCGAGGTACTTCACCAGGCCGGCTCGACCGGCGGGCGGGAGCACCTCGATCGCGTCGAACTCGAACTGCGGGCCGTGCGTGCGGTGCTCTTGCCAGCGGCCCGAGAGGCGGACACGCAGGCCCTCGCTCGGTGCGTCGGCGCGACCGACGGCGCTCACGCGCGCCGGCAGGATCGACGCGCGCGCGCCGGGGGGGGCATAACCTTTGTCCGGCTGTATCTTTAGAACGGTGTAGAGCGTGCCCGGATCGGCGTACGTGACGCGCTCGATCGTGCCCTGCAGCACCTCGGTCGCGCCGTTCGAAGACTCGGCTTCGTCCCGCCCCGGCTCACGCGTGCTCCCCCCACCCACGGTGGCAGGATCGCAGCCCCGTCCGGCGAATTCCAGAAGGGCCTTGGTCGCTGCCGACGACCGCGCTAATCTTTTCGGCCCGCTTCTCGCCCGCAGCTTTGGAACTCGGGTCGCGCGGCTCTCTCGGCGTCATCCCTAAGGAATTCACGTGTGATCAAAGTTCAAGTTCGTGCCAACGAGTCTCTCGAAGCCGCGCTGCGTCGCTTCAAGCGCCAGTGCAACTACAGCGGGATCTTCCGCCTGGCCAAGGCCAACGCCTGGCACGAGAAACGTTCGGACGAACGGCGACGGGAACGACGCGAGCGCCTGCGCACGATCCAAAAGGCGACCCGCAAGAACGATCCGCGCCGCCGCCGCCGCGTCAAGCGCGCGCCGCGGGTCTGATCCCGCGCGCCCCCCGCGCGACTTGGGGCGGCGAACCCTGACGCCTGCGCGTCGCGGTTCGCAGGGTAGGGTCGTGCTCGAGGGCTGAGTCGAGCCGGGCGAGACGGCCGGACTTGTCATGGGCCTCTTCCCGAAACATCGCGATCTCTCGCAAGCGCCGCGCGAGGTCGAACTGCGGGTCGACGCCAGCGACCTGCAGATGCGCATCGAGAATGTCGACATCCGTCTCGACACGTTCCTCGTCCGCTACCTGAGTTGGCGATCGCGCACGTCCGTGCAGGACCTGATCTGGAACGGGTTCGTGCTCGTCGACGCCAGCACGCCCGATCGGCCGAAGGGTCGCGGCGAGACGCACGTCGAGCGCCGCCCCGGACGGCGATTGCGGCACGGGTCGCGCGTGGTCGTGATCATTCCGGAGGAACTGCGCGTGCCGATGCTCGCGGCGAGTTCGGACGAGGTCGTGGTGCTCTTCGAGGACGAAGCCGTGCTCGCGGTCGACAAGCCCGCGAACGTCGCTGTGCACCCGAGCGGCCGATATCTCACCGACACGCTGATCCAGCGCGTGCACGCGAAGTACGGCGCGGGATTCGAGCTCGAGCGCGGCGGAGCCCCGCGGCTGTGCCATCGATTGGACCGCGAGACGAGCGGGATCGTGCTCATCGGCAAGTATCCGGAGGCGCACGCGCACTTGATGAAGCAGTTCGAGAAGCGACAAGTGAAGAAGGAGTACTTCGCGATCGTTCACGGCGTGCCCGAGCGCGACGGAGGAACGATCGATCTACCGATCGGATCGTGTCGAGCGAGCAAGGTCGAGTTGAAAATGACGACGTTGTCGGACGGACAACCGTCGCGAACGGACTGGAACGTCGCTCTGCGCAGCGCCGACTGCGCGTTGCTCGCGTGCCGTCCGATCACAGGACGACAGCACCAGATCCGCGTGCATCTCGCCGCGATCGGTTATCCAGTCGTGGGCGACAAGCTGTACGGCGTCGACGAGGAGTTCTTTCAAAAGGGACTCGACGGGACGCTCGACGCGGCGGATCGGAAGCGGCTTGGGCTCGATCGGCAAGCGCTCCACCATCATCGCGTCGAGTTCAATTCGCCTCTGACGGGCGACCGGGTTGTCGTGGACAGTCCACTGCCGGCCGATATGCAGCGCTACCTCTCGGAACACGCCGAGCCGACTCTCGATTTCTGACGCGTCTTTGCTTTGATGGACGACTCGTGCGTCGACCTACGCAGTAGTGCGTTCGTCGGCGCTCGCCGCTCGATCGAGCATCCATTCGACGACGAGGAGCAGCGCTGCGCACGCCAAGCCGATGCCGACCGAGTCGACGAACTTCAGCGCGACGAGCGCGAGCACGGTCAGACCGATGCCGAGCATCAAGAGCGTCCCCGTCCAATCGAGCTTCGCGGCGATGTCGGTCGGTGCGACGGACAGCGGCAGATCGCCGGCGCACATCGGATACAGCTGGCGGAGGATGATGTGCGCCAGGATGGCGGCGGGCAGAGCAAGACGCAGCACGATGTCGATTCCGCCCTGCGCGATCGCGACCGCCGAGAGCAGCACGTAGAGCGGCAGCAGGAATCGCAGCGCCACCGCTTTGACGGCCCCGTTGTCGATCGCCGCGCGCGGTATCGGCGCGGTGTCGAGAATCCAACGCGCGGCGGGAGTCGCCGTCGCGGGCACGTGCACCAAGAGAATCGGGAGATACGTCGCGGGAATGAAGAGCAGCACCGCGAGCAACGCATCGCGCTCCGATCGATCCGCTCCGCGCGCTCCCGCGACGATCAGTGCGAGCGGAATGCCGAGCATCGGATACGTGCGCAGCACGAATTCGCGTTCGAGCGGCAGCGCGTCGAAGACGAGGTGAAAGCTCGCGCGCTCGTTCGTGCGCACCCACCAGCGCGACGCCGCGGCGCGCAGTGGTCCGAGCACGAAGGCGAGGCCGAAACCCGCGCGCGGCGAGCGCTGTCCGCGTGGCAATGGCGCGAACGCGAGCGCCACGAGCGACGCGGTGCCCGCGATCCAACCTGCCCACGACCAGATCGTGCCCGCCGCGCGCGCTCGCTCGAACAAGAGCGCCGCGAACCAAGCGGGAGGGTGGAATACGAGGAGTGGACTCGCGTCGCTCGGACTCGACAGGTGCGCGAGCCTCGGCACGTAGCGCAGTCCAGCGATGATGCCGATCACGACCCCCGCCACGAGCACGGTCTGACAGAGCACGAGCAGTCCTTCGGCGCGCTCCCCGAGCACCGACTGCATGCACAGGATCGCGGCCAGGAGAGTGATCGCCTGCAGACCGCCGACGGCGATCATCCCGAGCCGCGTGTCCCACTCCATCGCCGCCGGTGCGATGAGTGCCGCGGGCAGGAGCGCGGAGAGGACGAGCGCAGCGAGCAGGAGCATCGCGACGAGCGTTCGCGCCAGTCGGAGTTCGATGCGCCGGATCGGTTGCGCCTCGATCCAATCGGACGCCGGATCCGACCGCAGCAAGACGCCGAACTCACCGAGGAGCGGAATCGCGATCAGCGCCGCCGACAGCGATAGCGCGAACAGCGCGTAGCCGAAGGGCTGCAGCTCGCTGCGCGCGAGACCGCATAACACCGCGGCGATCGAGCCGTGCATGATCAGCGGCGCGACGGGCCATGCGCCGCGGCCCCACTGACCCTCGAAACCGGCGCGGAAGACGGCGAGAACGCGGTTCCACACGATGCGCGGAGACTACAGTAACCGCGCTCATGGATCTTCTGATAGCGGGTCCCGCGGGTCAGCTCCAAGCCACGTTGTGGTCGCCGGCGAAGGGCGTTTCTGCGCGCGCGGCTGCCGTCGTGTGTCATCCGCACCCGCTGTTCGGAGGCACCATGAATTCGACCGCCGTCTTCCGGACGGCGCGCGGGTTACAGCTCGCGGGCTTGCAGGTCTTGCGCTTCAACTTTCGCGGCGTCGGGCAGAGCGAAGGAACGCACGACGGTCACGGTGGCGAAGCCGACGATCTCGGTGCGGCGCTCGATTGGCTCGAGCGAGAGTCTCCCGGAGTGCCGCTGTGGGCCGGCGGCTTTTCGTTCGGCTCGCGCACCGCGGCGTACTGCGCTTCGGTCGATCGCAGGATCGAGCGCGTCGTGCTCGTCGCATTCCCCGTCGCGGCGTTCGACTGTTCGTTCATCCGCGAAGTCGCGCAGCCGGGTCTGGTGGTGATGGCGAGCAATGACGAGTATGGAACATTGGCCGACGTGCGGCGGCTGTTCCCGGACCTCCATGGCGGCCTCGAGCTCCAGGAAGTCGCCGGGTCCGGCCATTTCTTCGAAGGCCACACCGCCGAACTACAACGACGTGTAGCCGACTACGCCCGACGGGTGCTGGAGTGATCGCGTGACAGACGACTCGAACACCGTGAGCTTTCCGAAAGACAAGATGCCGTCGATCCGGCAGGTGATGATGCCGCGCGACACGAACGCGCTCGGCACGATCTTCGGCGGAGTGATCCTTTCGCAAGTCGACCTTGCGGCCGCGATCGAGGCGCACAAGGCGCACCCCAGTCGCATCGTCACGATCTCGATGGACAAGGTCGTGTTCAAGCAACCGGTGTTCGTCGGCGACTTGGTGTCGTTCTTCACGGACACGCTGCGCATCGGAACCACGTCGATCACGGTCCACGTGTCGGTGTGGGCGCAGCGGCGTTTCGGTGGCGGCCAATTCGTCCACGTGACGGACGCCGACGTCACGATGGTCGCGGTCGACGACGATTTCCGTCCGACGCCGATTCAGAAGCGCGCTGGAACGCCCGCGTAGGCTGAAGCGCGCGGAGTCGAAGCGCGTCGTCAGCCGAGCAAACGCTCGGCCTGCTCGCGCGGATCGTGGCTGTGCGTGAGCGCACCGAACACTTGTTCGAGCGTTCCATCTCGACCGGCGAGGACGCGCAGCTCGTCGAGCGTGCCGAGTCCCGCGAGCTCCCCGTGCGCCATGATCGCCATTCGATCGCACACGCGTTCGGCGACGTCGAGCAGGTGCGATGTGTAGAGCACCGATCCGCCGCGATCCGCCCACGCGCGCAAGAGCTCCTTGATGACTGCCGTCGTCGGAGCGTCGAGCCCGGTCAGCGGTTCGTCGAGGATGAGCAGCGGAGGTTTCGGCAGGATTGCGCACGCCAGCGCCGTCTTCTGGCGCATTCCGCGTGAGAACTCCCCGACGGGATCATCGATCCGATCGGAGAGCTCGAACGCGTCGATGAGGCGTTCGGCTTCGCGCGCGACTTGCTCGTCAGGCAACCCACGCAAACGTCCGACGAGCTGCAGATGCTGGCGCGGGCTCAGATTGCCGTAGAGCGGCGCGCCGTCGGGCACGAACGAAAACTGTCGCCGTGCGAGCAGCGGAGCCGCCTGGATGTCGATGCCGGCGATCAAAACACGCCCGGCATCCGGCGCGAGCAGTCCGCACAGAATCCGCAGCGCGGTCGTCTTGCCGGCGCCGTTGGGACCGAGCAGACCGAAGACCTCACCGCGCCGGATCCCCAAGCTGAGTTCGCGCAGCGCGGTGACCGAGCCGAAGCGGTGGCTGACCTGTTCGAGCTGGACGAGGTCCATCGTGTCCGAGAGCGCACTCATCGAACGTCGGCTGTCGCAAGCCGAGCGGGGGAGCTACGCGGCCTACGCGAGACTAGCCGAGCGTCGATTCAGGCGCGAAGACGTGGACCGGAACGCCCGCCTTCTTGGTCACCTCGGCCGCGATCTCGGAGAGCTTGGCCTTCGTGACCAGCTTGCTCTTCTGCTTGGCACCGCCACCGGAGACCCGCGGTTCCGAGTTGAGGAGGTGCACCTCGCGCGGATGCATATCGGTGACACGCTTGATCCAGGCCTTGACCTCGGCTTCCCCGCTGTTGTCGGCGTCGCCGCGCTGAAAGCGAGCTTGGATGACGAGCTGCGGCAGGTTCGTCAGCGCCGCCTGGATCTCCCCCAGGTCGGTGCCCTTGCGGCCGGTCGCCGTCGTGAAGCACTTTGTGGTGCCCCACTCCAGGCGCGCGATCACGCGATCGAAGATGCCGAGCGACACGCGGACCGCCGCACTCTCGAGGTGCGGGTCGTCGCACACGAGGCACAGCTTGGCCTTCGGGTACCACTTGTTCCGCAAGTCTCTCAAGTTGGTGGTGATGTCACGGAAATCGGGGTGCAACGTGGGGTCACGTTCCGATCCGAAGAGGACCAGCGACTCGAACTTCTCGGCCGCCTTGGAGAGCCGGATAAGGTTCCTCGCGGCTGTCGTCACCACGACGGAGGCGCGCGGCATGCGGACCTCGCGGCTGACCGCCAGCGCCGCGTCCTGGAAGCCCAAGTCGACGCCGAGCACCAGGCCCAGACGCTCGCTCTTCACAGGGCCAATGATGATCGGGAGGTCAGTGGCAAGAGTCATGGACGGTGTGCTCGACCCGTGTGCATCCGGAACGGCGGGCGGGCCCGGGTATCAGCGCGGCGCGCGCTGGGGGTCGAGAGAACCTAAGTATAATGGAGATCACGGGTTCTTTCCAGCCCCCTCGTCCGGGGCACCGACTTGGATCGCGCGGCCGCTACCGCAGAGGCCGTACACGACGATCGCGGCCGCCAAGCTCATCCTCAGCGGGTGTTCGCTCGCGGTACGCGCCCATCTCAGGACGAGTGGCTCGCCCGGCGTGGGAGGCGCGCAGTGCTCGAGCAAGTAGAGCAGTGTCCATGTGACGACCGCGGCGACGAGCTCCGGTGACACGACGCGCACCGTTGAAGGTCGCTCCGCTGCGAGCCGAAGGTGATCCCCACCGCCGTCGAACGCCGAGTCAGAGTGCGAGCGTGAGCTCATGTCCGAATGCGATGACGGGCGGCATCGCATTCGGTGTCACCTCCGGCGTGCGTCGGTTGCTTGACACCCTTCCTCGAACGGACCTAGACTCCTTCCCGTCTCAAGTTTAGGAGCGCGGTCTTGGAGCAAGGGCCGTGTTCCCGCCGCGCCTGCTGCCAATCGAAATCGCCGCCCGACTCCCAGCCCCCCCCAAGGCGGCCACGGTGGCGACCGGAACCAGGATGGGCCGAGCTGGCGAGCCGGTAGACGGGGACAATCGACCGTCGCCATGTACTTCGACTACCTCAACGTCCTGGTCTTCGCGTCCGTGGGGCTCGTGTTCGTCTTCGCGAACATGGTTATCGGCTCCCTCATCCGTCCCAAACGGACGAACCCGGACGGGCTCGAGGTCTACGAGTGCGGCGAAGAGGTGATCGGCAGCCCCTGGATCCAGTTCGACATCCGCTACTACACGGTCGCGCTCGTGTACGTGATCTTCGCGGTCGAGATCGCGTTCCTGTTCCCGTGGGCCCTGGTGACGCAGGAGGCATACGCGAACACCGGAGCGGCGGCCGGACAAGGCATCGGTCTCTTTGCGCTCGTCGAAGGCGTTGCGTTCATCCTGATCCTGTTCCTCGGCCTCGCGTACGTGTGGGCCAAGGGCGATCTCGACTGGGTACTCTCCTACCAGCGCACGAAGTACGAGCCGCGGCAACCGAAGGCGGCCCTCGCGATCCCGTCCGTTGCCGAGCTCACTGCGAGCCTCGACAGTGCCGCAGCCATTACGACCCCGGAGAAGAAAGCCGACGAAGCGGCGTGAGCCTGGCATGGGACTGATCGAGCACCAATTCGAAGAGAACCTGCTGACGACCAAGGTCGATTGGCTGATCAATTGGGCGCGTCTCTCGAGCATCTGGCCGATGACGTTCGGCCTCGCGTGCTGCGCGATCGAGATGATGGCCGTCGGCGCGGCGCACCACGACATCGACCGCTTCGGAGCGGGCGCGTTCCGCGCATCGCCGCGCCAAGCGGACTTGATGATCGTCGCCGGCACCGTGAACTTCAAAATGGGCGAGCGCGTCAAGCGGCTCTACGACCAGATGCCGTCGCCGAAGTACGTGATCGCGATGGGCGCGTGCGCGACCGGCGGCGGTCCGTACCACAAGTTCGGCTACACGGTGATGAAGGGCGTCGATCGAATCGTGCCCGTCGACGTGTACATCGCCGGCTGTCCGCCGCGGCCCGAGGCCCTGCTCGAAGGGCTCATGAAGCTGCAGGAGAAGGTTCGCAACTCGTCGGTGATCCGCCGACCCGCACGCCTCGCCTGATCGCCGTTCATGGACTTCCAGGGCATCCACGACCACCTGCGCGCGATCGCTGCACCGGGTCTCCTCGGCGTCGACGAACCGCGCGCGATGGTGCCGGGCGAGAAGCCCGGCCATCCCAAGGATCCCGGTCGCGCGGGTGATCCGTACGTCGTCGTCGATCCGAACAAGATCGTCGAGTTCGTCGCGATCTGTCGCGACGATCCGCGCCTGGCGTTCGAGATCCTGATGGATCTCACGGCCGTCGATCCGAAAGCAGACGATCCCAATCTCTGGCTCGTGCTGCAGCTCCTGTCGATCGAACGTCGCCATCGTCTCTCGATCAAGGCGCTGATCCCGAAGTCGAACCCGCGCGTTCCGTCGTGCACGGCGGTGCATCGCGCCGCGCAGTGGCATGAGCGCGAGTGCGCCGAGATGTACGGCATCAAGTTCGAGGGACATCCCGATCCGCGCAACATCCTCCTGCCCGACGATTGGGTCGGCTTCCCGCTGCGCAAGGACTACGAGTTCCCGAAGGAGTACCACGGGATCTCGTGCGAGTGATCACGGCGCCATGAGCAGCGAATCACGAGGATCGATCCACCTGGACGAAGCGCCGCGCACGCTCGAGAGCGGCGAGCGCGAGTTCCTGCTCGACGTCCACACGCAGGATCTCGAGGTCAACATGGGACCTCAGCACCCTGCGACGCACGGCGTGATGCGGATCCTGATCCGCACCGACGGCGAGCTCGTGACCGGTGCGCAGCCGCACCTCGGCTACCTGCATCGCTGCGCCGAGAAGATCGGCGAGAACGTCGAGTGGTTGCAGTACCTGCCGTACACCGACCGGTACGACTACCTGTCGGCGATGAACAACAACCTCGGCTACTCGATGGCGGTCGAGGCGCTGATGCCGGGCCTCGAGATTCCGCGCCGCGCTCAGATGCTGCGCACGATTTGCGTCGAGCTCAATCGCATCGGGTCGCACCTCGTCGCGATGGGGACGTACGGGCTCGACATCGGCGCGTTCACGCCGTTTTTCTACGCGTTCCGCGAGCGCGAATGGATGATGGCGCTGTTCGAGAAGATCTGCGGAGCGCGGCTCACGTACAGCTACATCCGCATCGGCGGCGTGTTCAACGACGCGCCTCCGGGGTGGCTGCAAGAGGTCGAACGCTTCTGCGACGTCTTCGAGGAGAAGTGGCAGGAGTACGTCGACCTCCTGATGGTGAATCAAATCTTCGTGCAGCGCACCGCGAACGTCGGCGTGATCTCGAGGGCCATGGCGCTCGACTTCGGACTGACCGGTCCGATGCTGCGCGGCTCGGGCGTCGACTTCGATTTGCGACGCGACATGCCGTACATGCTGTACGGCGAGATGACGAAGCAGAACGTGTTCGACGTGATCGTCGCGCGTGGAGAGAAGGGAGCGCTCGGCGACTGCTGGGACCGCTTCTACGTGCGTGTCATGGAAATGATCGAGAGCATCAAACAGGTGCGCTGGTGTCTCGCGAACATCGAACCCGGTCCTGTGCTCGGCGACATCCCGAAAGTGCTGCGCATCCCGATCGGGGAGGCTTACGTCGGCATCGAGAACCCGCGTGGCGAGCTCGGTCACTACGTCGTGTCCGATGGCGGCAAGGTCGCCGTGCGCTGCCGAGTGCGCGGCCCGTCGTTCGTGAACGTGGCCGTGCTCGAGGAGCTCCTGCCCGGGACGCTGCTCGCAGACTCGGTCGCGATCGTGGGTTCGACCGATGTCGTGATC
>JANOFY010000011.1:0-6743 GCA_031413895.1 Planctomycetota bacterium | reverse complement strand
GACTTCGCGAGCAGCGTCACTTCCTCGGCCCAGAGAGTCGGCTCTCCTTTTTGGGTGTGGCCTAGTACACCGCGGATGCCGACGAGATCACCGCCGTCGAGGAGCTTGCGCTTCGGCCACCAGTCCGTGAGCTGATCGCGTTGGAATCCGACTTGGATGCGGCCGCTGCGGTCGACGACCGGCGCGAAGATGAGCTTGCCGAAGTCGCGCAGCGCGAGCATCCGACCGGCGATCGTGACGCGCTCCCCGGACATAGGTCCCGGCACCGCAGCAGTGCCGAGACCGGTGAGCAGCGTCGCGATCGGACGCGCA
Organism: Planctomycetota bacterium; assembly: GCA_031413895.1. Taxonomy (GTDB): domain Bacteria; phylum Planctomycetota; class UBA1135; order UBA1135; genus JANLUN01. Next base: position 6,431 of record JANOFY010000011.1, on the reverse strand, counting down.
TCGACACCGCGCGCGGGATACGGATCGATGCCCTGCGCGCGCAACGCCTCGAGCTTCGCCAGCCGATCCGGGTGTGCGAGTTCGGTCATCGGCGAAGAAAAACCGCTCGCGCGGCCTCGGAGCCTGCGCGAGCGGTCGTGCGGGTGGTGGAGGATAGGGGGGTCGAACCCCTGACCTCTACAATGCCATTGTAGCGCTCTACCAACTGAGCTAATCCCCCGACGTGGGCCGCAGAGGATGACGGGGGCATCCTCTCGCGTCAACCACACGGCCGCACGACCACACGGAATGCACGCTGCGTGATACAAGTGCGGAGAGAGTCGCCGCAAGCTCGCGCGACTCGCTGCAACGGAGCGACGCGATGACATTCCTCGCAGGGGTCTTGCTGGCGCCGGCGCTCGCGTGGGGAGGCGGCACGACGACCACCTCGGGCGGCCTCGTCTGGTCGCTCCCGCCGCGCGACAACGGGAGGACCACGCTGCTGATCGCGGAGCGCGGCGGCCAGGTCCTCGCACGGAACGATTTGATGGGGGAGATGCAGCTCTTCTCCTCCTTCGACTCCAGTCCCCCTACGCCGGTTTGGCGGGCATCGTCCGGAGGGAACCTGGTCGCGGCCCGCGACACGGACGTCTACCTCTCGACCGAGATGATGATGGTCCCCCCTGGCGTCGCCAGTGCGCAGTTCGTCATCACCAAGCGCACGTCAAGCTCCGCCGTGCCGGCGTGGACCAACGTCCTCCCGGTGGAGTTCCCGATGGTCGACGAGTGCCGGGTCTCCCGAGACGGTCGCGTGATCATCGCGAGCGTCGGCACGCTGATCTCCGCGACCTCGGAGTTGCGCGTGCTCGATCCGGACACGGGGGCGGCGATCCACACGTACGTCGTCCCCGCCCCGCTGTATCGACTCGCGCTCTCCCCGGACGGACACGTCGCGGCGTTCAGCGACGGAGGCCTGTCGGCCAGGACGCGCGTGATCGATCTCGCGACGGGCAACGAGATCTTTTCGACGCCAGGGACTCTGCCGCGCAAGCAGGGTCTCTCGGACGGAGGGACGGTCCTCGTCGTTCACGAGCGGCAGGGCGACGTCACGCACTCGCGCGCCTTTGTCCGGGACGCCGGTTCCTACCGCATGGCGTTCGACGTGCGGGCGACGACGGAGATGATTTACCCGAACGAGATGGCGGTCAGCGACGACGGCGCGGTCGTCGCAGGCGCCTGGCTCCTCCGTGGAAATCCGGTGCAGTTCGTCGTGCGCGCCTTCGACGTCGCGACCGGCACGATGACGATGGAGCGCGTGCTGCCTCCCACCCACGTGAGCGCGATCGCGATCAGCTCGGACGGCCAGCGATTCGTCGTCGGGACCCGCGGCGGCGGCGGCGCGGCCGAGCTCGCGGTCTACTCGCCGACGAGCTCCACGCCGATCGTCGAGTATTCCGAGGGAGGACCGGTCTTCGACGCCGACCTCTCGCCGGACGGCCAGCGGTTCGTCGCGTCGAGGCCGCCGTCGTTGGTCCGTCTCTACGATCTCGGCGGCGAGGACCTCGTCGTCCGCGGCCGTCCCTCGATCGGCGAGACGATCGCGTTCGAGCTCTACGCGCCGGTGGGGGCGAACGCCTTTCTGCTCTCCGCGCCGGATCTTGCCCCCAATCCGATCGAGCTTGCGGGAGTCGGGACGCTGTTCCCGGCTCCGCGCCTGCTCGACATCGACCCGATCGGCGTCGTTCCGTCGTCGGGCGTGACCACGCATTTCCTCGCGCTCCCGAACGACTCGGCGCTCATCGGGCGGACGACCTACTTCCAGGGTTTCACGACGTTCCCTCGGACGCTTTCGAACGACTGGGTGCAGCTCACGATCCTGCCGTAGATCCCGTCCCTCGAGAGCGCGTATCCTGTCGCGTTCGTGGACCCTCAGCACAACGCCTACGACGCGCGCGCGATCGAGCTCCGCTGGCAACGCCGCTGGGCCGAGGAGCGCACGTACCGCGCGCTCGCTCCCGGCGAGAGCGGTTTCGACGCGAAGCAGCCCAAGTACTACGTCCTCGACATGTTTCCCTACCCGTCCGGGGCGGGACTGCACGTCGGCCACGCGCTCGGCTACGTCGGGACCGACATCGTCGCGCGCCGCAAGCGCATGGAGGGCTGCAACGTCCTGCACCCGATGGGTTGGGACGCGTTCGGCTTGCCGGCGGAGCAGTACGCGATCCAGACCGGCAAGCATCCCGCCGAGACGACGGCCGAGAACACCAAGAACTTTCGGCGCCAGCTCGAAGCGATCGGTCTTTCGTACGACTGGACGCGCGAGATCGACACGAGCGCGCCGTCGTACTACCGCTGGACGCAGTGGCTGTTCAAGCGGTTCTTCGAGCGCGGCCTCGCTTACCAAGCCGAAGTGCCCGTGTGGTGGTGGTGCGAGGAGCTGAAGACCGTCCTCGCGAACGAAGAAGTGATCAACGGTCGGTCGGAGCGCGGCAATCATCCGTGCGTCCGCCGGCCGCTGAAGCAGTGGATGCTCCGCATCACGCGGTACGCCGAGCGCTTGCTCGCGGACTTGGACGCGCTCGACTGGCCGGAGTCGATCAAGACGCAGCAGCGCGAGTGGATCGGCAAGAGCGTCGGCGCGGACGTTCGCTTCGCGCTCGAGAAGCTGCCGGGCAAGTTCGTGACCGTGTTCACGACGCGTCCCGACACGCTGTGGGGCGCGACGTTCGTCGTGCTCGCGCCGGAGCACGCGCTCGTCAAGGAACTCGCGACGCCCGATCGCCGCGCGGCGGTCGACGAGTACCGCGCGCTCGCCGCGACGAAGTCTGAGCTCGAGCGCACCGATCAGTCGAAGGAAAAGACGGGTGTGTTCACGGGCAGCTACGCGCTGAACCCGGCGTTCGATGCCAAGGATCCGCGCGCGCGAGTACCGGTTTGGATCGGCGACTACGTCATGGCGAGCTACGGCACGGGCGCGATCATGTCGGTGCCCGGACACGACGAGCGCGACTTCGAGTTCGCGCGGCGTTTCGACCTGCCGATTCGACAAGTGGTGACGCCGCCGGCGGGTGTGAAAGGTCTTGCCGACGGCGTGTGCTTCACCGGCGATGGCGTCGCGGTCGACTCGGGCCCGATCGACGGACTTGCCACGAGCGCAGCGAAAGCGCGCGCGATCGCCGTGCTCGAAGAACTCGGCGCGGGCGAGGCGCGCACGACGTACAAGCTGCGCGACTGGCTGTTCTCGCGGCAGAGGTATTGGGGAGAACCGTTTCCGCTCGTCCACACAGCGGACGGGCAAGTCATCGCAGTCTCCGACGAAGACCTGCCGATCGAGCTGCCGCGCATGACCGACTTCAAGCCGTCGTCGGACGGCTCGGCGCCGCTGGCGCGCGCGAAGGAGTGGGTCGCCACGCAGGACCCGCGCAGCGGCGAGTCCGCGCGGCGCGACACCGACACGATGCCCGGTTGGGCGGGCTCGTGCTGGTACTGGCTGCGCTTCATGGACGCGTTCAACGACGCGCAGCCGTTCTCGAAGCCCGCGGAGAAGTACTGGGGACCGGTCGACTTGTACGTCGGCGGCGCGTCGCACGCGGTGATGCACCTCCTGTACGCGCGTTTCTGGCAGAAGGTGATGTTCGACGCCGGTCTCGTGTCGACGAGCGAGCCGTTCCAGAAGCTCTTCAATCAAGGCATGGTCACGGCGTTCGCGTACGAAGACTCCACGGGACGTCTGGTCAAGAACGCCGAGGTCGAGGCGCGCGGCGACAAGTTCTTCCGCGTCGGTTCAGGCGACGAGCTGAAACAGATCGTCAGCAAGATGGCGAAGCAGCTCGGCAACGTCGTGAACCCCGACGACGTGATCGCCGAGTACGGCGCGGACACGTTTCGCTTGTACGAGATGTTCATGGGGCCGATGGCCGACAGCAAACCGTGGAACCCGCGCGACATCCCGGGCTGCCGGCGCTTCTTGGAACGCGTCTGGCGTCTCTACGTGGACGCGGAGAGCCCCGCGCCGATTCGACCCGCCTTCGCGAAAGGCGCGCAGGCCGTGGCGATCGAAGGCGAGACGCTCGCGCTCGAACGTTCGCTCGCGCGCGCGCTCCAGCGGACGGAGGACTCGTTCCAGCACTTCAACTTCAACACCGCGATCGCGGCGTTCATGACGTTCGTCAACGACGCGACGCGTTCGAGTTCCTCTCTCTCGCGCAGCCAGGCGACTCGTTTCGTGCAAGCGCTCGCGCCGTTCGCGCCGCACATAGCCGAAGAGCTCTGGTCGCGCATGAGCGAGAGCGGCCAAGTGGCGTTCTCGGGTTGGCCGAAGGCCGATCCGCGCTACTTGATCGAAGACGAGGTCGAGATCGCCGTGCAGGTCAACGGCAAGCTGCGCGGCAACCTGCGCATCCGCAAGGACGCCGAAAACTCGTCGGTGGAGTCGGGCGCGCGCGGCGTCGCCGGGCAACATCTCGCGGACAAGACCGTCTTGAAGGTGATCCACGTCGCCGGGCGCCTGGTCAACTTCGTGGTGCGCTGAGCGGCGCGCGCGCATGCCGATCGAGCCGTCGGAAGCACTCGCGGAGGCCCGTGCGATCGTCGCACGCAGCCCCGCGTTCGAAACCGAAGTCGCCGTCGATGCGCTCGAGGAGCGCTTCGTGCGGTTCGCAGACGCCGGCCCGACACAGAGCGCGGATCGCGAGCGCTGCGACGTCGCGATCCGCGTGCGCGTGCGCTCGAGCGGGGGACTCTCCGAAGCGAAAGCGACGGCCGGGACATGCGCGCGGCGCGATACGGACGCGGCGCTCGAGCGTGCGCTCGCTCTGGCGCACGCGAGCGTCCCCGATCAGCGCCTCGAGCTGCTCGGCGGGCCGGTCGACGTGCCGGAGAGCTCGGCCGACGAGACGACGCGCGGTCATTCCTTCGCGGCCAAGGCCGACTGGGTGTGCGCGGCGCTCGACGCGTGCGGGCCGCACGCTCTGGACCCCGCCGGTTTGGCGTCGACGCAGGTGGTCACTCGCGCGCTGTGCAACTCGCGCGGTCGCGCCGTGCAGGGCACGCGCTCGCGCGCGAGCTTCTCGCTGACCGCGAGCGCGGCGGATGGTTCCGGCTTCGCGCAGCACATCGCATCGCGCGCGTGTGCCGTCGACGCGCGCTCCGTGGCGCTGCGGGCCGTCGACAAGGCCGTGCGCGCGCGCACACCGCGCACGATCGAGCCGGGCGAGTACGCGGTCGTTCTCGAACCCGCGGCGGTCAGCGCGCTGATCACGCTCGCCGCGGCCCACGGCTTCGGCGCGCAAGCCGTGCTCGAGCGCGCGTCGTTCTTGTGTGGTCGGATCGGAGAGCGGACGCTCTCGGAGAGCCTGACGATCGTCGACGACGTGCGTCATCCGTTGCTGCAAGGCATTCCGTTCGACGGCGAAGGTTCGCCGACGCGGCGCGTGCTCTTGGTCGATCGTGGAGCGCCGACGGGCCCGGTCACCGATCGTGCGACCGCCGTTCGCCTGTCGCTCGAGAACAGCGGGCACGCGCTCGCTCAACCGAACCCCGACGGTCCGCGGCCGCAGCACTTGGCGATCCTGTGCGGCGGATCGAGCGTGGAGGAGCTCGTCGCGCGCATCGGCCGCGGCCTGCTCGTGTCCGATCTGCACTACGTCAACTTGATCGAATCGCGCGAGCTCCTTCTTACGGGCGTGACGCGCAACGGTACGTACTGGATCGAGAACGGCCGCGTCACCCACGCGGTGAAGAACCTGCGCTTCACGGAGAGCCTCGTCGGCGCGCTCCAGCGTATCGTCGGAGTCGGCTGCGAGGCGGCCGTCGCGACCTCGATGCTCGATGAGGACGTCGTGTCGCCGGCGCTCGCCATCGAACGCTTTCGATTCACGTCGACGACGGACTTCTGAACGCGGATCCATGGACCACGAGTTCGAGCTCGCACGATCGGCAGTCGAAGCCGCGCTTTCCGCCGGCGCGTCGTACGCGGATGCGCGCGTCGGACGCATCACGCGCGAGGAACTCTGCCTGCGCAACGCGCAGATGAGCTCGGCCGACGCGCTCGAGGACTGCGGCCTCGGCGTGCGCGTCCTGTTCAACGGCGCCAGCGGTTTCGCGGCCGCACCGCTCGCGTGGCGTAGCAGCGAGCACGCTGCGAACGAGCGGCTGGCCCGTTCGCTGGCGGGGCGCGCCGTCGAGGTCGCACGTGCGCTCGCGCGCGTGCGCCGGGCACCGATCGAGCTCGCTCCGAACGCGGCGGCTCGGGCCGAATACGCGACGCCGTGCGCGATCGATCCGTTCGAGCTGCCGTTGCAAGAGAAGATCGAGCTCCTGCGTGCCGCGGACGCCTCGCTCGCGGGCGCGAGCGAAACGGTCGTCCGCGAGGCGAGCCTCAGTTTTCGACGCTCCGAGCAATGGTTCGCAGCGAGCGACGGCGCGCGCGTCTTCCAACATCTGGTGCGCAC
>JANOFY010000010.1:0-7695 GCA_031413895.1 Planctomycetota bacterium | reverse complement strand
ATGGTGGCGCAATAGAACGCCATCCAGGCCGTGCCGTCGGCCTGTTCCAGTTGACCGCCGCCGGGCAGCGGGCCGGAGCGGTCGAAGACACCGATGTTGTCCAGTCCCAGAAATCCGCCGGAGAAGATGTGGTTGCCGTCGTCGTCCTTGCGGTTCACCCACCACGTGAAGTTGAGCAGCAGCTTCTGAAACGTGCGCGCGAGGAAAAGCCGGTCGCGGTGGCCCCGTGCCCCCGCCATTTTGTAGACGCGCCAGCACGCCCACGCGTGCACCGGCGGATTGACGTCGGACAGCGCCCACTCGTACGCCGGGATCTGCCCGTTCGGGTGCATGTACCACTCGCGCAGGAAGAGCTCGAGCTGCTGCTTCGCGAAGCTCGGGTCGACCTTCGCGAACGGGATCGTGTGGAACGCAAGATCCCACGCGGCGTACCACGGGTACTCCCACGTGTCGGGCATCGAGATCACGTCGCGGTTGTGGAGGTGCGGCCAGTCGCGATTGCGCCCGCTGTTGCGCTCGGGGGGCGGCTGGTGACCTGGGTCGCCCTTGAGCCATGCGTCGACGACGTAGTGATAGAACTGCTTGCTCCACAAGAGGCCCGCGTACGCTTGCCGCGCGATCGCGGTCTCGTGCGCCGTGGATGCGGCCGGCAGCCGCGCGGCGTAGAACTCGTCCGTCTCGCGCTTGCGCTGCTCGAACGTGCGGTCGAACTCGGCGCCGAACGCGCGCCCCTGCGCGACGTCCTCGGCGGAGAGGCGCAGCTTGAACACGCGCGAGCCGCCGGCCGGGATCGTCACGCGGTGGTGCGTCGCGGCCTTCGTGCCGTGCTGCGCGGGGTTCACGGCCTCGGCACGCCCCTCGATCACGCACGCGTGGAACGCGTCCTTCACGAACGGCGTCGCATTCGGCGCGCCGAAGAGGCGCGCCTTGTTGGTCTCGTTCTCCGTGAACAGGAAATCGACGAAGCCTTCTGCGCGCGGATCGACGGCGAGCCGGTACCGCCCGATCGATGCGTGCTCGGCCAGGAGCTCGTGCTCGTCACTGCGACGGATCTCGGGCCGGGTGTGGTCGTCCTCCGTCGTGCGGCCGTAGCTCCATGTATTCCGGAACCACAGCGACGGCAGCACGTGCAGCTCCGCCGCGTCGGGCCCGCGGTTGTGGCACGTGATGCGGATGAGGATGTCCTCGGGCCCGGCCTTCGCGTACTCGACGAACACATCGAAGTAGCGCTCTTCGTCGAACGCGCCGGTCTCCTCCAGCTCGTACTCCGGCTCGAGCCGCGTGCGCTTCGCGTTCTCCGCGACGAGCTCGTCGTACGGGAACGCGCGCTGCGGATACTTGTAGAGCGCCTTCATGTACGAGTGCGTCGGCGACGAGTCGAGGAAGTAGTACGCCTCCTTCACGTCCTCGCCGTGATTGCCTTCGTCGCCCGTCAGGCCGAAGAAGCGTTCCTTCAGGATCGGATCGTTGCCGTTCCAGAGCGCGATCGCGAAGCACATGCGGCCTTGACGATCGCTGAGGCCGAGCAAGCCGTCCTCGCCCCAGCGGTACGCGCGGCTGCGCGCGTGATCGTGCGGGAAGTAGCTCCACGCCGATCCATCGGCGGAGTAGTCCTCGCGCACCGTGCCCCACTGTCGCGCCGCGAGATACGGACCCCAGCGCTTCCAGTTGTGCGTGCGCTGATCGTCCTCGGCGAGCCGCTGCGACACGGCGTTCGCGTGCTTCGTGTCGGCCATGGGCGCTTCTCCTCGCGGCGTCCGACGAGCGAATGACTCGCGGGCCACGAGCGAGAGTCTACCCCTGCCAGCCGAGGATCTTGTCGATCGTTCCGACCGACACGGCGTGGTACCGCGGTCGCGCCTTCTCGTAGATCTCGCGGCCGCGCTTCATCCCGGCCTCGGTCTTGGCGAGCTCCGTGTACAGCGGCTTCAAGAACTTCCGCCGGCCGACCTCCATCAAGAACTCGGCGAGCCGCGCATCGGCCGGCGCGTAGCCGCTCGCGATCGAGAGGCGCAGCCACGTGCATACGATCTCGCTGTTGCCGGACTTCGTGAATCCGAACGCGGCGTCGAGCGCGGCCATCTTGCGCGCGTCGAGCGCGTCGGCGATGCCTTCGAGAAACGTCAGCCACTGCTGCGTCACGAAACCCTTCGTGTCGAGATCGACGGCGGGCGTGCCGGCTTTTGAAGCGCGCGACCTCGGCGGCCACCTTCGCGAGCGACTCCGACTTCATGCGCGGAGTGTTCGCCGGCAGGCCGGGCTTCTCGAGCCAGGTCTTGAGATCGATCTTCGCCGCTTCCGAGGGGTTGTCCGCGAAGAGCGTGCGCTTCATGTACTCGACGAACTGGCCCGTCGTGATGCTCTGGAATGCGTGCGCGTCGAAGTAGCTGCGCAGGAACTGGTCGAACCGCCGGCGGCCGACGACGTCCTCGATGCACGTCAGGAACAGCGCGCCCTTCGTGTAGGGCACTCCCGAGAAGCTGTCGTCGGGATTGCGGCTCGCGTCCATCTCGACGTGCAGCACTTGCTCGCGCGGCGCGAGGTCCTTCATCTCACGCTCGAGCTCCGCCAGCGCGAGCTCACGCTCCATGTTCGCGCGCTCGACGCCGTACACGGCTTCCATGATTCGCTGCTCGAAGTAGACGGTGAAGCCTTCGTTGAGCCAGAAGTCGCGCCACGTTGCATTAGTGACGAGGTTCCCCGACCACGAGTGCGCGAGCTCGTGCGCGACGAGCGACACGAGCGACTTGTCCCCCGCCAAGATCGTCGGCGTCGCGAACGTGAGCCGCGGGTTCTCCATGCCGCCGAAAGGAAACGACGCCGGCAGGATGATCAGGTCGTAGCGGCCCCATCGATACGGTCCGAATAGGGACTCGGCGCTCTGCACCATCGACTCGGTGTCCGAGAGTTCCGTATGCGCGCGGGCCACGACCGACGGCTCGGCCCACACGCCGCAGCGCTTCGAGAGCGGCCGGAACTGGATGTCGCCGCACGCGAGCGCGATCAGGTACGGCGGAATCGCCTCGTCCATCCGGAATCGGAAGACGCCGGCCGTGTCGCTGCCGATGTCCTGCGCGCTCATCACGACGGTGAGTCCGGCCGGCGCGCGAATGCGCGCGTCATAAGTGATGCGGATCCCCGGCGAGTCTTGCAGCGGAATCCACGTGCGCGTGAGGATCGCCTGGCCTTGCGTGAAGAGGAACGGCGCCCTGCCGTCGGTGGTCTGCTCGGGCGCGAGCCACTGCAGCGCGTCGGAGCGCGCGGTCGTCCGGTAGTGAATCGTCACCGAGCGATCGTCAGGTCCGAGCTCGATCGTGAGCGGCGCGCCGATGATCGGCGCTTCCTCACCCAGCGTGAATTTCCGCGCGTGGTTGTCCGCGCCGAACACGGACTCGATCGTGAGTCCCTGCGCATCGAGAACGAGCGGCGCGCCCTCGTCGAGCCGCTCGAGCGCGAGCGTGACGGACCCCGCGGCTTCACGGCGCGCCATGTCGAGCGACAAGTCGAGGCTGACGTGCGTGACACGCACACGGTTCGGCTCGGCGTGGCTGTGTGTGTCCATGGGGAACCTCGGCGAAGAATCAGCGTGCGTGGTGCGATCCTGCGCGGAGCTCGCAGCGCAACCACAGAGGACGAGCGACAGGGCGAGGAGTGCGGTGTCGAGTTGGCTCACGGCGAGAACACTCGCGTTCGACGCGGCATCTGTAAATGGCCCATCGCAGCGTTTCTGTGAAAGCGTCGCGCCCCAGGACGTCGTCGAACCCGAACAGCGAGCTCACCCGGCCGGAATCGACTTCCGTGGATGGACGTCCGTGTGAACGCCTCCTTCATCGGTCGAGGTCAAGCCGTTCACGGCGTTGCTCGAGGAAGCTCCGGATCCGGACGACGCCCGAGACGATCATCAACACCGCGAGTGCAGAACCGACGAGCGGACTCTTTCCCTCGGCCTGCGGCTGCATCTCGACGAATTGATTGAACGCGATCCAACCCAAGAGTCCGACGCCGATCAGGATCGTCAACACACCGAAGACAAGTCTCACCATTGGACTCCTCGATTTCCTTCAGCACAGCGCCTTCAGCTTCAACACCGTCGCCCAGTTCCTCGTCGTCGCTGACTTGCCCGCTTTGCCGAGCAGCGCCTTCCCGGCCTCGCTCTCGAGGATGCCCGCCGAACAGTACAGGTACGCGGCGTGCTTGCCGATCGCGAACCGCTCGGGAGGCACGACGAGCGGCTTGATGGCGGCCAGCCCGGCCAGCGCCTTGGTGTCTTGGACGAAGGCCACGAGGAAGCGCGAATGCTCCGAGGCTTCGAGCTTGACGGGATTCTCCGCGACGATCTGCGCCAGTTCGTCGGCCGACTTGACGATAACCGGCACGTCGACGCCGAGCTCACTCGCGATCGCAGCGGCGATCTCCGCCGCGTGCTTGGTCGACGCGCCCTTGCTCGCGTCGAAGACCGCGTTTCCGCTGTTGAGCAGCGTGGCCACGTTCGTGTATCCGAGGCGCGTCAGCAGCGCGCGCAGTTCGGCCATCGGAACACGCTTGCCCTTGCCGACATTGACACCGCGGAGCAGGGCTATGAACTTGGGCATCGCGATCCTTCCGCCGTTCCGAGGCTTTGAAGTCCGTGCGGCGTATTCAACGCGCTACACAGTGCGAGCTCAAACGTGCGGAGTGCTTCGCCGCCTTCTTCTTCGCCATCGGCAGCGCGGCAGCCTAGCGCTACTCGAAGCTTGGAACGATCCGGCGCATGAACTCGTCGAACAGCGGCACGGTGAAGGCCGTGTCACCGTGGCTCGGGCTCCAAATCATCCCTTTCTTGATCAGAGAGCTGCGAGTTGGCGCAAGTTGTGTCACGGGTCGGTTCATCGTCGCGGCAATATCCCCTGACCGGTGTGGGCCCGCGCCGATTTCGGCCATCGCTCGAACGTACCGCTTCTCCAGCGGTGTGAGCCGATCGAACCTCACGCGAAAGAAGCTCTCGTCCAGCGCGGCGACCGCTGTCTTCGACGCCTTCTTCACATCGGCAGGTGAGATCGGGGACTTTCCGGCAACGTCCCACGCGGCCTTGCCCCATTCCTGAATGAAATAGGGATAGCCACGGGTCTCCTGAACAATCACGTCGAGCGCCTGCTTCGTTATCTGGACGCCCGCATCCTCGACCGGCTTCGATATGGCCAGCCTCGCCGCCTCGTCTCCGAGCGGACCAACTTCCGGGAACTCGAACAGACGTTCCGCGTAGGACTTCGCGCGGCCCGTCGCGGCCCGCAACTGGGGCAAGCCAGCGCCGATGAGCACGACCGGGAGCCGCTGCTGTGCCACTCCATGCAGCGCGGTGATGAGCGCCGCAAGCTGATTCTCGTCGACGTACTGAAGCTCGTCGACATACATCGCGAGCGCGGTATCCGCCTTCTGCGCAGCTTCTCCAGCCACGATCAGAAGGTCCAGCATGTCGTGTTCGAGATCTCCGTTGTCCGCCAAGCCAGGCTCGGGCTCGTAGTCGAGCCCGACCTCGATGTCGCGGTAGGTGAACTTCAGACCCTTGGCGAAACCGGCCAACCCGCGCAGTGCTCGCTTGGCGAGATCTCTGGCCTTCGCGTTGTGCGACAAGCGGAGCATGGCCTTCCGGAGTTCCGGTGCGAGCAACGCGGGGAGCGACTTGTCTTCAGGAGCTTCGATGCGAAGCGTGTGAATCGACTTTCTCTCCGCCGCAGTTCTCATCGTGTCGAGCAGCACCGTCTTGCCGACGCCACGAAGTCCGACCATGAGCAGGCTCTTGACCGCCGCGCGCTTTCGTACGCGCTCGATGACGATGCTGGCCTTCGAGATCAGCTCGTCGCGGCCGGTAAGCGCCGGAGGCTGCGTGCCTGCGCCGGGGGCGAACGGGTTGTCGACCGGGTTCATGGCGGACTTATACTGACCTTTGGCATCTTATCCAATTTCGATAAACCTCCAAAACTCACTCAAAACACGACCGGTCCGCCACGAAACGGGCTGGGGGGGCGCCTGAATGCGCCGGATCCGCTCAGGCGGTCGAGCGCGCTCGACGCAATCCTCACCCACCAGCTCAAAGGACTTCGCTGCCTTGCTCGAGTTGCATGGGACGCTAGCGGTAGCGCCTCACGCGACCCATGCGCGACCGCGAGAGGCGAGTGGCAGGAGTTGCTCGCGGGAACGGGCGTCAGAACGACCAACGCGACGGTGTACGGAAGTGTCATCGGATCCGGCGCCGGTGAAGAACAACGGGCTCGCGCGGCCGAGCGCGCGACACGGTGGATCGCCGAGGAGACTGCCGAGCGTTTCGTTCGTCCGCGAGCGGCGGAGCGAAAACCAATCCGGCTCGGTCCGCGCGATTCAATCCGCGGCGACGTGCAACAGTGACATTCCTAGGCCCATCCGACCCGTCCGCGATCCGTCCCTGGGACGCGGCCCTACCCAAGCCCTCTGGTATCATCCCCCGCCCGAAAAACCTGCCGGCGAGGGGCCGCCGCGCTTCAGGAAACCCGCCAACCGCCCGACCTTCCTCCTTTTAATGGCACCCATGCTCGAAGCCGACCGCTGGCCCAACGTCTCGAATCTCGATTTCGTCGAGGACCTCTACGCGCGCTACCTGGCCGATCCGGACGAGGTTCCGGCCGACTGGCGGGCGTACTTCGCCTCGCTGGAGAGCCCGCAGTCGGGCACACGGGGTCGGGTCGGGCCGAGCTTCAAGGCGGCGAGCCTCTTCAACCCGCCTGGCTCGACGTCTAACGGCCACGCGAACGGCAACGCCACGGTCTCGGCCAACGGCGGAGTCGTGCGCGCGAGCGACGTCGCGGCTGAGCAGGATCGCGTCGACCAACTCGTGCGCTCCTACCGTGTGCGCGGTCACATGATCGCGCAGCTCGATCCGCTGGGCCTGCCGCGCCCGCACTTCCACGAGCTCGACCCGGAGTTCTACGGCTTCGGCCAAGCCGACCTCGGCCACCGCTTCTCGAACTGCAAGATCCACGGGCCGTCGATCCTGACGCTGCGCGAGATCGTCGAGCGCATGCGCAACACGTACTGCCGCTCGATCGGCGTGCAGTTCATGCACATCGACGATCTCAAGAAGAAGAACTGGCTGCAGGAGCGCATGGAGGGCGCGCAGAATCGGATCGAGCTCTCGCGCACGGAGCAGCTGCGCATCCTGACGCGCCTCACCGACGCGGTGATCTTCGAGGAGTTTCTTCAAAAGAAGTTCCTGGGCGCGAAGAGCTTCTCGCTCGAGGGCTCCGAGAGCCTGATCCCGCTGCTCGATCTCGCGATCGAGCGCGCGAGTGAGCAAGGCGTCGCCGAGATCGTGCTCGGCATGGCGCACCGCGGACGGCTCAACGTGCTCGCGAACATCGTCGGCAAGAACCCGCGCGACATCTTCCGCGAGTTCGCGGACCTCGACCCCGAGCTTCATAAAGGGCGCGGCGACGTCAAGTACCACCTCGGCCACTCGGGTGAGTACACGACCTCGAGCGGCGCGACCATTCACCTGTCGCTCTGCTTCAACCCGAGTCACCTCGAGTTCGTCAATCCCGTGGCCGTCGGGCGTCTGCGCGCCAAGCAGGATCGTTTTGGTGACGCCAAGCACGAGCGCGGCCTGTGCGTGTTGATCCATGGCGACGCGGCCTTCATCGGCGAAGGCGTCGTGCAGGAAACGCTGAATCTCTCGGAGCTCCCGGG
>JANOFY010000009.1:0-2978 GCA_031413895.1 Planctomycetota bacterium | reverse complement strand
CCGTCGTTGATCGACGATGCGTTCGCCGCCGTGACCGTGCCGCCGTCTTGGAACGCGGCCTTGAGCTTGGCGATGCTCGCCGCGGTCGTGTCGCCGCGGACGGTCTCGTCGGTCGTGAACGCGATCGGATCGCCTTTCCTCTGCGGGATCTTGACCGTGAACTTCTCCGCCTCGAAGCGTCCGGCCGCGGTGGCTTCACCGGCCTTCTTGTGTGAGTTCGCGGCGAACTCGTCTTGTTGCGTGCGCGTGATCTCGAACTTCTTCGCGACGAGCTCGGCCGTCACGCCCATGTGGAAGTCGTTGTAGATGTCCCACAGGCCGTCCCAGATCATCGAATCGATGAGCTTGCCGTGGCCGAGTCGCACTCCCCCGCGCGCCTCGGGCATGAGGTACGGCGCGTTCGTCATGCTCTCCTGACCGCCCGCGACGATGAGCTCGGCATCGCCGGCCCGAATCGCCTGCGCGGCGAGCATCACCGACTTCAGGCCCGACCCGCACACCTTGTTGACGGTGAACGACGGAACGGTCGGCGGAATGCCGGCGCCGATGGCCGCTTGGCGCGCGGGGTTTTGTCCCAAGCCGGCAGCGAGGACGTTGCCAAAGATGACCTCGTCGACCTGCGACGCTTCGACGCGCGCGCGGCGCAGCGCTTCGGCGATCGCGAGCGCACCGAGTTCCGGGGCTCGAAAGCCCGACAGTGCACCTTGGAACTTGCCGATCGCGGTGCGACAGGCGCTGAGGATGACGACGTCGTTCACGGTGCGTGCTCCATCGATGCTGCGCGGCTAGCCGCGCATCGGACCGAGCGCGGGGCTCGGCCTGTGAAAGGGGCAAGCAATATAGAGTAAAGGCCGCAACCGGCCTAGCCCGACGGCCCGTTACGCGGTCCGTCGACCGATCACGGCCACGAGACTTGGTACGCGTTCGACAAGTTGGTCGTCGCCGAGGTGCAGAAGTACGACTCCGCGTTGCGGTAGTAGAGCTGGTAGAAGGCGCTCTCACCCGCGGGCTGCAGCGTCGCCAGCGATACCGGGTTCGTCTGCACGGTGTTCGGATACGTCCAGAGTCCGAGCGGCGCGCCGTACGTGCCGGCGTAGTGCCCGCCGAAGCGGATCAATTGACCCGACGCGCACCGAAGTCCATCCCCGAGCCCGACGCCGACCGTCTCCTGCCCGTTGCCCTTGAACATGAATCCGAAGCCGGGGTAGTTCGGCGACACGTGAATCGAAAACGTGAGCGTGTCCGGTGCCAACGTGCCCAACGCGCACAAGCGCGCGCCGCGGAAGTTGAAGGAGTTCGCGCAGCCGCGTCCGGTCCAGCCACTGGGGTTCGGAACGTAGTTCGGCTCCGCGCACGGACAGCCGGGCGCCGTGGTGCCGTCGCCGAAACAGAACGCGGTTCCAGGAGGCGTGCCCACCTTGACCGTCCCGCGCATGTCGCCCGGGAAGTGGATCTCGCAGAAGTAGTCGTACAGGTTGCACGGCTTCGCGTGCGCGGCGAGGAACGCGGCGTCGAAAGTCACTTCCAATGTCGGCGTCGCCCCGGTGAGGACCCCGTTCCACGCTTCGTCGCCGTTGATGATTCCATCCTCGCCCTCCGTCACGGTGTGCGTCTGCGAGGTCCATACCCAGCGCACGGTGTCGCCGACCTGGATCGTGACGTTGCGCGGGACGAACCCGAGGTTGGACTGCGTGACGACCACGACAGAGGCGCGCGCGCCGGTCGCGAGCGTCATGGCGGACAAGACGAGGAGGGCGCTGGAGGTGAATCGCATGGGCGTTCGAGCGAGGCGGACTGGACTTTGTTCCGGCAGACTCGCTTGGGCGATTGTAGCCCAAGCCCGGCGGCACGCACGGGGTCAGCGCAGCAAGAAGTCCAGCCGGTCGCCGGGCACGTGTTCCACCGGTGCGGCTCCCTTGCGAAAGAGCCGCGCGCCCGTCCGCCCGATCAACGTGACGGCCCCACCCTGGATGGAGAGGATCGCGCCTTCACGCAGGCCGACGACCGGCGGATCGTTCATCTCGTGGAACTCGCGGAGCCGCGTCTCGCGCGTCTCGCCCATGTGGGTCGAGCCTGGGTCGGGATCGATGTAGTGCGGGTTGATGTTGAACGGCACGAGACCGAGCGCATCGAACGAGGGCGGGTACACGATCGGCATGTCGTTCGTCGTCTTGATCGTGACGCACGCGACGTTCGAGCCCGCGCTCGAGCCCATGTACGGGATGCCCGAGTCGACCCGCTCGCGGATCGCGTCGATCACGTCGTGCGCATACAGCTCGCTCAGGAGGCGAAACGTGTTGCCGCCGCCGATGAAAATCGCCTCGGCTGCTCGCACCGCGGCGCGCGGACCGCCGCGGTCTTGCGCTTGGTGGATGGAGTCGAGCGCGTAACCGAGCTCGGCGAACCGCGCGCGAACCTTCGCGGCGTACGCATCGCGGTCTTGAAGCGCGTACGGGACGAAGAGCACGCGCGAGACATCGCCGAGGTATGCGGTGACGTCGTCGGCGCAGTACTCCATGTAGCCGCCGCCGTGGATCGCGGACGTGCTGAGGAGCAGGAGTCGTTTCATGTCGACCGCGAGCGATGGCCCGTCATGCTCGCGAGGGGAGCATTCTGCCGTCCGTGGCGGCGATTCTCCTCACGCGGGAGCGAAAAGCTGCCTCTCGTCACGGTGCACGCAGGTCACGGCCACTGGATCCGGACGCCGTTCGACATGTTCGTCGTCGCCGACGTGCAGAACGAAGCCGCGAGGTTGCGGTAGAAGAGCTGGTAGTGCGCTGCTTGGCCGGGCGGCTGCAGCGTCGCGATCGACACGGGAATGGTCTGCGCCGCATTCGGATACGTCCACGTGCCGAGCGGCGCTCCATTCGTCCCCGCGTTGTGCCCGCCGAAACGGATCAGCTGACCGTCGACGCAGCGCACTCCGTCACCGTTCAGGGCGCCGTTCGCAGCGCTCGCGTTGCCCTTGAGGAGAAGCC
>JANOFY010000008.1:0-7267 GCA_031413895.1 Planctomycetota bacterium | reverse complement strand
CGGCGCGACGCACTTCCTGCGCGTCGATCGTCATCCCGCCGATGCGAGCAAGTTCTTCCTCGCACCGGTGATCGCCGATGCAACGGAGGTGTTCGTCGTCGATCCGTCATGTCGCGCGACTCGCACGGCCGAAGCGTTCCTACCGACGGAGATGGACTTCCCGTTGACCGGGTTGTGGACGGTGTGCCGGCCAGGCCCGTGGATGGCGCTCTACGACCTGCGCGCGAGCGAGCGGAAGTAGTACATCAGCGCGATCGCGCTGAATCCGTCCTCGAAACGGCCGTGGTCGAGCATCCGCTCGACGTCGGGGACGTCGAACGTGCGCACGGTCAGGTGCTCGGATGCATCCAGATTCGGAGCACTCACCTCGTCGCAGTCGATCCCGACGAAGAGGTGCGCGTAGTGCGCGCTGATTCCGTTGGTCGGATAGAAGCCCGGCAGCGGCACGAGCCGCGTGACTCGATGCCCTGTCTCTTCGCGCGCTTCGCGCAGCGCAGCATCGGCGGGTGATTCGCCGTCAGCGATCCGTCCCGCCGGCACCTCCCAGTGTGTCTTGCCGTGCGGGTAGCGGTACTGCCCGACGAGCACGATCCGGCCGTCGCGCGTCACCGGAACGACGGCGACGGCATCGGGCACTTCGAAGACGTGATATTCCTGTGCCGCGCCGTTCGGCAGCGTCACGATGTCGCGCCGCAGTCCGCACCAGTGCGAGTCGTAGATGCGCTGCGACGATTGCACCGGAAAGCCGGTGTACGCCGGCGGGTTCTCGGGAACTCCGTCCCTTTCACGTCCGTTCATGATCAGCGGTGAGCGGCGTCGCCATCCGACGCGGGCCACAGCTCGCGCCAGTCGCGCCGCGCTGCATTCGAGCGCGACGCGAGGCGTTCGAGGAGCTGCGGCGACACGCGCAGATCCTCGAGCGCCGTGTTCGCGAGCGCCTTCCCGCACGCTTCCACGATGCTGCGCCCGTCGATGTGCTGGTACTCGTAGACCTCGTCGGGCCGTCCGCACTTGCTGAACTTGCGCACGGCGAGCGTCACCTGCTTCACGCCGACGATCGAGCCGATGTTGTCGAGCAGACCGGCTTCCCCGTCGCACACGGCGACGATCGGAACGCGTCGGCCGGCCAAGCTGACGAGCGACGCCTCGCTAGCGCCGGCATGCTCGACCGCGACGAGATCGCCCGTGATGCCCAAGCCTTCACGCAAGTGACGGTACTCGTCGTGCTCGCCGAGGATTCCGAGCAAGAGCTCCGGCGACGACACGACGATGACGTTCGCAAAAATGCCGCGCTGCACGAGCTCGGCGGCCGCGTCGATCGCTTCGGTCGTCACCGAGCCCATCGTGAACACGTTCACGACGTTGTCGCCGGGTTCGTAGCCCGCGTAACCGGTCCAGTCGATGAGCTTCCACGCACCCGCGAGACAGTCTCGTTGCACGCGCGCGAAGAGCTCGCCGTCAGGTAGGGCCGGCAGCGTCGATTCGTCGGTGGCTGCGCCCCATTCTTCTCCCGCGTCCTTCGGCTTGAGCGCGCCTTGCGCTCCGGCCTTCGATGCGGACTGCGTGCGCACGTGATCGATCAAGAGCGCCTGCCGGATGCCGCGCGTTACGCCGCGGATGAGCACGCCCTTGCGGCCCTCGTTGTCCTCCATCATCTGCCGCCGGATCGCATCGCACAGGATCCAATCCATCTCGAGCGCGAACACGGGTTCCCAAGTGATGAGGTTCGGGATCTGGATGTCGCTCTTCCAGCTGTGCTGCGCGCCTTCGGGCGAGAGCGTCGTGCCGCTGGGCGTTCCCACCAAGACGAATTCCGAGCCCCAGTACAAGTCGTAATAGAGTTGGTCGAGCGCGCGTTTGATGAAGAAGTCGTACACCGTCATCATCGGCATGAACGGCAGACCGGTATAGAAACCCATCTTCCCGAACGCGCCTGCGGCGGACATGCAGTTCGCCTCGGCGATCTCGAAGCGGATGTGCCGCGTCCACGGATCGTCGGCGGCGATGAGATCGGGGTGCTTGTATTGGATCTCGAGCTCTTTCTCGAGGTCGGCTTGGTAGTCCGGACCGTAGATCCGTTGGTCCATGCCCGGCGAGATGTTCGTGCTCGTGCCGACGTCGGGCGAGAGCGTGAGCACCAGATCGGAGGCGGTTTTCCAGCGCTCTTCGGGCGCGGTCAGCGACTTCGCGCTGATGCCGGTCTTCGGTCCGCCCTCGTCTTGCGTGCCGATGCGGATCAGTTTCGCGGCGAGCTGTCCCCACATCCATTGCGTGTGCGCCATGGGGAACAGCTTCAAGTCGATGCCCATCGAGTCCGAGAGCGGTCCTTCGGCTGCGATGCGCGCGCGGATGCTCTCGCGATTCTCGCGGCGCAGCTTCATGTGCTCGACGATTCCGCGCCGAAAGAGGTCGCGGCGACTCGCGAGGTAGCGCGCTTCTTCGGTGCCCGCGTCGAACAGCGCGAACGGATCGTCCCACGAAAGACCGGCGCGCTCGATCAAGCCGCGCATCTCGGCTTCGGACGGCAGTGCCGAATGGTTCGACGGATCCGCGGCGCACTGCAAGCCTTGTCCCTTGATCGTGTGCGCGATCACGAGGTACGGGACTTCGGGCGACTTGCGCGCCTCGCCGTACGCCTCGACCAGCTTTTCGAGGCAGTGACCGCCGACGTCGCGGAACGCGCGCAGCAGCTCCTCGTCATTGAGCGATGTGACGATGCGCGCGCTCGCAGCGACCTTCTCGATGCAGTGCTTGCGGATGCCCTGCGCTTCACCCTTGAAGAGCAGCATCTGGTACTCGTACTCGGAGAGACCGCCTTCGAGCACCTCGCGCAGCGCCTCGCCGCCCGGCCGCGCGAAGAGCTCCTCGCGGAAGAGTCCGTGCCGCACTTGCACGACGCGCCATCCATTCGCCAGCGCCGTCCGCTCGATGCGATCGCAATCACTGCCGCGCAAGCTGCGCTCGTTCGGAATGCGCGTGCCGTCGAGGTTCTGGCGGTTGTAGTCGATGATCCACGTGACATTGCCCAACTGACGTTCGGCGACATCGGGCAACGCTTCGAGCAGGGAGCCCTCGCGGAACTCGCTGTCGCCCATCATCGACCAGAAGTGCGCCTTGTGCGGGACGTTCCAGCCGTGGTCCTGCGCATAACGGTGCGCGAGCGCGAGGTACACCGACGCCACCGGCGGAATGCCCACGGAGCCCGACGGCAAGAAGTGGAACGAGTCGGGGTCGCTCTGCGCGTGGTAGCTCTGGAAGACAGGCTCTTCGCCGGGCACCGGGAACTTGCGCAGGCGCGTCATGATCGCCTTCGCCTCCTCCGGCGAGTGCCACGACGTCGCCTCGAGGTCGCGGCGGAAGATCTGCATCAAATGGTGATAGGTGTGGTCGACGGGCGACGCGTGCGGCTTGCACGCGATGTAGTCGTGCACCTCGCGCGCGTGAAGGTGCAGCGCGCCGAGGAGGTGCATCGAGCTCGCGCACGACGCGGGGTGCCCGCCCACCTTGGGATCGCCGCGGCGCGTGTCCGCGCGGTGGTTGGCGACGTGGATCATCATCATCGTCTGCGCGAACGCGCGATCGACGATGCGCGCGAGGAGCGCCGTGTCCGGGCCGGCCATGGTCTGTGGGTCCATGCAGAGTTCTCGGTCGAGAGGTGCGATTCGAGTGGAGCATAGTCGTCGGATCGCGGTGATCCCAAGGGCCCTACGCCATCTTGCGACGATTCTCCCGGCCTCGTCGGACGTCGAAACCGCGGCGGGCGGTGTCGGCGCCTTTCGGTTCCGGGGGGACCCCGTTAGGCTCCGTCGTTCTCGTCCCGGCGAGTCGCGCCGGCACTTCCACGAAGGACCCGTCCATGCTTTCGAACCTCTGGCCCGCGCTCCACGCGTTCGCGTTCCTCACCGGCGCCGCCACCGACGTCTGGACCCCGCATCGAGTCGCCGAGATCCGCACCGTCTCCGCCGCGCTGATCTCGCCGGATGGCGAGCACGTCGCGTACACGCTCTCGGTGCCCCGCAAGACGGGCGACGACGAGGACGGAGCGGCGTGGACGGAGCTCCACGTCCTCGACTCTGCCGACGGGCGCGTGCGCCCGTTCATCACGCACAAGAGCGACGTCTCGAACGTGCAGTGGACCGCTGACGGCCAGGGCATCGCGTTCCTGTCGAAGCGCGGCGCCGACAAGTTCACCGCGCTCTACGTCATCTCGGTCCAAGGCGGCGAAGCTCAGCGTGCCGCCGGACTGAAGAGCGGCATCAGCGATTACAGCTTTGCCCCGGATGGAAAACGTGTCGCGCTCGTCGCGACGACCGCGGAGTCCGAAGGCGCGAAGAAAGCGCAGGAGAAGGGCTTCAAGCAAGAGGTCTACGAAGAGGACGTGCGCAGCGCGCGGATTTGGATCGCGAGCCTGTTCGATACGGAGTCGGCGCCGCGCGAGCTCGATCTCGAAGGTTCGGTGCACGACGTTCACTGGAGTCCCGTCGGCGATCGCCTCGCGGTTTCGATCGCGCCGACGCCGCTCGTCGACGATGAGTACATGCGCCAGCGGATCCACGTCGTCGACGTGGCCACGGGCCAGGTGACGGCCAAGATCGCGAACCCGGGCAAGCTCGGTACGTTCGTGTGGAGCCCGGACGCGAAGTGGATCGCACTCGTCTCGGCCGCCGACATCAACGATCCGTCCGCGGGCCGGTTGTGCCTCGTGTCGTCGGAAGGCGGCGCGCCCGTCGATCTTCTCCCCGGCAATCAGGCCGACGTCAGTCAGCTGGCCTGGCTCGGCAGCGACCAGGTGCTGTACATCGCGAGCCAGGGCGTGTGGTCGGTCTTCGGCAAAGTGCGCGCGGACACGAAGCTCGCCGCGCCCGCACCGGCGAATGGTGAGCCGCGATCGAAGCTCCTGCTGCACCCAGGTGGGCCGATCCTCACCGGTCTCACGGTTTCGGCCGACGGTCAGCACGCCGCGTTCGTCGCGGCGACGCCCGAACACCCGACCGAGGTGTACACGATGAGCCACGGCGACAGCGCGCCGAAGCGTCGCACGGACAGCAATCCGTGGATCGCGAAGCTCCGACTCGCTCCGCAAGAAGTCGTGACGCACCGCGCGCGCGACGGTGTCGAGCTCGAGGGCCTGCTGATTCGTCCGCTCGATGCGGCGCGCGGCGCGCGCTACCCGCTGATCGTGTACGTGCACGGTGGACCGGAAGCGCACGAGTCGAACGGTTGGCTCACGAGCTACGCACGCCCGGGCCAGATGGCGGCTTCCATGGGGATGGCCGTCTTCTATCCGAACTACCGCGGCAGCACGGGACGCGGCAATGCCTTCTCGAAGCTCTCGCAAGGCGATCCGGCGGGCAAGGAGTTCGACGATCTCATCGACGCGGTCGATCACTTGGTCGAGAGCGGGCTCGTCGACAAGTCCAAGGTCGGCGTCACCGGCGGCTCGTACGGCGGCTACGCGACGGCGTGGTGCTCGACGCGCTACAGCGAGCGCTTCGCCGCCGGCGTGATGATGGTCGGCATCAGCAACAAGATTTCGAAGATCGGCACGACCGACATTCCCGACGAAGAGTTCTACGTCCACGCTCGCAAGCGCGTGTGGGACGACTGGCAGTTCTTCCTCGAGCGCAGCCCGGTGTATCACGCGACGGACGCGAAGACGCCGCTCTTGATCCTGCACGGCAAGGACGATCCGCGCGTCAACAACGGTCAGTCGCGCGAGCTCTATCGTCACTTGAAGCAACGCGGCGATGCGCCGGTGCGACTCGTGCTCTACCCCGGCGAAGGACACGGCAATCGCAAGGCCGCGGGGCGCCTCGATTACTCGATGCGGATGATGCAGTGGATGGAGCACTACCTGAAGGGACCCGGCGGCACGCCGCCGCCGTTCGAGCTCGACTACGCCGAAGCGCCGGCGGCCGAAGCGATCGAGGCCGGCAGTCCGGCCGCGGCAAGTCCCGCGGCCGCGACGAGCAGCCGCTGAGCGGCAAGCCGCATGGTCAAGCTGGACTCCTTCCCGTCACACAAGTCATTTCGACTCGCCAACGTCGCGTGTGCGTACTGCGGCGTAGCGTTCGACACGGGTGTCGAGCCAACGGAGGATCACGTCATCGGACGGAGGTTTGTTCCTCGGGGCGCACTGAGTCGAAGTTGGAACCTCAAGCTTCGCTCTTGCAGCCGATGCAACAACGTCAAGTCACAACTGGAAGACGACGTCTCGGCAATCACTATGCAGCCCGACGTGTATGGACGGTTCGCGACCGATGATCCACGGCTCCGCGAGGACGCGGCGCGAAAGGCGCGGGGATCTGTTAGTCGCAGGTCGGGGAAACTCGTCGCGAACAGCAGCGAGCACCTGAGAATTTCGGCGAGCGCTGCGCCGAACTTCGAGATGAACCTTGATCTCTCTGGTGTAGCTCAGCTTGACGACGATCGCGCGTGGTTGCTCGCGCGCTATCAACTGGCAGGATTCTTCTACTTGATCACTTACTCCAAGCCGGAGCGTAAGGGACATTGGTGGCCAGGATGTTTCGCACCAGTTGCCGTCGTGCCTCGTTTGGATTGGGGCAACTCGCTAGTGCTGGGATTCCAGCGTCTTGTAGATGCGTGGGAGCATCGATTGCACGGCATCGGTGCGAGCGACTACTTTGGCATTGCCATTCGACGTTCTCCGTCACAGGAAGCCTTGTGGTCGTGGGCACTTGAGTGGAACAGAAACTGGCGGTTGATTGGGTTTTTCGGAAATGAGTCCGAGGCGAGAAGGTTGATGAGTGGGCTACCTCGACCTGCGACTTGGATGGTGAAAGAGTCTCCCACCAGGTTGGCATGGCTTCGCCATGACTGCCCACTGCGGGACGAAGAGGATTGGCTCTTCGATGCGCCGGAAACAAACCCGCCGCCTGCACCCGCGATGGGGATGCCGCCGAGTTGAGCCGTTCAGCCTGAATGCTTCATCGCGGCGTCGTACACGTCGCGATACGCGTCGAGCATGACGTCGAACGCGAAGCGATCCTCGACCTGCGAGCGGTTCTTCGCACCGAGATCTGCGCGTGCGTCGCTCGAGCGCAGGAGCGTCGTCATCTTCTCCGCCAGGAACGCGGCGGTATCGCCGGTTCGCGTCGGCACGATGTACTCCGCCTGAGCGGCCGGCAGGATGTCGCGCACGTCGCCGACGTCGGTCGACACGCACGGCAGCGACGATGCCATCGCCTCCACGAGTGCGACGGGCATCTGCTCGGTGTCCGACGAGAGCGCGAAGAGATCCATCGCC
>JANOFY010000007.1:0-1915 GCA_031413895.1 Planctomycetota bacterium | reverse complement strand
CTCGGGGGTGAGTGAGATCCGGCCCCCCTGGACACGCGCGACGCGGGGCGTATCTCGTCGGTATGATTCAGTACGTCATCGCGGTGCTCATCGTCCTCGCGGTCCTCGCGTGGCTCTCCGCCGCCGCGCACGCCGCCGTGTTGCTGCCCCATCGGGAGGGCGATCACTCCCTCGCGCGGCTCGCGCTACAGGGCCATCGATGGTTCTCGCGGGAGACGTGGAAGCCCACAGGGTGTAGAGCTCATGCTGACGTCCGCGCACGGCTCTTCTTCTCCGGCTTGGGCGTGAGGTCGATGACGTTCGCGAGCACGTGAACCTCGCGCTCGTACGTCGCTGCGACGAGCGCCCAAGCTTCATCGAAGCGGTCACTCTGGTCCCAACCGCGCATCGTGAGGATGGCTTGTGCGCCGCGCGCGCCCCATCGCATGCCGCTGAGCTTGAGTCGTTGTGCGACGAGCGTCTTGCACGCGGCCTCGACCACGCCGCTGCCGATCATGAAGCCGTCGCGCTGCCACTCGGCATATCGCATCCGCTTCTTGTTCTTCTTGAAGTACGCGAGCACCTTCGCGACCTTCTCGATGCGCGGATGCTTGCGGCGCAGGTACGTGAGCCCTTCGATCACAGCGCGCGCGCCGTCGTCCTCCGTGAGCAACCGCTCGCGCCAGTACTCGAACTGGTGGCGCGTCTTGAACGTGCCGTCGCCGTGCACCGCGGCGAGCGCCGCCGCGAGGTGCTCGGTCGCATGGAAGAAGTCGAGGATCTCCGGGCCCGGCGGGAGCGTCGCGAGATACTCCCAGTTGTCCCCGCCCGCGTCCGTGATCTTCACCAGGCGCAGCGCGGGATTCGCGGCGAGGACGTGCGCGAGATCCTTGCTCAGCCTCTCCTTGAGCGTCGCCTTCTTCGGCTGCGGCCCGCGCCCGAATCGGATCGCGGAGATCAGATCGCCCTTCGCATCACAGAACGCGAGGGTGGCGCAGCCGACTTCGCGATAGCCCGCCGGCCCCTTGCTCCGGCGCCCTTCCGAGGCGGCTTGCGCGCGAACCTCCGTCGGGCTCGTGCCGCCGTCGATCGGCGCGAGCACTCCGTCGATCGACACGGCGAGCGACACCGCGCCTTCGGGAACGACGATCGCTTCACGCAAAACGTGCTCGTACTTCTCGCGCTCGGCCTCCCATCGCTTGCCGAGCGCCTTGGGCAACTGATCAAGACTGCTCTTCGAAGGCCCCATGTTGCCGACGCGCGCGAACAGCTTCTCCGCGCTCTGCGGCGTCATCTGCGTCACGACCCACGACGCTTGTTGCGCAGCGCGCTGCGTCCAGAACCCCTCGACGATGCCGAGCTTCAGGTCGAGCGCCGCGAGCGCGTGCGCGGTTGGATCCGCGCGGTCCTTGTAGAGCCAGCGCTCCACGACGACCGGGCCTGCCGCGGTCATGTACGTCTGCGAGCTGCGAAGAACACGGCGGTGCGTCTTGCCGTCGATCTCCAGCGCGTCGGCGTCGACGTCAGACGCGGCCATCACCTTGCCGACGATCTCGCGCTCCGCCTCCATCAGCCGCGCGTGCAGCTCGGTCTCGAACTCGTAGAAGTCGCGCGCTCCCGTCTTGCCGGTCACCGCGTGATCTTCAAGGAACTTCCGCACGCCGTCGAGCACGCGATCGTGGAACGACCGCTGGCTCTCGCTCAGGCGGAGCGCACGAGAAACCTCAGGACGAAGGGGGCGAACGATGGAGGTGCTGGTCATGCCCGCGTCAACACGCGGTCCGCGGCGAAATTCCCGCGATTCCGCGCGTCAGGATCGGATCTACACCGAGACGACAGGGTGTAGACCTCATGCTGACGTCCGCGCACGGCGCTTCTTCTCCGGCTTCGGCGTGAGATCGATGACGTTGGCGAGCACATGAACCTCGCGCTCGTA
>JANOFY010000006.1:0-4319 GCA_031413895.1 Planctomycetota bacterium | reverse complement strand
GGGGGGGTCGTGGGTTTTGTGTGGGGGGTTTGGCTGGGGGGGTGGGTTGTGTTTCTGGGCTCTGTTTCGGTTTTCCCTCTTTTCTTGTTGGGACTTGGGCCATAAAAGGACCTGTAGGGGGGGGGGGTGGGGGGGGGGGTGGGGGGGGGGCGCGGGGTGGCTTCGTGCCCCCGCCCGCGCTCGGTAGGGAACCCCCGCGCGTCCAGTTTCGTCCCTCTTCTTTAAGGAATTGGCCTCAATTGACCAATTCTCAGAAGCAGCAGTACCATTGGGGACTCGTCCATCGAGGCCGAACTCTCCTGTCACCTCTCTCCAGCGCGGGTGCGAGCGACGCGTCCGCGGATCCAGTCCTCCAACTATTCAGGGTGATTTGAACATGACCAAGACATGGCAGCGGATGCTCGGCATCTGCACAACGATCGTGGGAGCGCTCGCTCTCACTGTGGATGCGAACGCCCAGGCGACCTGCGGCAGCAGCACCGGGCCCGACGTGATCGTCGGCGATATCACGGGTCCTTCGAACTACACAGCGGTTGGATCGACCGAAGCCCTCTCGCTGGGTACGACGTCGTGCAACATGGGCAACGTGTGGCTCAACTGGTTCCAGAACACGAACCAGCACCCCGTGATCGGTGGAACGCTCTATCGCTACAAGATCGAGCCGGCCGGTTGGACCCGGTTTGAGCAAGTCGGCCGCAGCTGGCTGAAGCACGGTTTCTTCGCGCTGAGCCAGACCCTGTGCTGTGGCTGCTCCTCGACGGACGGCACGCACTTGGGCATCGGCTGTTCCGACCCGTACACCTCGTCGCGCAACGGCGGACAAGGCGGCCTCGGCCCGCGCCACCAAGTGAACGCGAGCACCGGCGGCTTCACCTATCCGCCGGCGAACCCCGGCTTCTCGGGCACGGTTGCGCGCCGTCTCGAAGTGGACACCGCCGACCTCGAGACGGGCGGCGGAACGATGTACTTCGGCGAGTCCATGTACGTCACGCCCGATGACGCGGCGTCCGGCAACAACCACAACAACATGTCGTGGCGCACGGTGACCTGGAACGGCGCCGGGTCGTTCGGATTCTCGGGTGGAACGAACCGCCAGCAATCAGCGTTGAGCGCGTGGAAGGTTCAAGATCCGGCCGTGACCCTCGTGACGGCGAACGGCGCCGAGACCTCGGGCGCCAGCCGCTACATCCTCGCCTACCGCACCACGGACAACGGCAACGGCATGTGGCACTACGAGTACGCGCTGTACAACATGAACTCGGACAACTCGGCGCGCTCGTTCTCCGTGCCGGTCGCGCCGGGCGCCGTTTTGTCAAACGTCGGCTACCACGACGTCGGCTACCGCAACGGCGACGGCCCCGGCAACACCAACTACGACGGAACCGACTGGCCGAGCACCGAATCCGGCGGCTCGATCACCTGGTCGACCGACGCGTTCGCGACGAACGCGAGCGCCAACGCGCTGCGCTGGTCCTCGACGATGAACTTCCGTTTCGACGCGAACGTCCCGCCGGTTGTCGGCAACATCAACGTGGGTCTCTTCAAGGTTCCCGGCCTCGGACCGATCGTGATCCAAGGTGATGTCCCCGGCGTCGCGAACGTCTACACCTCGTTCTGCTGGGGCGACGGCTCGCTTCCGACCGCCTGCCCGTGCGTCCTGCCGAACACGGTTCCGTCACCGAGCGGTGCGGTTGGCCACGGTTGCGCGAACTCGTTCGACCTGAACGGTGCCGAGCTGTCGGCCTCCGGCACCACCACGCCGGATACCCTGCAGCTCACGGTCGCCGTGGGTGGCAACTATGCCGCGTACGCGATCATGCTGAAGGGCGATGCTTCGAACGTGAGCGGTGTGCAGAACGCCGACGGCGTGCTGTGCGTGTCTGGTGCGATCGTCCGCTTCGGCGCTCACTACGCCGCGACGGGCGGTGCCGCGCTGGGCGAGTGGACCCTGCCGAACGCGCTGATGCCGACGCCGATCTCGACGTTGACCGCGCAGACCATGGGTCAAACGGCGTACTACCAGCTGTACTACCGCAACGCGGCGCTGAACTTCTGCAACCCGTGGGGCGCGAACTGGTCCAACGGCATGGAAATCACCTGGCTGTAAGCGACGCATGACGAGCCGCCCGGTCGCCCGGGGGCTCGGCTAATCACAGAAGGCACCGCAAGCGCGGTGCCTTCTGGCTTTTCCGGTGCCGACGCGCGCCCAGATGAATGATGCGCGGGCGATGCCCGCGCAGGCGATCACATCAGCAGCGTGCCGGACTTCTGTCCGAGCAGGCCCTTCAAGCGGCCCATCACGTTCGAGTGGATCTGGCACACGCGGCTCTCGGTGAGCGCGAGCATCTCGCCGATCTCCCGCATCGTGTGACCGACCTGGTAGTACTGCTCGATGATGAAGCGTTCCTTGTGCGTCAGGGAGCGCGTGATGAACTGCATCAGGTCGCGGCGGTGGAGCTCGCCGATCGGGTCGTCGGCCTTGCGGTCCTCGAGGACGTCCACCTTCTCGATCGAGCTGTCGTCGTCGCGGTCTTCCCACTTTTCCGACAGAGAGAACATCGTCTTCGCGCTGGCGCTCGAGATCTCCTGCGAGAGCTCGCCGTGGTCCATCGCGAGATCGTGCGCGAGCTCCGCGTGCGTAGGCTCGCGGCCGTACTCGCCGGTGAGCCTTTGCAGCGCCTTCTCGATGCGGCCCGCCTTGAGACGTACGAGGCGCGGCACCCAGTCCTGCGAACGGAGCTGATCGAGGATCGACCCGCGGATGCGCGTGGTGCAGTACGTCTTGAACTTGATGTTGCGGTCGGGATCGAAGCCGCGGATCGCGTCCATGAGGCCGAAGAGGCCCGCGCTCACGAGGTCGTCCAGCTCGATCGACTTGGGCAAGGTCTGCAGCAGGCGCTCCGCGATGTAGCGCACGAGCGGATAGTGCCGCTCCATGAGCACGTTCCGCAGCTTCTCGATCTCCTCGCTCTTCTTCGGGCCGCCTTGGCGCGCCGTGCGGTAGACGCCCCAGATGTCCTCCGTCGGAAGCGCGTCGTACTGCGGATCGGAGACTTTCTGAATCTTGATGCGCGGGCGCTCGACGGAGGGGAGCGGCGCCTTGGTCGTCGTTCTCACGCTCTTGCTCGACTTGGCTCGCTTGCGTTCGACGGGTTTCTTGCGGGTCATGGGGCGTTGTGACTTTCGGGAGCTTCGAGCGGGCGGGGAGTCGTCTCAGACGGTCATCAGCGCGTGCACCGGGATGTCTCCCAAGCGCGCGCGGCCAGCGAGGAAACCAAGTTCGATCACGAAGGAGCACGCGACGGGCTTCCCTCCGATCCGTCGTACGAGCTTGAGCGCGGCCTCCATCGTTCCGCCCGTCGCGAGCAGATCGTCGACCATGAGCACGCCCTGTCCGGGCTTGGCCGCGTCGACGTGGATCTCGATCTTGTCGGTTCCGTACTCGAGCTGGTAGCTCTCGCTGGCGGTCTTCCACGGCAACTTGCCGGGCTTGCGGATCGGGATGAAGCCCTTGCCGAGGTGATGTGCGAGCGCGGTGCCGAAGATGAAGCCGCGCGATTCGATGCCGCAGACGAGATCGAAGCTCTTGGGATCGATCGCGTCGGCCATCCCTTGGATCGTCTGCTTCAACCCGGCCGGGTTCTGCAGGAGCGGAGTGATGTCCTTGAAGAGGATCCCCTTCTTAGGGAAGTCGGGGACGTCACGGATGTACCGTTGGATCAAGGTCTGCTCCTCTGAAACGCGGCTCGGCGCCGGCTGCAAGTCGCCGAGCTGCGTGAGGCGGTCGGTTCGCGCTCGGTGCGGGGGGGACTGCACCGAGGTGACGATCGCCGTCGAAAGGATCGGACCGGATCCCGAACCGCTGAAGGAGTCGCTCACATTTCCTCCGGCGCCGCGATCCCCAGAAGCTGCAACCCGTTGGCGATCACGTTCTTGGAGGCGGAGATGAGGGCCAATCGAGCGGCGGTCAGCGGCGCATCCTGCCCCAGCACGCGATGCTGGACATACCAATTGTTGAGCTCGCGGCAAAGGCCCAGGAGGTAGACCGTGACCTCCGACGGTTCGGCGTGCTCGGCGGCGGAACGCACGACGTCGGGGAACTGTCCGAGACGCATCAGGACTTGGCCGGCGTCCTCGAGCCGACCGAGGTCGGCGCTGCCGCGGTCCTCGCCGCTCTCGCGCGCCTTGCGCAGGATCGATGCCAAGCGCGCGTGCGTGTATTGGACATAGGGACCGGTCTCGCCCTCGAAGGACAGGACCTCCTCCCATACGAACTCGACGTCCTTCACGCGCTCGCGCTTCAGGTCGTTGAAAACCAC
>JANOFY010000005.1:0-6487 GCA_031413895.1 Planctomycetota bacterium | reverse complement strand
GTGTCTGACGCCGTTTTTCACCTAAAGAAAGTGTCTGACGCCGTATTTCACCTAAAGAAAGTGTCTGACGCCGTATTTCACCTAAAGAAAGTGTCTGACGCCGTATTTCACCTCAAGGATGCGCGGCGCCGCGGCGTGTCGCTAGGAGAGGGCGCTTACGGGCCCCACACGACGACGCGACCGTTCGTGTAGTTCGTGGTCGCCGGCGTGCAGAACGCCGCCGAGTTGCGATACCAGATCTGGTAGTAGCGCGTGCCCGGCGTCGCGACCAATCCGTGCGCGGACACCGACAGGTTGCCGCCCTCCGGATAGTTCGCACTCCCGCCGAGGATCGTCGTCTTCGTTCCGAGTCGGATGATCTGGCCGGACGTGCAGCGAATACCGTCCGCAGCTTGTGCGCCCAGTCCGAAGTTCTCCGCTGCGGATCCTTGGAAGAACACGGTCAGCGTCCCGGACGGCATCCCCGTTCCGTTCAACACGAGCGTGTCGCTCGCGATGCTCGGCGTGCCGGAGCTGCTCAACAATCCGCCCGGTCCGAACGCGTGTGCGCAGCCCGAACCAGGTGCGCCGACGTTGCCGCACGGACACGCGGTCGCGGTGCCGTCGCCGGAGCAGAAGCCGACGCTTCCGATGCACACTTGATCGGTGACCGTGAAGTCATCGACCGCGGCTTCGACGATGTGGCCGGTGCCGGCGTCGTCGGCGACGAAGCGCACCTTCACCTGCGCGGTGGGCGGGACGAACGCCGACACCGCGAATTGATGGTGGATCCAACCGCCGCTCGTGTGCGGTCCGGTCGGCCCGACCGTTTCGACGTTGATCCACGAGCCGCCGTTGTTGTTCGACACGTCGACGCGGAACGTGTCGGCCATGCCCGTCGCGCCCTGATCGTTGGAGTACCAGCGCCAGTAGCTGACGACCGGCGCGGTCGCACCCGATAGATTCAGCGTGGGAGTCGTGAGCGTCGTCTGTCCGCCGTCGACGTCCGCGGCTCCGAGCGTGCCGTTCGCCGCACCTTGTCCGGTAGCCCAGCAGCGCGTTCCCGCGCCGGCCGAGTGGTCGAGCTCAGGCTGCGCAGCGGTCCACACCGGATCGACGCGTGTCCACGTGCCCGAAGTCGCCGTGTCTCCAGCGGTCGTGCCGGTCCAACCCAGGTTGTTCTCGAAGTCGTCGCTGAACAGCGTCGACTGGCTCACGCCCGACGCGATCGTGTGCACGACTTCCGGGGCGCTCGGCGGATCGCTCCACAGCACGCCGTTCGTCGATTCAGCCGTGAAGTAGTAGGAAACGACGGACCCGCAGTCCGACATCGGGAACGGTGCGCGGAAGTTGTTGCCGCCGTCGTGGACGAGGTCATAGGCCACGAAACCCAAGCCGGTGTCGACGTGGATCTTGGCCGTGCCCGCCTGCAGCGCGCCGAGGTTCAGCTCGTTCACTTGCACGGGAACGAGCGCACCGCCGGGGTTCACGACGGTCGGCGTCGGGCCGGGGTACGCGAACGAGACGAGCGGCGTGCCGACCCACCACACGAAGAACGCGCGCTCGATGTCGCTACCGATCACGACGCCGCTCGGGAAGTAGACGTAGTTGTTCCACAGCCCGTTGAACGTCTCGCCGTTGTCCTCGGGACGCGTGTCGAAGTAGCCGATCTCGACGGGCGCGGTCGGAACCGTCGCGTCGAAGATGCGGATCCCGCTCGTGTAGTTGCACTCGTAGAGCAGGTTGCCCTTCGTGTAGAGGTTGTGGTCGACGGTGCCGAGTCCGTTCGTGAACCGGCCGGTGTAGGTGACCGCGAGCGGATTGCTCGCGTTGAAGACGCGCGTCGTGACGGACGTGATGTCGGCGTCGTTCTGCTCGTCGAGCTCGTCGTTCAGGTACAGCCACTGGCGATCTGGCGAGAGCCACGCCTGGTGCGCGTACGAGGAGTCGGTGTAA
Organism: Planctomycetota bacterium; assembly: GCA_031413895.1. Classification (GTDB taxonomy): domain Bacteria; phylum Planctomycetota; class UBA1135; order UBA1135; genus JANLUN01. The sequence goes on along the minus strand of JANOFY010000005.1, from coordinate 4,552 downwards.
GGGACGTAGCTGATCAGGGACGGACTGGCCTTGTTCGTCACGTCGACGACGTACAAACCGGTCGAGTTGAACCCGCCGTTGAAGCCGCCGCAGCAGTACGCGATCTCTTTGCCGGCGGCCGGACCGGTCGTGTAGCTGACGACCGTCGGCTCGTGGACGTAGCGGTCGGACCATTGGCCGTTGCGCTGCGGATTCGCCGGGTTGATGTTGAGGTTGTAGAAGCGCAGTCCGTTGCTGGCCCCACCCGAGCGGTACAGGTATCCCGAATCCGTGTTGAGCGCGAGCGTGTGCGTCGCTCCGGTCGCGTCGTCGCTGATCGTGTTCACGAGCGTGACGACGCCGCTGTCGATCGCGCTCATGTTCATCACTTGGATGCCGCTGCCGCCTTCGCTCGCCGCGTAACAGTGCGTTCCGAACACCTTCATGTCGCGCCACAGGCTCTGCGGTCCCGTGATCTGCGCCACGACGACGGGATTCGAAGGCTGCGTGATCTCGATGAACGCGGTGCCGTTCGAGAGGCCCATGATCGCGTACTCACGCCCACTGGGCGCCACGTAGCCGAAGCAGCTGTTTCCGTTCCCCGAGAGCGGCACGCCGAGGTCGGTGAGCGACATCCACGCGAGCAGCTGGACGCCGCGCGCGGGGAAGTAGATCAGGCTGCCGTTCAAGTTGCCGCCCGGCCCGCGTCGCTGCGCGCCCGTCCAACCCGGCCCGGGGATGCCCGGCTTGCGGTCGAGGAGCTTGGGGTCGCCGTCGTGCGCGAACGCGGCCGGTGTGGAAAGGAATGCGGTGGCGAGCAGGAAGAGCGAAAGGCGCGGGGTTCTCAGCATGAAGTGCTTTCTCGGGTCGGGCTGTGCGGAGCGCTTCCTTACATTGTGCCTCGGATTCGCGAGCTCATCTGCCAGAAAGTGAGCGCGAGAATCGCGTGGACTAGCGGGGGGCGGGGCCTTGGACGCAGGCCGGCTCCGTCAGGTTCCCGCGCCGGCGGGGCCGGACTTCACGCGCCGAGCCGGTTCAGCCGCCGAGGCGGGCGCAGCACTGCTTGAACTTCTTCTGGCTGCCGCACGGGCACGGGTCGTTGCGACCGACCTTCGTCGCCTGGTGCACGAACGGCTTCGTCTTCGATTGCGGCGCGTGGTGGTGGACGGCGGAGCCGGTGCGGACCGCTTGCTCGAACTCGGGTGCGGTGGAGACGAGCGCGTGCTGGACCTCGAAGAACTGACTGACGATCGCGTTCTCGCCGAGGAACGCGACGTACGCCTCGAGGACCTGGATCGCGTGTTCGGCGAGCGGGTCCTTGCGTCCGAAGTGGCCCGGCAACAAGTGGCCGACGATGGAGTGCATGTCGTCGCCGTCGAGGAACCTCGGCGCCTTGCCGATCTCGTCGTAGACGCAGGTCAGGAAGCGGTCGACGATCGTTTTCACGCCGTCGCGCGGAATATGGGCGAGCGCGTGTGCTTGCGACGAGTCGAGGAACGCGGCGGATTCGAGCTTGATCTCTCGTGTGGGCATGCGCCGCGCACTCTAGCACGCGTGCCGGCTGTCCGCTGGCTCGTTCGACGGAAGGTCGGTTACGCTCTCGCGGATGGAAATCGTCCTCGTCGCGCCCGAGATCCCGCACAACAGCGGTTGCGCCGCACGCTTGTCGGCCGCGCTCGGATTGCGATTGCACCTCGTCGAGCCGCTCGGCTTCTCGCTGGAGGATCGCTACCTGAAGCGCGCGGGACTCGACTACTGGCCGATGGTCGACCTCGTCGTCCACCGGTCCTGGAGCGACTTGACCCGCGCGCTCGATCGCGCGAGCACGCGCCCGTTGCACGAGCGGATGCACCTCTTCACCGCGCGCGGCGGCACGTCGCTCTTCGAGACGCGCTTCTCGCCCGAGGACGTCCTCGTGTTCGGTGGCGAGACGCGTGGGCTGCCACGCGAGCTGCTCGATGCGCACCGCGATCGGTGCGTGTACGTCCCGATTCGACCGGGCGTGCGCAGCCTGAACCTGGCGAACGTCGTGTGTCTTGGAACCTACACGGCGCTCGTGCGCGCCGGAGTTCCGTTGCCCGCGAACGACGGGACGTACGAGGCGCACCCCGAGGCTGGCGCGGATATTCATCCGAGTTCGCGCGTGCACTACGCGGAAGGATCGGCCGAGTGACCGACGAGCGCACTCTCGCGGCGCCGGCGCCCGTCGCGCCGCTCACGCGCAAGCCGCGCGCGGGCGACGAAGTCCTGCTGCGCATCGAGAAGTTCGACGACCGGGGCCGTGCGCGGGCGAAGCTCGGCAGCGTCGACGTGCACGTGCGCCGCGCGCGGCCGGGCGAGCTCGTGAAGGCGCGCATCCTGCGCCGGCGCGGCGATCGCGCCGAGGCCTACGCGCTCGAGTGCATCGAACACAGTCCGCACGCGGTCGCCGCGCGTTGCGCGCACTTTGGGACGTGCGGCGGCTGCAGCTTGCAGGATCAGCGATACGAGGCGCAGCTCGACGGACTGCTACGCCTCGTCGTGAGTGCGTTCGCGGCGCACCTCGGCCTCGGCCTCGGGTCGACGTTCGACGTCGACCCAGTCGTTCCCGCCTCCGAGCTCTTCCGCTACCGCAACAAAATGGAGTTCACGTTCTCGAGCCGGCGCTGGGTCGATCTCGACGAACCGCAAGGCGCCGAGGTTGGCTTCGCGCTCGGTCTCCACGCCGCGCGCTTCTACCGCAAGGTGATCGACGTGCAATCGTGCGCCATCCAGAGCGAACCGTGCGACCGCATTCTCGCGAGCGCGCGCGAGCTCGCTCGCGCCGCCGAACTCGCGCCGTGGGACGTCGAGACCCACACCGGGCTCCTGCGTCATCTCGTGCTGCGCAGCGCGCGAGCGACCGGCGAGATCATGGTGCACCTCGTGACGTCGAGTCCGCCGGACGGCCGGCTCGATGCGATCGATGCGTACGCGCGCGCGATCCTGGAGCGCCATTCCGAGATCACGACGTTCGTCCACAGCATCAACACGGGCACCGCATCGGTCGCGCGCGGAGAGTTCACGCGCACGATCCACGGCCAGGGATCGATCCGCGAGCGCGCGTGCGGCATCACGTTCACGATCTCGGCCGATTCGTTCTTCCAGACGAACACCGCGCAAGCCGAGGTGCTCTTCGAGATGATCCGCGAGGAAGCCGGATTGACCGGCATTGAGCTCGTGTACGACCTCTACTGCGGCACGGGAGCGATCGCGCTGATCCTCGCGTCACAGGCGCGGGCCGTCGTGGGGTTCGAGCAGTTGCCGAGCGCCGTCGCCGACGCGCGCGCGAACGCTCGTCAGAATGGCCTTGCGAACGTCGAGTTCCTCGCTGGCGACGTGCAGGAGTTGCTCGCAGCGCGCTCCGAACTCAGGCCCGACGTCGTGGTCGTCGATCCTCCGCGCGCGGGGTTGCATCCCCGCGTCGTGCCGCAGATCGCGCAGCTCGCGCCGCGCCGCATCGTGTACGTCTCGTGCAATCCCAAGAGCGCGGCGACGGACTGCGCGTCGCTCTGCGCAAACGGTTACCGCGTCGCGCGCATCCGGCCGATCGATCTCTACCCGCACACGCCGCACGTCGAGTGCGTGATCCGGCTCGAGCGCATCGCGAGCGGGCCGCCGGAGCTCGTGGTGTGAACGCTCGCGCGACGCCGGACGGCCAGAACGAGCGCGGAGCGCGCACTCCGCCGCCGCAGAGCGTGTTGCGCTCGCTCTGTTCCGAGTGCGTGCACGTGAAGATCGTGAGGTCGGAGAAGGGATCGACCTTCTTCTTGTGTCAACGCGCGCGCACCGACCCGCGCTTCACGAAGTACCCGCCGCAACCCGTCGTGGTGTGCTCCGGTTTCGAGCGCTAGGGCCCTTTCCAATGGATCTCTCGACCGAACCCGGGACCGTGATCGCCGCCGCGCCCGACATGCGCGATCCGAACTTCATGCACGCGGTCGTGCTCATGTGCCAGCACACGCGCGAAGGTGCGTACGGCCTCGTGATCAACCGGCCAGCCACGCTCACGGTCGACTTGCTGCTGCCCGACCACCCGCTGCTGTCGAGCGAGAAGGTCCGCGTGTACACGGGCGGGCCGGTCGGATTGGACACGCTGCAGTTCTTGCACTGCGCGCCGGAATCCATCCCGGGCGGCTTCGAGTTGGGGCGCGGGTTGTGGCTCGGCGGCGAGCTCGACAACCTGGCGACCTACGTCGCGGGGGACGGCGAACGCGCCGAGCGACACGTGCGACTCATCCTGGGGTACTCCGGTTGGGGTGCGGGCCAGCTCGAGGGGGAGCTCGCGAGCGGAGCTTGGATCCCGGCGCCCCTCGACCGCGCGTGGATTTTCGAGACGGACCCCGAAGTCGTGTGGCGGCGCGTGTTGCGCTCTCTCGGTCGCGACGCGGCTGGACTCGAAGACATGCCTCCCGACGTCAGCTGGAATTGACAGGCATGTTCAGCGCCTAAGTGTTTTTGCAGAACGCTTTTGGCGGGATCGCTCGAAAAAAAGCGGCGGATCGAGCGACGCACGTCGTTCCTGCAATTGTAGAGCGCCCCATGCCACCCGACC
>JANOFY010000004.1:0-14515 GCA_031413895.1 Planctomycetota bacterium | reverse complement strand
GCACGATGCGATCCGCGCTCGGCACCATGATCGCCGCCGCGACGAGCGCGCCGATCGCGGGTGCGGCGGAGAGTCGGCCGTAGCCCTGCGGTCCGACGGCCTGGATGTCTTGCGCGAAGATGGGCAAGAGCGCCGTCGCCGACGAAAAGAACGTCGCGAAGAAATCGAGCAGCATCGTCGAGCGGATCATCGGCGCGTGGAACACGAACTTCAGGCCTTCGAGCGCGGAGCGCAGGCTGATGTCGGTGCGGCTCGACGCCGCGCGCTCCGGGACGTCGCGCATCGCGAGCAGCGCGAAGATCACGGCCACGAACGACAGCGCGTTGATCGCGTAGACCGTGCCTACGCTCCAGCGCGCGATCGTCTCGCCCGCCATCCACGGCCCGATCACCGCTGCCAGGTGAAACATGATCGTGTTCAGGCTGATGGCGTTCGGAAAGTGGCGCGTGGGAACGAGCGCCGGCACGAGCGATTGTCGTGCGGGACCGTCGAAGGCTCCGACGGCCGACGACAAAGCCGTCAACACGTAGATGGGCCACGCGTCGTCGAGTCCGCGGTACGTGATCCACGCCATGATCGCCGCGATGAGCGTCATGCCCGATTGCGTCATGAGCATCAGCTTGCGCCGGTCGAGCGCGTCGGCGACGACGCCGCTGATGAGCGAGAAGACGACGATCGGAACGAACTTGACGAGCCCGACGAGCCCGAGCGCGAGTCCTTTGTCTTCCGGCGCAACGAGCAGCGACACGTGCCACAGCACGGCCGCGTTCTGCATCATCGAGCCCGACGTCGAGACGATTTGGCCCCACCATAGAAGCCGGAAGTTGCGATGCTCGAGTGCGGCGAAAGCGGAGGACGGTGAACGCGGAGGCACGGCAGCAGGAAGTGGGGCTCTCGAGAAGAGAGCACAACGTAGCGGGCGAGAACAGCCAGTCCGCGAACGAAGCGCGCGCTCCGCCCTCAGGAAAATGAAAGAGCCCGTGCGCGCGGCACGGGCTCTCAATACGGGCGGCGTTCGAGCCGCTGGTTAGAAGGCGTGATTACGGCTTGGCGCCGTACTTCACGCTGCAGCCGTAGGCGCGGGTCTCCTTCGTCGTGACGGGCTTGCTGGCCTTGAGCTCGGCCAGCGCGTCGTCGACGTAGTTGATCTTCTTGTCGCCATCGACCTTGCCTCTGGGCGCGTTGTCGAGCGCGCCGCGGTAGGCCAGCAGGCCCTTGGCGTCGATGATGAACATGTGCGGCGTCGTCTTGGCGCCGTACATGCGGCCGACGTCACCGCTCTCGTCGATGAGGACCGGGTTCCCGATCTTCCACTCTTCGCGCATCTTCTTGCTGATCTCGAGGCCCGCGCCTTCCTTGCCCGGCGCGCCCGAGTTGATCGACAGCCACACGACGCCTTCGCGTGCGACTTTCGCCGACATGTCGCGCAGCGCGCCGTCCTTCTCGTGTGCCGTCACGACGAACGGGCACTGCGGATTGAACCACTCGAGGACGATGATCTTGCCGGCGTAGTCGGCCAGCTTGACGTCCTTGCCGTCGGTGTCCTTGAGCGTGAAGCTCGGCGCCTTCGTGCCGATCGCGGCCGCTTCGGCCTGAGCGTTGGGGTCCTTGGTCGGCGGCGGCGTCTTCTGGCTCTTCTCGGCTTTCGCGCCTTCCTTGTCCGTCTTGTCTTGGACGGCCAAGACAACGGGCGTGAGCGCGAGCAGCGGGACGAGTGTCCAAATCGGTCGAATGAATTTCATGATGACTCCTGGTTGGGCGAGGTTCCGGTTCGTGGCGGGGGAGCGCCGGCCAGCCAGCCAGCGCGAAGAAGGTAGCGCATGGATTCGGCCGGTGATGCAACGTTTCTGCAAGGCGGGCGCGGTCTACGCGGCATCGCCGCGCGAGTTTGTCGGGCGTCGAAGCATGAGGGGCGCCACGGCGCCGCATCGAAGCTCCTGTGTCCCTCATACCTTGCGATCGTCTGAACGAGAGCCGCGCGACTTCGCACGATCGCTGAGAATGGGTACTTGGGTGAACGGAAGCGGGAGTGGCTGCTTTTTTCGATCTTCAGCCCCTCAGAGGCCCCTCTCCCCGTTCTCCCGCGTCGTTGCGGTTTCGACACCCGCGGGCGCGATGCATCGGACCGTTCGACCGGCGGAGTGCGCACCGACGCTCAGAGGGTCGAAGCGCGAAGCGAAGTCGCCTTGAAGTAGCATGCAGACGTCCCGGCCGAGACATGCAGCGGGACGCCGCGCAGCCGTTCCGCCATTCGCCATGCAACTCGCTCGCACGATCGCGCTGATGGCGCTCGTTCCACTCGTTTGCGCGAGAGCGAGTGCTCGATCGTGGCCGGCGTCGACGCAATCGGGTGCAGTCGCGCCGGCTACGGATTGGTCGTCACACCGCGAGCGAATCAACGAGGCGAAGGCGGCGTGGACGGCGGGCGACCAAGGCGCAGCACGCGCGAAGGCGGCGGAGGTCGTAATGGACTTGCTCGCGCGAGCGGATTCCGAGCAGGACGCGGAGTGGTTGGTCGTGTTGGATGCCGCGGGTCGCGCCGCATATCAGGCGCAGGACTGGCGCACGGCGGCCGCGGCGTGGGAGCGGGTGTACGAGGTGCGCTCACGCACGATGCTGGATGAGCACCGCGACTTGCAGAGTGTGCGATTGAACCTGGCCGCGACGCGCTTCGCCCAAGGCGACTTCTCCGGCGCGCGCGCACTTCAGGAGAAAGTGCTCGAGGCCCGCATGCGCACGCTCTCGGACGAGCACCCCGACGTGCTGGGGGCGAGACAGAACCTTGCAGCGACGCTCTTCGCGCAAGGCGACCTGGCCGGCGCGCGGGCTCTGGTCGAAAAGCTGCTCGAGATCAAGACGCGCACGCTGTCCGACGAGCACCCCGACTTGCGGATGGCGCGGCAGAATCTGGCCGCGACGCTCCACGCCCTGGGCGACCTACCCGGCGCCCAGACCCTCTACGAGAAGGTGCTCGAGGCTGCTTCGCGCACGCTCCCGGAGGACCACCCCGACCTGCAGATCGCGCGGACGAACATCGCCACGATCCTCGGCGCTCAGGGCGACTTGGCCGGCGCGCACGCCTTGTACGAGAAAGCGATCGACGTGCTCTCGCGTACGCTGCCCGATGAGCACCCCGAGTTGCAACGCTTGCGGTTGAACCTCGCCGCGACGGTCAAGTCTCAGGGCGACCTACTCCGTGCGCGGCTCATCGAGGAGAAGGTGCTCGAGGTCTACTCGCGCACGCTGCCCGACGCGCACCCCGACTTGCAACGTGCGCGGTCGAGCCTCGCCCACACGCTCAGGGATCAGGGCAACCTTCCCGTCGCGCGGGCCTTGTTCGAGCAGGTGCTCGAGATCAACTCGCGTACGCTGCCGGACGAACATCCGAGCCTGCAGAATGCGCGGTTGAACCTGGCCTCGACGCTTCACTCCCAGGGCGACCTCGCCGGCGCGCGGGCCCTCGAAGAGAAGGTGCTCGACGTCGGCTCGCGCGCGCTACCCGACGAGCATCCCGACCTGCAGCTGGCGCGGTTGAACCTCGCCGCGACGCTCTACGCTCAGGGCGACCTTGCCGGCGCGCGGGTCTTGTTCGAGAAAGTGCTCGACGTGCGCTCGCGCACCTTGCCGGACGAGCACCCCGACATGCAGATCTCGCGGGGAAATCTCGCCGCGACGCTCGCTTCCCTGGGCGACTTGGCCGGCGCGCGGGCTCTGTTCGACGAGGTGCTCGAGATCTCCTCGCGCACGCTGCCCGACGAGCACCCGGCCTTGCAACGTGCGCGGTCGAACCTCGCCCACACGCTCGAGGTCGGGGGCGACATAGCGGGGGCGCGGGCCCTGTTCGAGCAGGTGCTCGACGTCTCCTCGCGCGCGCTGCCCGACGATCACGCCGACTTGCAGCGGGAGCGAGTCGCAGTCGCTCGAACGACCGCGATCGAGCTCACGCGCAGCGCGATCGGGAAGAACGGCGAGCGCACACGAGATTGGGAAGCCGGTCGAGCGCGGTGCGCGGAACTGATCGGCCACGTGTGCCGCTCGCGGGTCCGCGCAGCGCGAACCGCCATTCTCTGGAGCAGTGCGCGCGAGGCCGAGGAGCGTTGCTGGAGCACGGCGAAGGATCTCGGCGCTTCGCTGTCGTTCGCCCAGGGACTCGGGGAACTCGGGCCGCTTGTCGAACTCGTTTCACCGGCGTTCGAGTTCTCGGAGACGACGCGCGGCGCGGCGATCGCCGCGGCCGGGATCGCGCGGGCGGCGGTGAAGTCGCCGAGCTACGCAAAGCTCAGGACAGCGATGCGCGAGGCGAGCGATGAGCTCGCGGCGCTCGCTCAGCGAGGCGCCGCGAACGAGGAGCTCGATCGCGCGCGCGCGAAACGTGAAGCGGCGGAGCGCGAACTCTCGGCGCTGGCGGGCACGATGCCGGCTGACGACACCCGCGGCCTCGAGATCGACGCCCGCTCCCTCGCCGATGATCTCGGAGTCGGCACCGCGGCCGTCGGCTTCCGGCGATTCACGCGATCACGGATCACGGTCGACTCGACCGGTGAGAACGTGACGAGCACATCCGAGGAATGCTTGTGCGCATTCGTCGTGCGCGGCGGAGCGTCCACTCAGGCGAGCGGCTCGAGCTCCTTCAAGCCGCTCGAGCTGGTCGATCTCGGTCCGATCGCGCCGATCGAAGAGTCCGTGCGCGAATGGCGCGCCGCGCTGGGCGCCGGGACGGGCACACGCGGCACGGCGGCGACAGCAGCGGTGGTCGCGCGAGATGCGCGCGCTTTGGGTGCGCGTCTGCGCGTGAGCGTGTTCGACCCGCTCTCGCCCGCGCTCGCTGGCGCCGAGCGGATCATCCTGGCGCTCGACGACGTGCTGCACCTCGTGCCGCTCGATGCGTTGCCGCTGGGCTCGCAATCGGCCGAAGACGGGGAGTCCGGCGCGTGCGTCGGCGATCGTTGGCGCATCGAGACGCGCACGACGCTTGCGGAGATCGTGCGCGTCCGTGAGCCCCTCGACGCCGACCACGCGGGCTCACTCGTGGCGTTCGGAGACGTCGATTACGGCGCACCCGTGATGATCGCTGCCGCGGAGACGAGTCGAGTACGATCCGGTCGCGACAGCGACGCGAGCGAAACGACGCGCGCGATGACCGAGTCCGCCGAGGGCGCGGCGCGAACGGCCGACGTCTTGCGCGGCAGCGCGTGGGCGGACGGCTTCTCGGCGCTTCCGGCCACGGGCGCCGAGGTACGTGGCCTCGCGCACCTGTACGCGGGGCTGCGTGGTGAAGCGGCTGTGGAAATGAGCGCGGGTCCGACCGCGACGCGCGAGGCCTTGAAGGAACTCGCGCCGAACGCGCGGTTCCTGCACCTGGCGACGCACGGTTGGTTCGCGCCCGAGTCGATCCGCTCGTGGCAGGATCCGGAGCCGCTCGACAAGCTCGCGGGGCTCGGCTTGCGTCAAAGCAGTGGAGATCGGGTGCAGGGCATGAGTCCGATGCTCCTGTGCGGGCTCGCACTGGCGGACGCGAACCTTCCCGAGCGCGCGCACGATGGAGCGCCAGGACTGATCACGGCCGATGAGATCTCAACGCTCGATCTGTCGAACTGCGAGCTCGCGGTGCTCAGCGCGTGCGACACCAACGTCGGCTCGCGTCGCGCGGGTCAGGGCGTGGCGAGCCTGCAGAAGGCGTTGCACATGGCCGGTGCGCGCAGCGTGATCACGTCGCTCTGGAAGGTGCCCGACGAAGCGACGAAGGAGCTGATGCTCGACTTTTATCGTCGCCTGTGGGTGGAGAAGAAGCCGAAGTGGCAGGCGCTGTGGGAGGCGAAGACGCAGCTGCGCAACGCCAAGGACGAGCGCGGCGCGCCGAAGTACTCGACGCGCGATTGGGCCGCGTGGGTGCTCACGGGCGAGCCGGATTAGCGGGCACGGTCAGGCTCTTCGGCGCCGATGGCGCCGCCCGCATAACATGCGCACCGTGCACGCGGGAGTTGGAATCCGACTTGGAGCGCTCAGCGCGCGCGTCGTTCTGGCCTTGGCTCCCGTGCAGGTCCACGATCTCGAGCCCACTCGCCCGTCCCCCTTCGATCGCGTCATCGCGCTCGAGATCGACGCGAGTGACGCACTCCTCGAGGGCCGCGGCTTGGCCGAGTTCGTGGAGTACGTGCCCGAGTTCGATGGCAGGCTGCACGTGTGGACCACGGTCGAAGGGACCACCGAGCTCGACCTCTGCCTGCGCATCGAGCGAGCCGACAGCTCGCCCGTGCGGGAGGACGACAATTCAGGTGGCGGTTCGACTCCCTACTCGAGCTTCGAAGTCGAGCGCGGGCGAACGCTCTTGATCGTTTCCGCGGCGTCGCAGCCTGGACGCGTGGGTAGGTTCTCGCTGCATTTGGTCGCCGCGCCCGAAACCGACGACACGCGCGCCGCCGCCGAGCAGGCGCAATCGACGGTGGCGCTGCTCCGAGAGCAGGTGGCGGCGGGCGAGCTCGATGTCGCGCGCAGCATGGCGCGCGATGCGATCGGTGCACTCGGCACGGTCGCGGGCGGTGAGCACAGCGAGCGCGTGTCGCGCGCCCTGTGGACGCTCGGAATGGAAGCGTACGGCATCGACGACCAGCGCCAAGCCGTCGATGCTTGGACGCGCGTGCTCCGCCATCGATCGCGCACGCACGCGCCGGACCATCGTGAGCTGCAGGGCACGCGCGGCAACGTCGCGGCGATGCTCGAGGCGCTGGGCGACTTTCAGACGGCGAAAGTGCTCGGACAGGAAGTGCTCGACGCGTTCGTGCGCACGCGGCCGCCCGACGACGTCAACATCCAGATGGCGCGCCGCAACCTCGCGTTGACCTTGATGCGGCTCGGCGAGATCGACCAAGCGCTGGCCATGCAGGAGCAAGTCCTCGAGGTCTTGCAGCGCACGCTACCCGACGATCACGAGGAGCTCACGATGGCGCGCGGGAGTCTCGCGACGGCGCTCATGACCCGGGGCGAGTACACCCGCGCGCGCTCGCTCGCAGAGAAGGTCGAGGCTGTGCACGCGCGCACGCTTCCGGAGGATCATCCGCTGCTCCAGCGTTCACGTGCGAACCTCGCCATGACGCTCCAGGCTTTGGGCGACTACCCGCGCGCCCGTGCGCTGGGCGAACGCGTGCTCGAAGTGCTCTCGAAAGCCTATCCCGAGGACCATCTCGATCTGCAAGCCGTGCGCGGCAACCTGGCGGTCACGTTGCGCGCTCTGGGCGAAACCGAAGGCGTGCGAGCACTCGAAGAGCAGGTGCTCGCCGTGCTCTCGCGTAGTCTGCCCGAGGACAACTTCCAGTTGCTGAGCGCGCAACTGAACCTGGCGGGGACGATCAAGGACGCTGGCGATCTCGAGGGCGCGCGCGCGCTCGAGGCGGCCGTGCTCGAGGTGTGCGAGCGAACTCGCCCAGAGGCCAATTGGGATCGACTTCTCGCGGCCAGCAATCTGGCGGTCACGCTCAAGCTCATGGGTGAGCTCGATGCAGCGCGCGAACTCGAGGAAAGGGTGGTCGCCACCGCCACGCGATCGCTCCCGGACGGATTCGACGGGCTGCGGCGACTGCGTTCGAACCTCGTGGTCACGATCGCGTTGCAGGCGGCCCGCGATCGGGCCGGCGCAGCCTCGCCCGCGCTGGACGATCGACTGCGAGCCGAGCACGATCGTGGCGCGCAACTCGTGCGCGACTTGTGCCGCGCACAGGTGCACGCGGCGTGGGCGGCGCTGCTCACGGGCTCGGTTCGCGAAGCCGAGGAGCGCTGCGGTCGCCTGGGCACGCTGCTCGGGCTCGTGCTGTCGTTCGCACAAGGCTACGGCGTCTTCGACGCGCGACCCGAACTCGAACGTGAAGCGCTGGTGCTCTCGGAGACGACGCGTAGCGCGGCGTTGGTCTCGGCCGCGCTATCGCTGCGCGCAGCCGGCTCGCGCGGGTACGCCGAGCTGCGCGAGGACTTGCGACGCGCAGGCGACGAGCTCGCGGCCCTCTCGCGCGCCGGCGCGACGAGCGAGAGCTACCAGCGTGCGCTGGCTGAGCGCGAGAGCGCCGAGCGCGCGCTCCTGTCGCTCGCGTGCGAGCTATCGGACGATGTAGCTCGAGTGCTCCAACTCGACGTCGACGCATTTGGCGCGCGGCTCCGCCCAGGCGAGGCGGCGATCGGCTTTCGCAGCTACCAGCGCGCGGGTGTCGAATGGCGTTCCGGCGATGGAGAACGTCGGGCGCGCGCAGTGGAGAACCGCCCCGTCGATCATCTGTGCGCGTTTGTCGTGCGACGCGGCACGGAGCCCGCGACGGCGAGCGTGGTGCGCGTCGAGCTCGGGCCCGTGGACAGGATCGAGCGCGCGGTCGAATCATGGCGCGTCGCGCTGGGCGGAACGCACGCCGACCGCGGCGTGGGGGTTGCACCAGGCACGGTGTCGGCGGACGACTTGGAGGCGCGTGGTACCGAGCTGCGCGAACTCGTGCTCGATCCGCTGCAGCCCGCGCTGGCCGGCGTCGAGCGCGCCATCTTCGCGCTCGACGACGTCCTGCACCTCGTGCCGCTCGACGCATTGCCGGCCGGCGGCGGCGCGCTCGCCGGAGAGCGATGGCGAATCGAGACGCGAGCGACGCTCACGGAGCTGTTGCGGCGCGACGAGCGGCCCATACAGCCGGGCGATCTCGTCGCGATCGGTGCCGTCGAGTACGGAGCCGCTGAAGTCGACGTGGAGGATGGCACGTTGGCTGCCGCGACCGGACGACGCACGTCCGACCAGGCGGGCAGCCTGCGCGGAGGCGCGTGGTGTGACGGGTTCTCTCCGCTCCCAGCCACGGACGCGGAAGTGCGCGGCATCGCGCGTTATTTCACCGAGCAGTCGCACAGCGATCGGGTGTCGCATCTGTGTCAGGGCGCGGATGCGACGCGGGAGCGGCTCGCGTTGCTTGCACCGAGCGCGCGCTGGCTGCACATTGCGACGCATGGCTGGTTTGCACCCGAATCGATCCTGTCGTGGAACGATCGCGCGCTGCCGAACGAACGCATGGGAGCGGAATTGCGCGCGCAGGGTGCCGAGCAAGCGCGACGCATGAGCCCGATGCTCCTGTGTGGTATCGCGCTCGCGGGCGCAAGCCTGCCGGCGGATCCCGCGGGCCGAGTGCCTGGGCTGATCACGGCGGAAGAGCTGTCGACGCTCGATCTCGCGAACTGCGAGCTGGCCGTGCTGTCGGCGTGCGAGACCAACGTGGGTACGCGCCGCGCGGGTCAGGGAGTGGCGAGTCTGCAAAGAGCTCTGCACATGGCCGGCGCGCGCAGCGTGATCACGAGCCTGTGGAAAGTGCCGGACGAAGCGACGAAGGAGCTGATGCTCGACTTCTATCGGCGTCTATGGGTGGAGAAGAAACCGAAGTGGCGAGCGCTGTGGGAAGCGAAGATGTCGCTGCGCAACGCCAAGGACGAGCACGGCGCGCCGAAGTACTCGACGCGTGATTGGGCCGCGTGGGTGCTCACGGGCGAACCTGACTAGGGCGCCGCCCGGCAGTGCGTCAGCGCAGCAGTCCCACGATCCGCTTCGCCGCGCGCGGCTCCGCGGCACACCAGTCCTCGCCCAGCGCCGCGGCGAGCGTGGCCGCGATCTGAGCCTGCGTCGCCGGTCCCGCGTCGCGCCGCGCGCCGAGCGGCGGCGTGTCGGGCCCGATCGCTGCGATCCAGATCTCCTCGGCCCCGGCGACGTCCTCGCCGTGCTTGTCCCAGTCGTCGGGTCCGCGGCCGCGGCCGTGGTCGGCGGCGATGATCATCGTCGTCGTGCCGCGGTGGCTCGGCATCGACTGCAACGTGGCCCACAGCTCGCGTACGAAGTCGTCGGTGCGCCGCGCAGCGTCGAGGTAATGGTCGTAGCGGCCTGCGTGCGCGAACTCGTCCGTCTCGCCGAACGTGAAGTAGAGGACGCGCGGCGCGTGCACCTTCACGTACTCGAGCATCGCGTGGAATCCGATCGCGTCCTGCGGCATCGACTCCCACTGCTTCGGCAGCTCGGACTTCAATCGGTTCAGCAGGGCTTGCTCGGGCGAGATCGGTTCCGCGAGGACCGGCTCGAAGCCCGCGTTCACGAAGAACCCGCAGCGTTCGCGGTTCACGATCGACGGTACGACGTCCCACACGCCGAACGCGGCGACCTGGCCTCTGAATCCCGGTCGACCATGCAAGAACTCGAGCACGGTCACATTTGGATTCGGCGTCTTCGCGTTGCTGTCGATGCGCGAATCGTGGAAGCCGACGAGCATTTCGCTGTAGCCCGGGTAGCTGAACTTCAGGCCATTCTCGACCGTTGCGGGCGAGCCCGCCGTTCGATCGCCGAGGAGCTGCCCTTGGCGCGCGATCGTGTTCCAGAGAAACGGCATGAGCTGGGCACGACGGGCGGCGACGTCCTCGCGCCAGTAGTTGCGCAGCAGCGCTTCGCGCTCGGCGACGCGGCCCTTCTCGTGCTCGATCAGCGTGCGGTCGGCGCCGCTGAACACCTCCTGCCAGCGCAGTCCGTCGACGAGGACGAGCACGGCATTCTTCGTGGCCCGGTCGCTGGCACGCGCCGAACCGGCCAGGACGAGCACGAGGAATGCAATCGCGAGTCGCTTCATGGCCGGAGTCTCGCTGGCGCAGCAGACGCTGTCCACCGCTCGAGCGCGCGTCCCGGCTCGGCGAACGCAACCCGGGGAGACGGTCAACCCTCTGACGGGCTGTTCGAGCACGGTGCGAGCCTTCGCGCTTGCAGACCGAGTGTCCGCAAGCTCCCATGAGTCGCGCCCATGCTAGTTGCTCGCGCTGCGCTCGGGCTCGTGCTGCTCTGCGGCGCGTGCTGGCTCCTCTCGAGCCGGCGTGATCGCTTTCCATGGCGCGTCGTGCTGTGGGGGATCGCGCTGCAACTCGCGCTCGGCCTGTGGATCTTGCGCACCGACTCAGGCAGCGCGGTATTCGCGAGCGTCGCGCACGGCGTGCAGGCGCTGGTGGCGCGCACCGTACCGGGAGCGGAGCTCGTGTTCGGCTCGCTCGCCAAAGCCGAAGGTCCCGCGGGTTTCGTGTTCGCGTTCGCGGGCACGGGCCTCGTCGTGATCCTCGTCTTCGCGGCGCTGATGGGAGTTCTCTACTACCTCGGCGTGATGCAGGTCGTGATCTGGGCGCTCGGTCGTGTGATGAGCGCGTTCCTCGGTGTTTCCGGCGCCGAATCGATGGCGGTCGCGGCGGAGATCTTCGTCGGCCAGACCGAATCGCCGCTCGCCGTGCGCCCGTATCTCGCGCGCATGACGCTGTCGGAGCTCAACGCGATGATGACCGCCGGTTTCGCGACGATCGCGGGATCGGTGATGGCGGTGTACATGGGCTTCCTCGGCCCCGAGTACGCGCCGCATCTCTTGAGCGCGTCGGTGATGAGCGCTCCGGCTGCGTTCGTGTGCGCCAAGATCGTGCGGCCGGAGGTGCAGCGCGCGGAGACGGCCGGCAAGGTGCCGCTCGTCATCGATCGCGGCGCGAGCAATGTGCTCGAGGCCGCGGCGAACGGCACCGCCGACGGGCTGAAGCTCTATCTCAACGTGATCGCGATGCTGATTGCGTTCACGGCGCTCGTGATGCTCGTCGACTGGCCGCTCGAGTGGCTCGGTGAGGTGCTCGCATTGGAGGGCGGGCTCTCGCTCTCGCGACTCTTCGGTTGGGTCTTCGCGCCGGTCGCGTGGGCCATCGGCATCGAGGGCTGGCACGACTGCCAAGGCGTCGGCAGCTTGCTCGGCACCAAGCTCGCGCTCAATGAGCTGATCGCCTACCAGCATCTCGCCGCGCTGCAGCCGGAGCGCGCCGCGGCGAATGCGCTGGAGCATGCACGTTCCGCGCGCATGGCGACGTACGCGCTGTGCGGCTTCGCGAACCTGGCGTCGATCGGCGTCCAGATCGGGGGCACGTCGCAGCTCGTGCCCGAGCGCCGCGGCGACATCGCGCGCCTGGCGTTCAAGGCGATGCTCGCGGGCGCGATCGCGACGTGCATGACGGCGACGATCGCGGGACTGTTCGTATGAGTGCGTCGAACGCGAACTCATCCCGCGGGCCGAGTGGGGGGGATCGATCGGACACTTCGACGTGAAAGTTGAACTCATTCGCCATGCTCGACAGAGCTTCCTCTTCGTGCTTGCTGCGTGCGCGCTCACGTCGCTCAGCTGGGCGCGCGCGTTGCCGCTGGTACAAGGGAGCACGAGTGCGTCCGCCGGTGATTTCGCAGTCCAACGCGATCTGATCACCGACGCGAACATTGCGCGAAAGGCGGGCGACTACGCTGCAGCGAGCGCGATCGTGCTCGAAGTGGTGACGGACTTGCTCTCACGGCCGAAGCCGGAGCAAGACGCGGCGTGGCTCAAGCTCTTGGACTCGGCAGGCCGCGCAGCGTGGGACGCGCTCGATATGCGCACCGCGGCGAGCGCGTGGAAGCGGGTGTACGAGGTGCGCTCGACGATTCTCCCGGACGACGATCCCGTACTTCAGACAGCGCGGCAAAACCTCTCCATCGCAATCGCTGAGCTCGGCGATCTGCAAGGCGCGCGCGCGCTGCAAGAGAAGGTGCTCGAGGTCCGCACGCGCGCATTGCCCGAGGACGACCCCGATCTGCAGCGGACCCGGCAGAACGTCGCCATCACGCTGCGAAAGCTCGGCGACTTGCAAGGCGCGCGCGCCCTGCAGGAGAGGGTGCTCGCGGTCCGCACGCGCGCGCTACCCGAGGACGACGCGGATCTGCAGGCCGCGCGGGCCAATCTCGCCGTGACCATCCGGACGTTGGGCGACCTCGCGGGCGCGCGGGCGCTTCAGGAGCGCGTGCTCGAAGTCTTCGCTCGAACGCTGTCCGACGACGATCCCGACTTGCAGGGAGCGCGCGCGAGCCTGGCGATCACGATGAGCAAGCTGGGCGACCTCGCAGGCGCACGGGCCTTGCAGGAGAAGGTGGTCGAGGTGTTCTCGCACACGCTGCCCGACGACTACGCCGATCCGCAGGTGGCGCGAGCCAATCTGGCCGCGACGCTCTGGTTGCTCGGCGACCTCCAGGCGGCGCGGGCCCTGCAAGAGAAGGCGCTCGAAGTCTTCTCGAGCACGTTGCCCGCCGACCATCTCGATCTTCAGCGGGCGCGAGCGAACCTCGCTCTGACGATCAAGGACCTAGGCGACCTTCAGGGCGCGCGAACTTTGGAAGAACAGGTGCTCGAGGTGCGCTCGCGCGCGCTGCCGGACGACGATCCCGAGGTGCAGGCGGCGCGGTTGAACCTCGCGGTGACGCTGTGGACGCTCGGCGATCTCGAAGGCGCGCGCGCGTTGCAGGAGAAAGTGCTGGAGGTTCGCTCGCACTCGCTGCCCGAGGATCACCCCGATCTACAGCTTGCGCGGCGAAACCTCGGCACGACGATCTACCGAGTCGGCGAACTCGCTGAGGCGAGGACGCTGTTCGAAAAGGTCCTAGAGGTCTCGTTGCGCACGCTTCCGGACGACCACTCCGATGTGCAGGCCGCGCGGCAGAACCTCGCTGCGACGATCATGCGCGAGTGCGCGCGCGAGCTGGGCGCGAAGCACGATGCGATGGAGCTGGGAAGGAAGCGATGCGCCGAGCTCATCCGCTCTGTGTGCCGCGCTCAGGTTCACGCGGCTCGTACCGCGATCCTCGGGAGTTCCCGGCGCGAGGCGGAAGAACGCTGCGCGAATCTGGCACAGCAGCTCGACCTCGCGCTCTCCTTTGCCCAGGGCTGCGGAGTGTTCGAGCCGCTCCCCGAACTCGCGCGAGAGTCCCTCGTTTTCGCGGAGACGACGCGCGGTGCGGCGCTTGCTTCGGCTGAGCTCTCGCGGCAGGCCGCTAGCTCACCGAAGTACGAAGCGCTGCGCGTCGCGCTGCGCCAAGCGGCCGCCGAGTTCGCGGGGCTCGCGCAGAAGGGCGCGACGACCGCGGAGTTCGACCGCGCGCGCGCGCGGCGCGAGTCAGCGGAGCGCGAGCTCCTGGCGCTCACGCAGAAGCTCTCCGGCGCGAGTGCGAACGCCGTCGATCTCGATGTCGAGGTGCTGGCGGGCGGGCTCGCAGCAGGTCAAGTGTTGGTGACGTTCCGGCGCTACGCGAAAAGACGCGTGGAAGTCACAGGCGAGCTCGACTCCACCGGCCAGCCTGTAGTTCGCGAGTTCGCAGTGCCGAGCCTGTGCGCGTTCGTCGTGCGCGGTCCGGGGCTCGCGGCCACTTTGGATACGGCGAGCGAGTCCGCTTCGACTTCGCCGCTCTCGCTGGCGGACCTTGGACCGATCGAGCCGATCGAAGCGGCTGCGCGCGCGTGGCGCGCGGTCCTAGGCGTAGCGGAAGACAGCCGCGGCGTCGCGCCGAGCGCGGGAGAAGCACGCCAGTCGAGCGTGCACGCGGACGGGGTCCACCTGCGCGAGAGAGTCCTCGATCCACTCGTACCTCTGCTCGCTGGAGCCGAGCGCGTCGTGGTCGTGCTCGACGATGTCTTGCACCTCGTGCCGCTCGACG
>JANOFY010000003.1:0-31512 GCA_031413895.1 Planctomycetota bacterium | reverse complement strand
ACCGCCGCTTGCAGCTCGCGCGATCCGTACACGCCCAGCGTCAGCGGCGTCTGTCCGAGGAGGAGCGGCAGCGAACGAAGCTTGGCCTTGCGATCGTCGTACGGGAACCAGCGCGTCGGAACGCCCATCGACGACAGCTGCTGCGCGGCTTCGATGTCGCGCTCGTCGTGCGCGAACGCCACGCACGTCACGTCGTGCGTCCGCTTCATCCGCTCGACGAGCCGCCACGTTGTGATCTTGTCGCCGCGGTTGGGCGGGTACGGCACGCGCTGCGAGAGGAACAGGATTCTCACGAGCTCGAGCCTAGCGCGCCTTGTGTCCCGTGTACGTGTGCCAACGGCCGCGGACCAGCACGTCGTCGATCTCGAAACCAGCGGCGCGTATCGCCGCCGATGTCTTCTCGACGTGTTGAATCGGACAACCGCTGAACGCAAACCATCCTCGCGAAGCCAACGCGCGCGCGAGCGTCGACGCGTGCTCCTGGATCACGTCGGAATAGATGTTGGCGAGCACGGCGTCGAACTGGCTCTTGCGGCCGGCCAGGGTCTCGAAGCCAGCGATTTCGAACTCGCAGCGCTCTTGCACGCCGTTCATCGACGCGAGCTCGCGCGCGTAGGGCTGCGCGTTCGGATCGACGTCGAAACCCAACGCCGACCGCGCGCCGAGGACGACCGCTGCGACCGCGAGGATGCCGCTGCCGGAGCCCGCGTCGAGGATGCGCGTTCCCGGCCGCACGCGCTCTTGCAACACGGCGAGACACATGCGCGTCGTCGCGTGACGACCCGTTCCGAACGCGCCGCCCGGCTCGAGCACGAGCCGCACGTCGTCCGGTCGCAAGCGTTGCGTTCCGTCCGGCCGCACGACGCACAGGCGTCCCACTCGAAACGGCTTCCACGTCTTCTTCCACGAGCTGGCGTAGTCTTCGGCCGGGAGCACGCGGAACTCGATGCGCAGGTCCGCGAGCTCCGGTGCATCGGCGAGCTCCGCGATTCGCATGAGCCGCGCTTCGATCTCGCGGCGCAACGCGGGCGTGTCGAGGCGACCTGGATAACAGGTGCGCACGTAGTCGAAACCCGGCGGCGCGGGATCCGCGGCGAGCGAGCTGCGGCCGAATGCGACCGTCGTGCAGGGTCCGACCGTCAACGCCTCTGCGACGAGCTCTTCCCAACCCAGCGGCGCGAGCACGCGCACGTCGATCCAGTGGTCGAGCGCACTCAAAACGGCACGTCTCCGAGCGGAATGTCGAGCCGCGTCGACGGCGGCAGCGGATCGATCGCGGACTCGGAGCGCAACGGAGCGCCAGGTGAACGATCGACCGTCGCATCGGTACGCAATGGCGTACGCGGAGCCCTGTCGACTGCGGCATCGGTGCCGAACGGGGCCTGCGGCGGCATGTCGCGCCCGGCGTACTGGGCGCCGAAACCTTCGTCGCGATGCGCGAGGTCCGCAGGCTTGCCGTCGAACTCGAAGTCGAGCCCGCGCCTCGTGACGTCCGCGACCAGATCCATGTGGGTCAGAGCTTCGTGCACGCAGCGCGACGTCTCCCCGCGGACGAGCCGCGAGCCCGAGTGCGTGGCGCTGTCTCCGCTCCGGCGTTCGAGCGCGTTCTCGAGCGGGAGCTCGCGCAGGAACATGCGGTGGCGCGCGTCGAGGACGCGGCCGTCGAGAAGGAATACGCAGCCGCGGTCGCCGACGCGCCGCATCAGGCGGCCGAAGCCCTGTCGGAACTTGGCGATCGCGCGCGGAAGATAGATGCGATTGCGCTGCTCGCCGGCGCCCATCGCTGCGCACTGCGCGTGGTGGTAGCGATCGGGCACGCCGTAGGGAAGTCGGACGATCACGAGGTACTCGAGCGTATCGCCGGGAAAGTCGGCGCCGTACCAGAACGTGTCGACGCCGAGGAGCACCGAATCGGCGCGTGAACGGAAGAGATCGCCGAGCTCCTCCTTGCTTGCGCCCTCCATGTTCTGGAAGAGCAGCGGGATCCGGCGCGCGCGGAAAAAACCGGTGAGCTCTTCCCCGACCTGACGCAGGTCCTGTGCATTGGTAAACAGGACCAGCATGCGCCCGCGCGTGCGCTCGCCGAGGAACGCGACGAAGCGCCGCACGTAGTCGAGGAACGCTCGCTTGTCCGGAGTGACAACCGGCGCATCGCGCGGAACGGCGACGAGCACGCGGCTGTAGTCGAAGACCTCCGGCTCGCGCGCCGTGCGCACGACGCACGGCAATCGATCTTCGTGCTCGGTCGGGTGCGCCGCGCGATCGAGGCCGAGATAGCCGAGCGCGGGTTGAAAGCTCTCCTGCAACCAGGCCGTCGCGGAAACGAAGATCGCCGTCGCGAGCTGCGGGTAGTACTGACTGCCGAGGTATTCGTGCGGCAAGAGCACGCGGGCTACGAGCGCGAGCTCGCCCTTCGGATCGCGTTCCACGTCGTAGAACGTGCTCGGGCGAAACACCGGGCCGTTTTCATCGAGCGGATACCACGCCTCGATCGCGCGCAGCACTTCTGTGAGCTCGAGGCGCGCAAGATCGAGGCCGCGTCGAATGCTCGCGACCCCGCGCAGCGGCATCTCGTCGAGTCGTTCGGCGATTGCCGCGAGCGCGGCGTCGAGCCCGTTGCCGTGGTCGCTGAATGCGCAGCGACTGTCGCGCAGCTCGCTCGAGTCGGCGCGCGCGGCGTACTCCCGAAGCAGCGAGTGGCTGTCGCGATCACTGCGTTGCTTCAGCTCGATCTCGCGCCACTCCTCGAACGCGATGAGCGCGCGCTCGAGCCGCGCGAGAGCGCCCGTCAATCCGCCCCAAGACTCCTTCGCGCTCTCGATCGCCAACCACGTCGGAGATCCCGGGATGACCATCTTGCGCAGCTTGTCGAGCACGGCGCGCGAACGCCGGCTACCCGAACCTGCGCCTGGGCGGTGCAGACGGAGCAACAGGTTGCGCACCGAGGCGAGGGTCAGCGTGTGGCTGAACGCGTTCAGCGCTTGGTCGTGCAGGTGTTCGCACTCGTCGAACACGAGGTGCTTGAAGAGCTCCGGTCGGTGCAGGGCCAGCGCTTGGTTCGTGATCACGACGTGACTTCGCTCGGCGCGTTTGCGTGCGAGCTCGGCCGCGCACGTGCTGCGATCTTCACGGTGCGTACAGCACGCCGTGTGCGCGCGCACGTCGCGCACGAGGGAACGCAACGTGCTCTGCAGCTCCGCCGAACCCTCGAGCGGCAAGGTCGCGCGCAGCGGCAGACGATCGAGATCACCTTCCGGATCGGTCGCGGCGAACAGGGCGAGCATCGTCCACGCGAGCCAGCTCTCGCCTTCGTCCGACGCGCCGGGCACGGCTTGTTTCAGCGCGCGCCAGCACACGTAGTTCTCGCGGCCTTTCAAGCGCTGGACGCGCGGTGTTGCGCCGAGTCCCGCCGATGCGAGCGCGGCGAGCGCGCGCGGCAGCTCGCGCTCCATCGCTTGGTCTTGGAGCGCACGCGTGTACGTCGCGATCCCGACGCGCACGTTGCTGCGCACGGCCCATAGGATTGCCGGAACGAGATAGGCGAGCGTCTTGCCCGTGCCGGTCGGCGCATGGACGAGGAGCATCTCGTGCGCTCCGAGCGTCGCCGCGACATGTCGCGCGACGTCGTGCTGTCCCGAACGATAGCCGGCGGAGAGCGGCGCGGACGATTCTGCCGCGAACTGCGCCGCGAGATGCGTGCGGAACACTTCATCCAGCATCACGGCGTCGGCTGGATCGAACGGCGCGGGCTCGTCGCGCTCGACGGGCACGGTATCGAACGCATCGAAGTCCGCACCGAGGACCGCGCAGCGCGGCCGCAGCGTATCGAGGAGGTCGTCGACGGCGTCGTGCGCGTCCATCTGCTCGCGCAGCCGGCCGTCCGGCAGCTTCACCCGCGATGTCGCGTCGTTCGTGCACCACGCGCTCGGCCGATCGACGAGCGCCAGCGCGAAGCGCAGACGCTGCGCGGCCTCGGGTGCGCTGGACGCGAAGCCGCGCCACGCATGTGCATACCCGGCGACGGCCAATGCCAGGAGACCGGGATCCTCGGTGAAGAGCTGCTGCACGAACTCCGTCAGCGCGCCGCGCAATTCGGCCGGTGTCGGACTGCTGCCAAGCGCGCGGATGCGAGCCCCCGCACCGGAGCGCGCTGTGTCGCGTCCGGGGTAGAAGAGGCTTTGGATCTCGGTCACACCAATGCTCAGCGCGCGTTCGGTGGGATCGTCGGCGAAGTGCGCGAGCCACGGATCGACCGTCTCGATGCGGCTCGCGACGAGCGCTCCGCCCGCGATGAACTTTCGGAACGCGCGCCACACCTCCGCCACCGGGGGTGCGCGCTGAATCTCCTCGCGCAACGAGGTCGCGATGCGCCGCGCACCTCCTTCGGCGGTCCAGCGCTCCGGATGGTCCGCGAAGGGATTGCAGAGCTCGTCGAAGCTCTCCCAGCAGCCGGGCTCCGTTCCGCGCCGCTCCGCCTGCAGTCGGAACACGCCGTCGTACGCCGGGTCTGGTCCAGTCGTATGAATGGAGCAGAAGACGATTCTCTGGCCGTCGAAGCTCGACCAGAACGCACCGCCCTGCGGATCGTTCGCGGTCTCCGAGAACTTCGAGAGGATCATTGCGGAGCAGATTAGACGCAGTCGTCGCGAGACCCGCCATGCGCGGGATCCCGGTGATTCCGACCGCCAGGTCGCCGGGCTAGACTGCCTGTGTGGACGGGAATTGCAGCAGTGCGCGCGAAACGTGCGCGACGTGGCGCGAGCTGATCTCCCTCCACGAACTGCCCGACGATGGAACGGGACGCGTGATCGAGATCGACGGGTACCGCCTTGCTGTTTTCTGCATCGACGGAGTTCCGCGCGTGCTGGACGACGAGTGTCCGCACGAGGGCGCGAGCCTCGGAGATGGGGTGGTGCAGAACGGCGAGGTCACCTGTCCCTGGCACGGATGGCACTTCGGGATCACCGACGGACGGAACACCGACGGCTTGGCGGCCTGTGTTCGCGTACACGTCGCGCGCGCGCGCGAGGACGGCATGATCGAGGCGCTCCTCGCTGCAGAACCCGCCTGATTTGCCGCGCGTTCTCCGCGCCTCATCCGTCGGATCGAGTTCAACCCGTTGTCCCGCAAGCGATTAACGGTTGGTTGCAAACCGGCTGCGGGCCGGCCGCGCGCTCGGCCAGGACGATAGCCATAACCCTTTTTCCAGTAGTGGGTTGCAGGCCGGACTCAGGCACTAGGCCGAACCAGCCCTTTCCCCTGGCCGGCGCGTCTTCCGACCTTGACTCGCTCAATCCCTTCCCTATTCATTGCCAGTCGGCCTGCTCGCGAACCTCACGGCCGAACACCAATACATGAGCGCAGCTGAATCGGACAAGCCGGCGATTCGTCGCAGTCGTACTAAGCGTGCCAAGCCCGACGACGAGACCCCGGAGGAAGACTCTCCGGAGGACGCGGCCGAGGCCGCACCGAAGGGTCGTGGCAAGTCTCTCGTGATCGTCGAGAGCCCGGCCAAGGCGCGGACCATCAACAAGTATCTGGGCTCCGACTACGTGGTCCGGGCCTCGATGGGGCACATCCGCGACCTGCCCAAGGGCAAGTTCGGCATCGACATCGAGCACGAGTTCAAGCCCGACTACGCCGCCATCCGCGGCAAGGCGAAGCTCGTGAGCGAGCTACGGCGCTTGGCGAAGAGCGCGCCCAAGGTCTACCTGGCGCCCGACCTCGACCGCGAGGGAGAGGCGATCGCCTGGCACTTGTCGGAAACGCTCGACGTCGACGAGAAGAAGGTCTTCCGCGTCGTGTTCAACGAGATCACGAAGAAGGCCATCCTCGAGGCGTTCCAGCACCCCGGCAAGCTCAACATGGCCAAGGTCAACGCGCAGCAAGCTCGGCGCGTGCTCGACCGGATCATGGGGTACAAGCTCTCGCCGCTCCTGTGGAAGAAGATCGCGAAGGGTCTTTCCGCCGGACGCGTGCAGTCCGTCGCCGTGCGCCTGATCGTCGAGCGCGAGAAGGAGATCCGCGCGTTCATCAAGGAGGAGTACTGGCGCGTCACCGCGCACTTCTCGCTCACGGGTGAGCAGTTCCAAGCGGAGTTGCGCCGGCTCGACGAAGAGCGCATCGACAAGAACCTCGATCAGACGCGCGCTCAGGGTCTCGTTGCGCGCATCGGATCGGACCCGCTCCTCTTGTCGGAGATCGACAACAAGCCCAAGACGCGCCGTCCGACGCCGCCGTTCACGACCAGCCAGCTGCAGCAGAAGGCCTCGACGATGCTGCGCTTCTCGGCGCGCAAGACGATGATGATCGCGCAGCAGCTGTACGAAGGTGTCGAGGTCGGCGGCGAAGGCTTGGTCGGTCTGATCACGTACATGCGCACGGACTCGGTGCGCGTCTCCGACGACGCGTTGGTGCAAGTGCGCGAAGTGATCGGCCGCGAGTTCGGCGCGAACTACGTGCCCGACAAGCCCAACCTGTTCACGACTCGGGCCAAGAGCGCGCAAGAGGCTCACGAGGCGATCCGTCCGACCGAGGCCGCGCGGACGCCCGGCGCGATCAAGTCGGCGCTGAGCAACGACCAGTTGAAGCTCTACACGCTGATCTGGAACAAGTTCGTGGCCAGCCAGATGAAGCCGTCGCTCGCGACGATCACTACGGCGGTGTTCCAGCACGGCGCTGCGCGCTTCGTCGCGCAGGGCGAAGTCGAGCTGTTCGACGGCCACCTGCGCGTCTTCAGCCTGGGCGGCGAGCGCGAGGATCAGAAGCTGCCGGCGACACTGACGCTTGGATCGAGCTACAAACCCGAGCGGATCGACGCGACGCAGCACTACACGCAGCCGCCACCGCGCTACTCGGAAGCGACGCTCGTCAAAGAGCTCGAAAAGAAGGGCATCGGACGTCCATCGACGTACGCGACGATCATCTCGACCATCCAGGATCGCGGCTACGTCAACCTCGAGAGCCGCCGATTCACGGCGACGGAGCTCGGCGAGATCGTCACCGACCAGCTCGTCGATCACTTCGGCGACGTGATCAACACCGACTTCACGTCGAGCATGGAGGCCGACCTCGACCGCATCGAGAGCGGCGACAAGCAGTGGGTCGGCGTGGTCAAGACGTTCCACGACGTCTTCGCGGCCGACCTCGACAAGGCCGAGAAGGCCATGAAGAACCTGAAGCTGAACCCTCAGCTCTCAGAGCGCACGTGCGACAAGTGCAACGCGCCGATGGCGATCCTCTACAACAAGCGCGGGAAATTCCTCGGTTGCTCGCGCTACCCCGAGTGCAAGAACACGACGCCGGTCGACGGTCCGCGCGAGAAGAGCGAAGTCGTCGCGACGGAGCACGTCTGCCCGAAGTGCAGCAAGCCGATGGTGATCCGCTCGGGCAAGCGCGGGAAGTTCCTCGCGTGCACGGGCTTCCCCAAGTGCAAGAGCACCGCGTCCGTCGACGAAGCCGGCCAGATCGTCGTGCCCAAGGAGACGGGAGTCGCGTGCGACAAGTGCAACTCGCCGATGGTCGTCAAAGGCTCGCGGCGCGGGCCGTTCCTCGCCTGCTCGAGCTTCCCGAAGTGCCGCAACGCGAAGCCGCTGCCGGAGGAGATGCGCGAAGCTCCGCGTCCAGCCGGTGAGGCGTGCGACCGGTGCGGTGAGCAAATGGTGGTGAAGACCAGTCGGTGGGGGAAGGAGTTCTTCGCCTGCTCGGCGTATCCGAAGTGCAAGAACACGCGCGACCCCGGCAAGGCCGCGGCGACTGCGACCGACGGCGACGAGAGCACAGAGCTCGTTCCGGCCACCGATCAGGACGACGACTGAACCGCCAAGACGACGACTGAACCGCGAATCGTCGCCACGATCGCTCGATAGCGTGCGTCCGCGCGCTCCCATGGGTGTCTGCGGTGCGGATGGAGCGGTATCGCCGGCTCGACGCAGGAGCGGGGGAACCTTAAGATCGCCGGACTTTCGTTCGGCTTCAAAACGGCCCGGGTGCTCCATTTTGAATGGCGCGCGCCGCGCGCTGCCCCCTCCGCCTCTCCCCCCCAGATGAAGTGATGGAAATCTCCGAGATCGACGTCGATGGCTACGAGAAGGTGGTGCGCTGCCGAGACCACGGATCCGGTCTGCACGCGCTGATCGCCATCCACGACACGACGCTCGGTCCGGCGCTCGGCGGCATGCGGATGCTGCCTTACGCGTCCGAGGACGAGGCGCTGTTCGACGTGCTGCGTCTCTCGCGCGGCATGACGTACAAGTCGGCGGTTGCCGAAACGGGCCTGGGCGGTGGCAAGTCGGTGATCATCGGCGATCCGAAATCGATGAAGTCCCCGGCGCTCTTCCGCGCGATGGGGCGGTTCATCGACAGCCTCGATGGGCGCTACATCACCGCCGAGGACATGAACATCGGGATCCCCGATCTCGAGATCGTCCGGCAAGAGACGCGCTGGGTGACCGGCCTTTCGCGCGAGTCGGGCAGCTCGGGGAATCCCAGCCCGTACACCGCCATGGGTTGTTTGGTGGGGTTGCGAGCCGTTCTCGAGGAAGTGTTCGGCAGCGCCGATTTCCGCGGCAAAAAAGTGCTCATCCAAGGCGTCGGCGCGGTCGGTGGACGGCTCGCGACGATGCTCAAGGAGAAGGGCGCGAAGGTCGTCATCTGCGACATCAACGACGCGCGCGTCGAGGAGCTGCGCTCGCAGCACGGCTTCGAAGCCGTGTCGGACAAGAACCACTTCGCGATCGAGTGCGACGTGTACGCTCCGTGCGCGCGTGGCGCGGGCTTGAACGACGACACGATTCCGAAGCTGCGTTGCAAAGCGGTCGCGGGCTGCGCCAACAACCAGCTCCTCGAGCCGCGGCACGCGCGCGACTTGCGTGCGCGCGGGATCCTGTACGCGCCCGATTACGTGATCAACTCGGGCGGCATCATCAACGTGGGCGTAGAGCTCCTGCCCGGCGGATACGACGAGAAGAAGGCGCTGCAGAAGATCGAGGAGATCTACACGCACTTGAAGCGCGTGTTCGACATCTCGCGCCGTGACAACATCCCGACGAACGAAGCGGCGGCGCGACTGGCGGAAGAACGCCTGGCTGCCGGGCGAACCGGCAAGAGCTGACTACGGTCCGCGGAAGTTCGCGCATCAACACCGCGGGCTCGGTCTAACCGAGCCCGCCGTCTTAGACCGTTCGAGCACGCGCGACGCTGCTCCGTGCGCGGCGCCGCGTCACTCCTTGCGTAGGAAGTCGACGAGGTCCTTCTCGAGCTCGGCCAGGCCGTAGTCCTGCACCGTCAGGCAGCGGTACACGATCTTCGCGAGCGGTTCCGGCGTGTTGGGGTTGAGATCGCGCGGCGGCGGATAGCTCAGGAAGTACGAGAGGCTCATCCGCTCGACTTCGCCACCTTGCTCGCGACCCGCGTACGTCCACGGCACTTCATCGAAAGGCAGGACGCCGGTCAGGATCTCGTACAGCATCACGCCGATCCCCATCACGTCGGCCTTGCTGTCGCGCAGGAGCAGCGGGTTGTAGTGCGGCGTCGTCGTGATCACGCCGCGCTCGTCGACGCGCATCGCCGGATCGATCATCACGACGCTGCCCGACGGCTTGATCAGGATGTTCTCGGGCTTCAGGTCGCCGTGGTAGGCGAGCTGTGCGGACTTGTTGAGCTTCTGCAGCGTTCGCACGACGGTGAGGAACCAGTTGAGGCGAATGCCTTCCAGTCCGCGGATCTTCTCGCGCAGCGTTTTTCCGCGGGCGAACTCGAGCGCGATCACCGGTCGGCCTTCGTGCATGAAGCACTCGCGCATCTGGATCACG
Source organism: Planctomycetota bacterium (assembly GCA_031413895.1). Taxonomy (GTDB): domain Bacteria; phylum Planctomycetota; class UBA1135; order UBA1135; genus JANLUN01. Next base: position 21,700 of record JANOFY010000003.1, on the reverse strand, counting down.
TTGGGGTTCTTGACGGAGTTCAGCAGCTCCGCTTCGCTGCGGAGCAGATCGTCGATTTCATGCACGTCGAGGAAGTCGATGCGCACGCCGTCTTGGCGGAAGAAGATCGCCTCGGCCGGCGTTTCGTCCGGACTGATGCCTTCCGGTCGACGCTGGTTCGTGATCTCGAGGAAACGCGTCACGTAACGGCCGCCGCCGGCGACATCGCCGATCTTGAGGGCGACCTTGCGGCCCTCGGAATCCTCGGCGAGGTACACGAGTGCGAAACCGCCGCGCGCCAGGAACTCCAGGACGCGGTAGGAACCGATGCACTCGCCAGCTTCCAGCTTGATCATGTGGCAGACCCGTTGAGCGAAGGTGGGGAAGGTCGGGCAGAGGGCGCCGTGCGCGCCGTTCACCCCTCTTCGAGCGTTCGACGGCGCGGATTGAGGCTTTCCCCCGGCCGCGGCGGAGCGTTCTCCGAAGTTTCCCGCTCCTCCGGTGCGACGCTGTCCGGAATCCGTTGCATGGCTGCGCTCTAAGTGCCGAGCGCGGGTGTGGATCCGCGGCGCCGCGTTTTGCGAACTTGTGAGCTCGCGCCCAAGAGCCACGTCGACGATCCGACACGTGTCGTGCCCGACCTACGCAGCGCCGCGTGCCGTGCGCGTGCTCGAGTGACAGCGAACAGCCGCCGCTCGGTCAGCGCGGTGGGGCCGGCGCTGCTTGTCGCGAAAGACTTTCGACCGCGACTTCTCGGAGGGTGCACGTCTCGTCGCCGCCAAGGATGCGCGCGGCTCCTTGCACCACCGTCCCTGTGCCGAGCCAAGCGGGATCGTGCTCGTGCGCCATGTACCGCCACGCGCGCCCTTCGAGATCGACGACGCCGAGGTCCTGTTGCTCGGTGTTGCGCACCGCGTAGAACGCACGCGCTGGATCCGAGGGATCTTCGTAGCGAACCACCGAACCGAGGCACTGACTCGCGCTCCACACCTCCCACGCGCGATTCGCGACCGTTCGCGTCACGACTGCGTTTGGTGTGCTCGGCGGGCTGGTCGAGACCGTCGTACGGCAGGCGCTTACGAATGCTCCGATCGCGAGCAGGACGAGGATGTCTCGGAGCTTCATCGTTCGGTGTGTCGCGCGTGCGGAGGTCCGAGCTGTGGCGAATCCGCAGGATGCTCGGCGGACAGGGCCTGTCTTGCTGAATTGCTCATGCCGGAGCAAGCCTTTATGCTCCTCGGTGTGGATGATCACGCACTCACGTCCTTTCGTGCCGCCGGAGTGATCGCGGCCGAGTGCCGTGAATGGGCCAAGGAGAACATTCGGCCCGGCGTGCCGATCCGCCGCGTGCTCGAAACGGTCGAGGAGATGATCCGCGCGCGCGGCGCACAGCCGGGTTTTCCCGCGCAGTCCAGCCGCAATCACGTCGCGGCGCACTACTGCTCGAGTCCCGAGGACGAGCAGTGCTACGCGGAAGGGGACTGCGTGAAGGTCGACATCGGCGTCCATGTAGACGGCTACGTGGCCGACACCGCTGCCACCGTCGACCTCTCCGACGACCGGCGCTGGACTCCGCTCATCGACGCGGCGCGCAACGCACTCGACGCCGCGATCGCGACGGTGCGCGACGGCGTTCCGGTGGGTGAGCTCGGCGGCGCGATCGAGCGCACGATCCTGGCGGCGGGCTACCAACCCGTGCGCAACTTGACCGGCCACGGACTCGGACGCTGGAAAGTGCACACACCGCCGCAGATCCCGAATTACGCCGAGCGCGGCGGCGGCACGCTGAAGCAGGGGATGGTGTTCGCGATCGAACCGTTCGCGACCACAGGGCGCGGCTACATCCGCGAGTTCGGCAAAGCGGAAGTGTTCATGATGGTGCGTCCGCCGTCGAAGGCGAAGAGCCTCGACCGCGACGTCCTGAAGTCGATCGAGAGTTGGCGCGGACTTCCGGTCGCACGGCGCTACTTCAACCATCTCGAACGCGACGCGGTCGAGGACACGCTGCTTCAACTCGCGCGGCAGGGTGCGCTCGTTCGCTATCCGCCGCTCGTCGAGGACGACGGCACGATGGTCGCGCAGTACGAGCACTCGCTTTACCTCGGGCCCGAGGGCGTCGAAGTGCTGACCGCCTGAGCCGCTCGTGCGATCGTGTCGCGGCCGGGTCCCATGAGAATCGCCGTCGTCACCACGCCGCCGAGCGAGCCTTCCGCCGTCGGCGAGCACGTGCGCGCCTGGCTTCCGCACTTGCGCGAGCACCTCGACCTCCAAGAGTTCGTGGAGTCGGATCGCGGAGCGACGGGCTGGTGCGGCGAGCCGACGCAACCGTCCCATCGACTGCGCGCACGAGACTTCGACCAGATCCTGTACCTGCTCGGAAACGAACCCGCTCACGCGTTCATGCTTCCGATCCTGCGCGCGCTCGGCGGCACGGTCGTACAACACGAGTGGTCGCTCGTGGCGCTCGCGGCGGCGGCGCAGCCGGCGCTGTCGCGCGGCGGGATGCGCGGCGCGCTGGCGGCCTTGCGAGAAGGAGGACTGCGGCAAGCACGGACCTACCGCGCCTTGTCGCTCGCTCGCGCGGGTGTCGGGACGCAGCCCGCATGGATGGCCGTGCTGGATCGCGCGCAGCTCACGCTCAACCGATCGGTGGTTCGCCACGCCGATGCGTTTCTCGTCGACAGCGACGAAATGAAGACGCGCATCCTGCTGGATCGCAACTGCGCGACACCGGTGGGCGTCGTACCGGGGATCGGCGGTCGATCGAACGGCAACATGGACGATCGAGAGGCGGCACTGTGCGAGCGTGCCCACGACGAACCGTGGTCGATCGTCGCTGAGCAGGTGGCGAGTTGTCTCGCGCTCTTCCCGCCCCCTCGTTCGCGCCGCAAGAGCTTGATCCAGACGGCGGTTGCTGCGTCGCGTCGCGAAGCTCGGGACGTGCCGACGTAGAGCGCGCGCTGCTCCGGCTCAGAGCAGCGTACGTAGCTCGCGCAGCTTGAGGAGCGCCTCGATCGGGCTGAGACGGTCGGGGTCGAGGGCGAGCAGTGCCTTCTCTAGCGCGGTCTTCTCGGTTGCGAAGAGGCCGAGCTGCGCAGCGCGCGGGGCCGAGGAGGCTGCGGCCGCTGGCTTGGTGCTCGCGACGATGCGCGGCGCGAGGTCCTCGGCGTCCGACTCGATCGTTTTCAAGATGGAGCGCGCTCGATCGATCACCGTCTGCGGAACTCCCGCGAGTCGCGCAACGTGAATCCCGTACGAACGGTCGGTCCCGCCGTCGACGATCTTGTGCAGGAACAGGATCTCGTCGTTCCACTCGCGAACCGCGACGTTCAGGTTGCACACGCCCGGCAGCCGCTCCGCGAGCTCCGTGAGCTGGTGGTAATGGGTCGCGAAGATCGTGCGTGCGCCGATCGCGTCGTGGATGTGCTCGACGAGTGCCCATGCCAGCGCGAGTCCGTCGAACGTGCTCGTTCCGCGTCCGACCTCGTCCAGCACGATGAGCGAGCGCGCGCCCGCATTGTTGAGGATGTTCGCGATCTCGAGCATCTCCACCATGAACGTGGAAGCGTTTCGTCCGATGTCGTCGGCGGATCCGATGCGCGTGAAGATGCGATCGACGACGCCGATCCGCGCCGCGCGCGCGGGCACGAAGGATCCGATCTGTGCCATGAGCACGATCAAGGCCGCTTGACGGATGTACGTCGACTTGCCCGCCATGTTCGGGCCGGTGAGAATCGTGATCCGCCTGTCGGATCGATTCATCCGGCTGTCATTCGGAACGAAGGGATCCGCGCGCAGGTTGCGTTCGACGACCGGGTGTCGGCCTTCCTCGATCTCGATCACGTCGTCGTCTTGGACGACGGGCGCAACGTAGCGGAACTCCGCGGCGCGGTGCGCGAGCGCGGCGAGGACATCGATCTGCGCCAGCGCGCGCGCGGTGTCGAGGATGCGTGGAATCGCTCGCGAGACGGCGACCCGAAGCTCTTCGAAGAGCTTGTACTCGAGGTCGCGCGCGAGCTCTTCAGAGTGCAAGACCTTCGTCTCGAACTCCTTCAGCTCGGACGTGATGTAGCGCTCGGACGTCTTGATCGTCTGCTTGCGCGTGTAGTGCGCGGGGATCTTGCTCGTCTGGCTGCGCGGAACCTCGATGAAGTATCCGAACACCGAGTTGAAGCCGACGCGCAGGCTCGTGATGCCGGTCTTCCCGATCTCGTCCGCCTGGAAAGCGGCCATGCGCGCCTTGCCGTCTCCGGCGATGTTGCGCAGCTCGTCGAGCTCGGGATGAAATCCCGCGCGGATGAGACCTCCCTCGCGTGTCGCGAGCGGCGGATCGTCGACGAGCGTGTCGCGGACGAGCGCGACGACGTCGTCGAGTGGATCGAGCTTCGTGCGCAAGTCCGATAGGCGCGTCGAATAGACCGGCTCCAGCTTCGCTCGCATCGGCCCGACGACCGACAACGAGTCCCGCAGACCGATGAGATCGCGCGGAGATGCGCGGCCGGTCGAGATCTTGGCGACGAGTCGCTCGATGTCGAGGACGCTCGCCGCCAGACTCCGGACATCCTCGCGCAGAAAGGGCGAGTCGACGAACTCGGCGACGGCACGCTGGCGTTCGAGGATCGCGGTGACCTCGCGCAAGGGTTCGAGGAGCCATTCGTAGAGCAGCCGCCCGCCCATCGGCGTGAGTGTCGCGTCGAGCGTGTCGAGCAACGTGCCTTCGCGTCGCCCGTCGCGCTGCGTTCGGAACAACTCGAGGCAGGAGCGCGTCGCGCGATCGAGGAACAGGTGCCGTGCGTCGTCGACGATCTCGATCCGCAGAATGTGGTGGCACGCGGACTTCTGCGTTTCCTCGACGTACTGGATCAGCGCTCCCGCGGCGAGGATCACGAGCGCATCGTCGTCGATTCCGAATCCTTCCAAGCTCGACACCTTGAACTGCTTCAGGAGCGCGCGGCGAGTGCTCTCGCGTTCGTAGTGCCACGGCTCGCGCTCGCTGAGCCGTCGTCCAAACTCGTGCTTCATCTCCGCGATGGCGGGCGGAGCATCCTTCAACAACGCGGACGAGCAAAGCAGCTCCGCGGGTTGCACGCGGGAGAGATGGTCCTGGAGACGAGCAAGCGGAAACTCGCTGGCGAGCAACCGTCCCGTGGAAAGATCGACCCACGCGAGCGCGCAGCGTTCACCCGCGACGTAGAGGCTCGCCAAGAAGTTGTGCTGGCGCGCATCGAGGGCGTTTTCCTCCGTGATCGTTCCCGCGGTCACGACGCGGACGATCGCGCGGTCGACGAGGCCTTTCGTGAAGCGCGGATCCTGCATCTGCTCGCAGATCGCGACCTTGAACCCCTTTTGCACGAGGCGCATCAGGTAGCTCTCGGCCGAACGCACGGGGACGCCCGCCATGGCGATCGCGTCTTCGCCCTTGGAACGCGCGGTCAACGTGATGCCGAGCTCGCGTGAAGCGATGTGCGCATCGGCATGGAAGAGCTCGTAGAAGTCCCCCATGCGGAAGAAGAGCAGCGCATCGGGTTGCTCGCGTTTCGCGCGCCAGAACTGCTCCATCATCGGAGTCGACGATCCTGCAGCGTTGCGCTCGGGAGAGTCTCTTTCCTGGTGCGTGCTGCTCATCTCGAGGGGCGGAACGAAGTGCGGCGAGTATAAGACCGACACGCGCGGGAGTGGCGCACGGTCTTGCGTTTGCATTGCGCGGCCGGTGGCGGTGTTCGAAGGACTGGTATCCTCAGCGACTTGTGTCGGGCATTGATTCGCCCAGCGATTTGCCCGATGAATGTGTTCAACACCGCCATGGCCGCATCTATCGAGTGTCCGAGCCGCCGCCGACTGCATTCTGTCGGCGTTCTCTTGCTCTTGACGAGCGCGTGTGCGTCGTACCCCGAGCGAACGGACGCGGCCCTTCGAGACTTCGAGCGAGGACACATGTCCAACGCGATCGACGCGTTTCAGGACGTGCGGACCACGGGATCGGAGTTCCTTTCGGGCGTCGAGGCCGGGACGGTAGCGCTGGCAGCAGGCGAGTGGGACCGCGCGATCGAGCTGCTCGGGCGCGCGCATTTCGTCGTCGAGGACGTGGAGCGAAGCGCGCTCATTTCACCGGAGAGTCTGGGCGAGACGCTGCTGAGCTGGACGCTGAACGAATCCCAGACGGCCTACTACGGAGAGGGCTTCGAACGCGTCCAGCTCCACGTCGGACTCGCGCTCGCGTACCTCGCCCAAGGCGATCTAGAGGATGCGCGAGTGGAAGTGCGACTCGCGAATCAGCTGCTCGAAAGCGAGGAGAAGCTCTACTCGAAGGAGTACCGCGCCGGCGGCATCGGTCACCTGTTGTCAGCGATCACGTACGAGCTCGCGAACAAGCCTGACGAGGCCTACATCGACTACGAGCGGATGGAGCAGAAGGGCGTGGGCACGGAGCTGGCCGGTCGCGCGCTCGTGCGGCTCGCAAAGCGACTCCATCGTGAAGACGCACTGAGCACGTGGGTCGCGAAGTATGGCGATGTCGCCGATGCGCCGTCCTCCAACGCGAGCGTCGTCGTCGTCGCTGCCGTGGGACTCGGCGCGTACAAGCGCGAGTTCATGTTGCCGATCCCGACTCCCGACGGATTGCTTCAGTGGGCCGTGCCCACCTATGAAACCCGGCCGCAGCCCATCACGTATCTCGAGATTCGCGCGCAGGGCAGCGACCCGGCCGTTCGCACGACGGTCGTCGAGGACGTTGGTCACGTGGCGAAGGAGAACCTCGACGACCGCATCGCGTGGCTCGCCGCGAAGTCGGCCGTGCGCGCGGTGATCAAGCGCGAGCTCACGCAGCAGCTCGAGGAACAAGTCGGCTTCTGGGGACGCGTCATTGGCGACATCTTCACGTTCGTCACGGAGCGCGCCGACCTGCGCTGTTGGAGCACGCTGCCGGACACTTGGCAGGCCGCGCGGGCGTTCCTGCCGCCAGGAAGGCACGAACTCAGCTTGGCGACCAACGCAGGCGAGCCCACGGCGGTCGGAACCTTCGAGCTCGAGCCCGGAGAGACCATGTTCATTTTCGTGCGGACCGCCGGCACGCTACTTCACATTCACCCGATCGGTGGGCGGCGCGTCGACGCGAGCGTCGCGCCATCCAGAGAATCGGCCGAGACACCCGTTGAAGCCGAACCAAAGAGCTCGCCATGAATGCGATCGATCGAGTCGCCGCAAACGTCGGCGCGCGCGCGTGCGTTGATACGAGCACGTCACGCCGCCCGCCGACGCACGAACATCCCTTCGAACACACCCCTCTAGGAGTTTGATCCCAATGAAGCACTCGACCCTTTTCTTGTTGGCAGTGCTCATCGCGACGGCCGGATGCAGTTCAGTTCGTTACGGCGATCCCCAGTCCGTCGAGACGATCAACGTCGATTGGGGTTCCACCGACCTGCAGACGTTCTCGAAGCAGATGGTGAACTCGCTGCTCGACAGCCCCCAGCTCGCGTACATGAAGGCGCCGGGCAAAGGCGATGACATGCGCGTCATCGCGTACATGGGCGGGATTCAGAACGAGACGAAAGAGCACATCAACACGGATGCGATCACGGACTCGATTCGAACCGAGCTGCTACAGAGCGGCAAATTCCGGTTCACCGCGGACAAGACGGGCCAGGACGAGATCGGCGACCAGGTCCGATTCCAACAGGAGTCCGGCCGCGTCAATCCCGAGATGGTCAAGAAGTTCGGCAAGCAGATCGGCGCCGACGTCGTGCTCTACGGAGCGCTACGTTCGATCGAAAAGAAGCAAGGTCGCTCGGTCGAGTCCGGCGGAGCGAAGACCGAGGACACGTACTATCAGTTCGTGCTGAACTGCGTGAACCTCGAGTCCGGAGAGATCATCTGGTCTGACAAGGGCGACATTCGCAAGACCTCGAAGACCGGCCTGTTCGGTTCGCGGTAGCGGTGAAGTAGCGGTGCGCACGGCGGGATCTCGGGGCAATTCGCCCGGGGTTCCGTCCGATGTCAATCGACATCGATGAGGCGCGCCTCGAGCTCGCTCGAGAGACGGAATGCCTGCAACGCCGTCACGCGGAGCTCGCGCAGAAGTGAGTCCGTGCGCGTTGCGGTGCGGTGCGCGCTACGCGACAGGCTCGCCAAGCGATCGTGAAGCTCCGGCGCTTGCGCGCGATCCGACATCGGAAAGGGCTGGGTCGCGAGGTGCGCGACCTTCACTTGCGGAAACGAGCGCTGACGCGCGTCTCTGAAGCGCGATCGGTGCCACGCGATGGCGACCGGGCCATTGAGGATTGCGGCGACGAAGTGCGGATCGAGGTCCGGCACCGCGCGGCACGCGAGCAAGCTGTTGCGGAAATGGCCCGGCTCCTCGTGCACCGCGGCCATCGGCCGATCGGCGGTCTGACGGAGCAGAACCGGAAACGACCGGAAGTGTTCGAGGGACCCGATTCGAAACCGCCGGCCGGGCGCTCTTTCGAGATCCGTGCGCAGCCAACAGTGACCGTGCGTGAGCTGGAACGGTGTGAGGTCTCGACCCTGCCGGACGCGAACCCATCCCGGGCGCGGCGTGTGATCGATCAACTCGGCCGAGCTGTTACCTGTGTGGACACCTGGATCGGCGAAGCATCCCTGAGGCAACCGTGGAAACCGGTCCAGCGCATGGATCAACTCGCGCGCGCGCGGGTCAGGCTCTGTCCAGGGCGCCGAACTCGACGCGTCGACGAAGCCGCGAGGAACGAGTGTCAGCATCACGGCCGGTTCGACGACATCGCGAAACGCCGTGTCGCCGAGCTCCCGCGGTTCCCCGAGCACACGTGCCCAGCGCGTCACCTCGCTTCGTAACGGTCCGTACCGTTCGAGCTCCGTCACAGAGCCTGGAAGCAGAAGACGCGCAGCGGTGCCATTTGCGGCGACGTAGTGCGCGATTCGCTCGACGAATTCGCCTTGAAGCGAAGGCCAGCCGCGGTGCCGCTTGGGGTGCGCAGATGCCCGCTTGCCCGCCTGGCGACCTGAGAAAGAGACCCACGGCGGATTCGCCAACACCACGCAGTCGCGGGGCCAAGCCTCCGGGTGCTCGAGGGCGTCGGCGCACACGATGTGGCGGTCCAACTCAGACGATCGCGGGTCCCCGACCTGGCGCCGGATGCGCTGACGCGCGGCCTCCACGAACTTCGGGTCGATGTCGACCCCGAATAGCCCTCTGCGGGCGAGGTCCGGCTCGTCGAGATGGGCCGCCAATGCGGCCGACAGCAGGCTCCCGTCCCCGCACGCGGGATCGAAGTAGCGGCGTACGCCAGGAGCCAGCTCGAGCAGCCCACTCACGAGCATCCGAGCAATGGCCGGCGGGGTGAAGACCGCGCCCATCCTTGCCGCCTCCTGCCCCATTGCAGCGGGAAGCGTTCGATTCCGAGCGGTCTCAGGCTTCATGCGCTGGTGATGAGGACGGGGCGCTCCAGGCTCCGACCCTCCTTCAGGCTGGGGAACAAGTCAAACGCGAGCGCACTTGGAGCTCGGAGTCTCATGATGCGGCGAGCCCGCTGGTCGGTGACCAGCGGGCTCGCGCATTTGAGCCCGATCGCCCGGCGGGGTCGGAGAAAACCCCCGAGAAAGTTCGTTCGCCGCTTGGGCTCACTCGGCTGGGGATGCCGCAGTCACAACTGCGCTGGGGACATAACTCTTCTCGATGGCATCAGCCCGCCCGGTCAAAAACCTGGCGGGCTGATGACTTTTTGTCCCCCGTCCCGCGAGGCGATTCCGCACTCCGGCACGCCGCTGGACGCCCGCTCGTCGCGTGACCTGGATTCGTCCGCTCACACGGCGAGATTGCTGGCCGAATCTCGAAATCCCGCGTTCGAATCGAGACCGCAATCCGCTTGGGGACGCGCAGCCAAGAGCTGTGCTGGGGATCCAAACTCTTCTCGAAGCGCAGGCCCGCTGGAGTAATCCGGCGGGCCTGTGTCTTTCCACGTCGGAAGGGTCGTGACGACCTGCGGGCTCACGGACCGCAAGCTAGAGTGGCCGCATGGCGCTGTACTTGGTCACGGGCGGGGCAGGATTCATCGGTTCGCACATCGCCGCGGCGCTCGTCGCGCGCGGGGAGCGCGTCCGAGTGCTCGACGACCTTTCGTCGGGAAAGCTCGAGAACCTGGCCGGGATGGAACAGGGTCCGCTCGGCAGCGGTGCGCCGATCGAGTTCGTCCGCGGCAGCATCACGAGCCCTGAGCTGTGCGCGTCGGCCACCGAACGAGTCGAAGCTGTGTTCCATGAAGCCGCACAGGTGTCCGTGCCGCGCAGCATCGAAGACCCGCAGTTGAGCTACCAGATCAACGTGATGGGGACGTTGAATTTGCTCGAGGCCGCGCGCAAGAACGGCGTCCGTTCGTTCCTCTTCGCCGCTTCGTCGGCGGCGTACGGCGACAGCGTCGAGTTGCCCAAGCACGAAGGCATGCGCGTCGATCCGCTCTCGCCGTACGCGTCTGGAAAGATCGCGGGAGAGGATCTGCTCCGCGTCTACGGCAAGGCGCACGGCCTTCGTACGACTGCGTTGCGATACTTCAATGTGTTCGGTGCACGGCAGGCGGACGACAGCCCGTACACAGGCGTGATCGCGCTCTTTGCGCGAGCGATCCTGGAAGACCGCCGTCCCACGATCTACGGCGATGGAGAACAGACGCGCGACTTCACCTACGTGGACAACGTCGTCGCGGCCAACCTCGCAGCCCTCGAAGTCGATCTGCCGGCCGGAATCGTGATCAACATCGGCGGCGGAGAGCGCGTGTCGATCAACGACCTGTTCACTGAGGCCGCGGCACACATGGCAAGCTCGCTCAAGCCCGTGTACGCACCCGCGCGGCCCGGCGATGTGCGTCACAGCCTTGCAGCGCTGGATCGTGCTCGCGAATGCTTGGGCTATTCGCCCCGCGTGCCGTGGAGGGCCGGTCTCGCGATCACGTTGGACTGGTATCGCGCGCGTCACGAATCGCTCCACCGCCATCACGCCGCTCCACGCGGTGGCTAGCTCGGCGCGAGGGCCGCAGCCGTTGCCCTTCTCGTGGAGTGGCGTTAGCCTCTTGCGTTCAAATACGCACGAAAAGGGCACGAAGTCGGGCCCTTTCTTCGACGTAGCCCTCTCCTGAGACGACCATGGATTACCGCGACGACCTCGAGAAGCTCCTCGGCCTGAAGACGGTTACCTACAAGTACGGCCTTTCGAAGGACGGACTGTTTCAAGAAGCCATTCAGAACGATCGCGGTCGCGTGGCCAAGGGTGGCAGCTTCGATCAGCAGAAGGCGTTCGCCACGAAGCTCGGCGTCAAAGGGCCGCTCGTGTACTACACCGATCCCGAGTGCACGGGTCGGCCGGTGAAGGACACGTTCGCGGTGGCGTGGCCCGAACTCGACGCGACGATCTGGTGGAAGGCTGATGTTCAGCGCTACGACCCGCAGCGCTACACGGCGCTGTTGAAGCGCGTCGTCGACCACCTGAATGCACGCAAGGCGACGTTGTACGTGAAGGACGTCTTCGCCGGCGCGGATCCGGCGTACGCGGTGCCGTACCGCTTCGTCGGCGAGTACGCGACGCACGCGATGTTCGCGCACAACATGTTCCCGAAGGATCTTCCCGGAGTGCGGGACGTCGCGGCACGACGCTGGACGATGCTCAACGTGCCTTCCTTCGCGTGCGTCCCGGATCGTGACGGCTGCCGTTCCGACCGCGCCATCATCATCGACTTCAAGAATCGCATCTGCCTCGTCGCGGGTCGTGCCGACTACAACGGCGTGGTGAAGAAGACGATCTTCACCGTGATGAACTACCTGCTGCCGAACCAGGGCTACCTGTCGATGCACTGCTCGGCCAACATCGGTGCAGGGGGAGACGCGGCGATCCTCTTCGGTCTGTCCGGCACCGGAAAAACTACGCTTTCAGCCGATCCCGAGCGCAAGTTGATCGGCGACGACGAGACCGGCTGGACGAACGCTGGGCTCTCGAACCTCGAGGACGGTTGCTACGCCAAGCTGATCGACCTCAACAAAGAGGCTGAGCCGATCATCGCGGCCGCGCTCTCGATGCCCGGCACGATCATCGAGAACGTTCCGCCGCGCAAGGGCAAGCGGATGGAGGACATGGATCCTCAGGATCTCGACTTGACCGATCGATCGATCACCGAGAACACGCGCTTCTCGTACCCGCTGTCGTGCAACCCGAACGTCGCAGGGGGTGCGCGCGGACCTCACCCTTCGACCATCGTGCTGCTCACCGCCGATGCGTTCGGTGTGTTGCCGCCCCTCGCCGTGCTCGACGGCAAGGACGTGATGTATCACTTCGTCTCGGGGTTCACCGCGAAACTCGCCGGCACCGAAGTGGGCGTCACCGAACCGCAAGCGGCATTCAGCGCGTGCTTCGGAGCACCGTTCATGGCTCATCGGCCGTCGGTGTACGCGAAACTCCTGCGCGAGAAGATGGAAGCTCATAAGGCACGCTGCATCCTGCTGAACACGGGTTGGAGCGGCGGCCCGTACGGAGTCGGCAAGCGCATCTCGATCAAGGACACGCGCTCGCTGCTGAATGCCGCGCTGCGCGGCGATCTCGATGCGGGCAAGGTGCGCTACGAAACGCACTCGATGTTCAACATGCGCATGCCGACGACGTGCCCGGGCGTCGACGCACGCATCCTGGACCCGCGCAACACGTGGAGCGACAAGGCCGCCTACGACGTCCAAGCGACGAAGCTGCGCGACATGTTCCGCAAGAACTTCCAAGAGAAGGGCTTGTCGGAACTTGGCATCGAACCTTCGATGTGACGGGCGCCGACCGCCCACGACAGGGGCGGCCTCCGTGTTTTCTGGCCCCGTCCGCCCCGCTGTCGTATCCGCGATAACCGCCGTCGCAACAGGACCGCGGGGCCGGCGAGGCCACCAGGCCGTCGAGCGTCGAGCGCCGCCGGCGCTGCTTCGCGCGTTACAGTGTCGAGCCGCAGCAAGGGCATTCCGATGACCGACCGCAAGACGCACTATCTCGCCGGCCTCAAACTGTTCGGCACCGATCAACACGCCGCCGCCATCGAGGAGTATCAGAAGGCGCTCGCGCTCAGTCCCGAGTGGACCGATGTGATGCACGCGCTGGCGACGGCGTACAGCAAGCTCGGCCGTCACGACGAAGCGATCGCTACGGTGCAGCGCGTGTGCGAGCTCGATCCCGATGACGCGTTCGCGTACACGAGCCTCTCGATCTTCTTGCAGCGCAAGGGGCTCATCCCGGAAGCGGAGGCTGCATCGGCGAAAGCGCGGATGATCAGCTGGAAGCAGGAGCTCAAGAAGAACCCGAACGCCGCTCCGCCTGGTCCCGCGGGAAGCATGCCCGTCGTTCAGTAATCGTTGGGGCGCGATGTCGTGACGTTACCGCCGCGCGGTCGTGTCGCACGAGGCGTCACACGAGTGCGGGGAATTCACTCGTCGTCTTCGTTCTCGTCGATCCCGAGGACCGCGCGGCCCGCCGCCGAGATCTTCTGCGGGGTCCACGGCGGATCCCACAGGATCTGGATTTCGGTGCCTTTCACTCCCGGTAGCGCGTTGACGCGGCGCTTCATCACCTCGGGGATCGTGCGTGCCTCGGGGCAGGCTTGCGACGTGAGCGTCATCTTGATGTTGCAGACGCCCCCCTCGTCGACCTGCACGTCGTAGATCAATCCCAGATCGACGATGTTCACGGGGATCTCAGGGTCGAAGACCTGCTTCAGCTCTTTGTAGACGTCTTCCGTGTTTGCCATCGGCGTGGGGTTCGGGTCGATCCGGGTCGTATTGCGGCTCGTGAAACGGCACTTCTAGGCCAGGTGGGCGACGATTGTCGTCGCGCGGCGCGAGTTGCGGCTCGGCAGTGTAGCAGCTCGCGCCGCGATCAGCGCGGAGAGGTCCCCGGCGCCGGCTCGAACCCGTCGTAGATCCATCCCGGTTCGTAGTGCCTCGGCTCAGGGATCCGGACGCGTAGGTCGGCGCGTTGCGCGACTTCTCGACGGACTGTTGTTCGAGCGCGTCGACGCGACATCGACCAGTTGGATCAGGTCCGGAGGAAGCGGAGCTTCCACGTGAATCCGCACGCCGGTATGAGGATGCGTGAACGAGAGCCGCCAGGCGTGCAACGCGATGCGACGACTGGGCGCGCGGATCGGCGACTCGCTGCCGCGTGCGTACTTGCGTTCGCCCACGAGCGGAAAGCCCGCGTGAGCGAAGTGAATGCGGATCTGATTGTGACGGCCCGTCACGAGCTCGATCTCGACGATCGTCGCCGCGGGAAGTTGTTCGAGTGTCTTGTATCTCGTGGTCGACTTCTTGCCTCGCGCGGAAACGCGCGCCCACGCGCCCTCTTCGAGGATCGGGAAGTGAAACGCTCCGTCAGGCGGCTTGAGTCGACCCTGCGCCAACGCCCAGTACGTTTTCTCGATCGATCGTTCTCTGAGCTGCGCGTCGAGTCGCGCGCGTGTCTCTTCGTCCTTGGCGAACAGGATCGCGCCCGAGACCTCCCGATCCAGTCGATGGATCGGCAGGACGCGAAGTCCTTGGCGTGCAAGGACCGCTGGCAGTGCCGGGCCTTCCGCGCCGGGCGTCGGAACCGACAGCAGGCGCGGAGGCTTGGCGACGACGACCAGGTGATCGTCTTCGTGGAGCAGGGTGAGCGGAGTGGTCAATGCGCGCGACGGCGAGCGTGATACGCCGCGACGGAAGGGTAATCGACGGACGAGATCAGGCTTCAGAATCGTTCATCGGAGCGCAGCGCGTCGTCGTATGTGGGTTCGCGGAGGCGACGGCCCGCGCCGCGCACGCGGGCTTTGCACGACCGACACCCCCACACCGCCCCTGACGCGATGGAGGATGTCAGGGTTGCGCTTTGAGCGCGCTGACGAACGAACGGTAGCTCGGCTCCCACTCGCGCACGGTCGCATCGGGCCCGGTCAGCTTCAGATAGTGGGGCCCGAGCGGCGCGTCGATGATCGCGGCGAGCATCCGCCAACCCTCTTTGCGATACCGCTTGCCGGAACCTGGCGAGGTCTCCGCTACGTAGGTTCCCGACAGCGCGACCTCGAAGACCCGCATGCCGTTCACGGTGCGTTCCGAGCTCTCCATCACTTCGCCCGACTTGCGCCCGTCCGCTTGTTCGAACTGGTCCGCCCAGCGCTGGACGTTCGCTTCGCGTGAGCCGCCTTCTCCTCTGAAGAAGGACACGACGAGCGACCCGTCCTCGGAGTCCTGACCCGCGCGCGGCAGTCGGTACTGCGCCACGCGCGTCGCGTTCAACGGTCGTTCGACGAACCACCCGTGCTGCGGCGCGCACACGAGCGATCCGGTCGCAGGAGCAGCTGGCGTCTGTTCCAGCGGCGTGCGAGTCGATGTCGCGGCGGCGCTTGACGCCCCCGTGGAGGTTGATCCCGCCTTGGCGGTCGCACTTGGATCCGACCCGCACGATGCGCACACCCAGAGTGCGAGTGCGAACACTGACGCGCGGACGGAACTCCCTTCGAGAGAGTCGTATTGCATGGCGCGCAGTCTATCGAACCCGCGCTGCCGAATCCGTCGCGGCATCACCTTCCAACAGGGCGCCGCGTCGGACTCGTGTTCAGGGGAGAGTTCCCACCCATTCGCCGCACGCGTCCTGGCCCCGTGCTATCGAGCCGCGATGTTCCACAAGGTCAGCGCCAACAGGAGCCACAACACGAACCCGAGCAGGCGCTGGGTTCGCTCCGGATCTCGCGCCTTGACAGGGCTACGGCGGAGATCGAGCGGTGATTCATCCTTGGTCATGGCGGGTCCGACCTCAGTAACCGAGATCGAGTTCTTGGTAACCCCGCGACGGGGTGTTGCTGCGTAAGACGCAGGGCGGCGGATCGAGGTTCCCGCGCGCCTACAATTGCTGGCACGAGGAGGAAACCATGGGCTCCAAGGAATTCGAAGTGATTTGTCCATGCTGCGCCGCGCGACTCACCGTCGACGCAGCATCAGGGAAACTACTGCGCACGCGCGACGCGAAATCGAGCGAAAAGGCAGATGCGTGGGAGAGCGCGCAGAAGAATGTGCGTGAGCGCACCACGGGAGGTGCGGGCAAGCTCGACAGTGCGATCGAGAGCGAGCGCGGAAAAGCGGATCGGCTCGACGAGCTCTTTCGCAAGGCACAGGACCGAACTCGTCGCCCCACGGACGATGACTCCGAGTAGACGTCGAGTTCGCCGCTGTCTCGTGCTCTCTCGACGGTCGCTCGTCCGTGATGCGCGTTCGCGCCCGGCATGGATCAGGGGAGCGCCGAACTTGAGCGGCGCCGAACTCCCGCGACGAGTTTCTCGCCGCGCATCACCTCTGGAAGGGATTGGAAGTGGCCGTTCCAAGCGGATGCGGCCGTGCGTGCCTTCCGCGTTTCACTTCGCGGGCGCGCGCGACGATAGCATTCGGCGGCTCGTTCTCGCGTCGCCCCTCACGTCACCCGTCCCTCACCGCGACCGCTCAGGCTCCTCACGCCGTCCACCGCCATGACCGAAAGCCGCTTTCGCGCCGTCAAGGCCTACAAGAACGACACGTTCCTCTCGGGCCCGGACGCGCGGATGCTGCGCATCTTGGCGGAGTACTTGGAGCCGGAGTCGCGCTTCCAAGAGCTGCGTGTACGAGACACGATCGTCTTCTTCGGCTCGGCTCGCATTCCGTCGCGCGAAGTTGCCGCGAGCGAGCTCGAGGCCGCGCGATCGGGCAAGGGCGACGTCGGTGCGGCTGAGCTGCGACTCAAGATGTCGCGCTACTACGAGGACGCGCGTCAGCTCGCGTTCCGCCTGACCCAGTGGTCGAAGAGCCTCGAAGGGACGGATCGCCGCTTCGTCATCTGCTCGGGTGGCGGTCCGGGGATCATGGAGGCTGCGAACCGGGGCGCTTCCGAGGCGAAGGGCGAGAACATCGGACTCAACATCTCGCTGCCGTTCGAGCAAACGGACAACCCGTACATCACTCGCCGTCTGGCCTTCGAGTTCCACTACTTTTTCATGCGCAAGTTCTGGTTCAGCTACCTGGCGAAGGCGATGGTCGTCATGCCCGGTGGCTTTGGGACGTTCGACGAGTTCATGGAGGTCGTGACGCTCGTCCAGACACTGAAGATCAAGAAGCGCCTGCCCATCGTGCTCTACGGGACCGAGTACTGGGACGAGGTCATCCATTTCGAGCCGATGGTGCGATACGGCACGATCAGCCCCGAGGACGTCAGCCTCTTCTTCCGCACGGACTCCGTCGACGAGGCGTACGACTACATCACGCGCGAACTCGAGACACACGCGCTCAAGAAATCGCAGAGCTCGACGTACTTGGCCGACGAGAAGTGACGGAGACTGCGCGGCCGGGTCGAATCGGCAGGCGGCGATAGCCGCTGCCCCGGAGGACCGCGATGGACGGAGTGCTTGCGCCGCGCAGATCGTGCGGCGCGACGCGCGTCACTCGCCCACGCTCGTGTGGTCGTGCACGATGCGCCAGCCGTCGGGAGTTCGGCGCAGGACGAGCGTGAACAATCCGCCGGCGTCGTCGCGTTCCTCGAAGTCCAGCAGCCAGTTGCCGCGCAGGATCGCGTGGTCCGTGCCGAGCGTCTCCGTTTCGAGGTTGCTGAACGTGAGCTGGCCCATCTCCGCGCCCTCCGACTGGTAGCGACGCTTGTAGCGCGCGAGGACCGTCTCGTAGCCGCGGGTCACCTCGGCACCGGAGAAGAACGTGAGGCTCTCGGACGGCCAGTATCCCGCGCGCATGAAGCCCTCGACGTCGCCACGGTTCCACGCCGCTTGCTGCGCCCAGCAGACGGCTTCGATCTCGTGCGTGACGGGAGGCGCCGCTGGTGCCGGCGAGGTCGAGCACGCGGAGAGCGCTACGACGCCGAACGTCAGCGCGAGTCGACCGAGCAACATCGACGCGCGTGCGATCACTGATCGTCGGCGCCCGTGTAGCCGAGTCCCTTGAGCTTGTCGAGTGCGGCCGGGTCGTGTGACTTCTCGAGCTCGTCACCGACTTCGTCGCGGATCGCGATCATGCTCATCGAGTTAGGGAACGCCTTCATCCCTGCCTCCACGACTTCGATCGCTTCACTGGCCGCGCGCTTCTGGACGAGCTCGCGGATGATCGTCGTGTAGTCAGGCTCCTTGATGAGCTCCGGATGCTTGCGGGCGAGGTCCAGGAATTCCTGTTTCGCCTCCATCGGGTTTTGCCGAGCGAGCGCTTGGCACTTGCCCATGCTGGCGCGGAGGAAGTCGGGGTGCTTCGCGTCCATGTGCGACAGCGCCGCTTCGAAGCTCTTGGCCGCGGCCGCGGAGTCGCCCGAGCCGAGCGCAGCGGTTCCGCTGTCGGTCAGCACCTTGGGGTCGGACTCGCTGCAGGACGCTGCGAGGAGGAACAGGCACACGAAGGGGAGCAAGGCTGAGCGCATGGGGGCATCATCCAAAAACCGGGAGGCTTCGGAAACGGGTCAGGCGTCGAAGGAGTGACACGTACGTCGGGCGCCAGGCCGGGGTGGGAGGAACGCCGAATGCAGCCGATCGGCCCGGCGCTCCCGGCCGGCCCGCGGTCCTCGGGGGCCGTATTTCGGACGCAGGGCACACGGCTCCAATCACGCGTCGAATTCCGGCAGAGATCTGTGGGGGTTCCGAGTCTCTCTGGCCGAAAGGGCCAGACGCTCCCGTGATCCGATCACGAAGCCGCAAGCCCTCGTGCGCGAGACCAGGGTCACCGTTAAGATCTTCGCCCCTCGTACCTCGAGCTCCGGTCGGTGGTCGAGGCCCCGGGCTTGAACCCGGCGACCGACTTCATCGGCTCCTGCTGAGCGGTCTGCTGGGTGATGCCGAAGACACGCAGCGCGAGTTCTCAGCGGACGCGCTCGACGCGCTCAAGCGCAAGTTGACGAAACTCGGCTCCCTCTGATCCTTTCGAGCACCCACATCGAACCCATGACGACCACGTCCACCTTGAAGCCCATTCCCGTCCACGGCGGCCTGTCCGCTCCCATCCAACGCGTCGTCGCCGCGAGCGAGCTCACGCCCGCGCGTACCGCGAAGCTGCCGCGCATCGAGGTCAACGAGACCGACCGCACGACGCTGTACCGCATCGCGGACGGCACGCTCTCGCCGCTCAACGGGCCGATGAACCAAGCGGACTACCAGAGCGTTCTCTCGCGCGCCGCGATCGAACGCGGCGGCAAGCGCTACGCGTGGACGATTCCGATCGTGCTCCCCGTGAGCGATGCCGAGGCCGCGACCGCGAAGGCCGGCACCGAGTTCGCGCTCGTGCACCAGGGCGAAGTCTTCGGCGTCCTGAAATCCGAGGGCGCCTACGCATGGAACAAGGACGAGTTCGTGCGCACCGTCTACGGCACGACGCGCACGGATCATCCCGGTGCGCGGCTGTGGCTCTCCGATGCTCGGACGCACTTGGTTGGCGGTGACATCCAGCTCCTGCCGTTCGAAGACAAGCGTCCGTTCGCCAAGCGCGTCATGGGCCCGCGCGAAACGCGCGCGCTCGTCGCGCGCCGCGGGTTCGAACAGTCGGTCGCCTTCCAGACCCGCAATCCGTTGCACCGCGCGCACGAGTACGCGCTCGTGTACGGCGCGGAGAAGCTCCTGCGTGAGACCGGCAAGAAGACCGGCGTCGTGCTCAACCCGCTCGTCGGTCAGCTCAAGGGCGACGACGTGCCGGCCGACGTGCGCATGAAGACGTACGAAGCGCTCGTCGAAGGTCGCTTCCTCGGACAAGGCGATATGGACGAGAGCCTGTGGAAGAAGCACGGGCAGGAACTCAACGCGCAGCTCGAGCTCATCGGGCTCGACATGCGCATGTACTACGGCGGACCGCGCGAAGCCGTGATGCACGCGATCTACCGGCAGAATCTCGGCTTCAGCCACTTCATCATCGGCCGCAAGCACGCCGACGCGCCGTACGACGACAAGACGGCGATCTGGGGCGACTTCGACGCGCAGGAGATCTTCAAGAACCTGGGCGGCGAGCTGGCCATCAAGACCGTGAACGTCGGCTTCGCGGCGTACTTCGCCGAGATCGGCCGCGTCGGGCTCGTCGAGGAGAACGCTGGCAAGACGCAGGTCACGATCTCGGGCACGAAGATGCGCGAGGCGCTCGACAACGGCGAGATGCCGGACGAGCGCGTGATGCGTCCGTCGACCGCGAAGGTCCTCGCGGCGTACTACCAGACCCAGCGCAAGGCCTGAGCGAGCGTGATGGGTCTCTTCGATCTCTTCAAGAAGAAGCAGCTGCCGAAGGCGCCGCCGCGGCCGATGATGCGCCCCGGCGCATCGGCTCCGCGCCCGGATCCGAAGGCCGAGAACAACTTCATCATCGTCATCCTCGACAGTTGTCGGCACGACACGTTCATGACGGCCGCGCCGAAGACGATCTTGAAGCTCGGCCAGCCGGAGAAGCGTTACAGCTACGCGTCGTGGACGGCGCCGTCGCACTACAACCTGCTCACGGGACTCTTGCCGCACACGACGCCGGCGAACGTGTACGCGTCCGAGTACTACAAGGAAGACTTCTTCAACTACAACAAGCGGCTCGGAGCGAAGGGCATCGAGTTCTCGAAGATGGTGCCCGGCCTGTGGTTTCCAGGTCTCCTGCGCAACTCGCTCGGCTACTCGACGCACGCGCGCGTCAGCTTGCCGGTGCTCAATCCGAAGACCGGCATCAATCGGGATTTCGACAGCTTCCAGCTCATGGATCACCACAATGACATGCGCTCGATGCTGCCGACGATGACGTTCGGGACGGACCGGCCGAGCTTCTACATGCTCAACGTCGGCGAGACGCACTACCCGTACGCGAAGCCGGACGAAGACTCGTCGATGTGGCCGCGCATCAGCGGCGTGAACGGCGTTTTCAAGAAGCTCGACTCGCAAGTCGATGCGCAAGGCAACCTGATCAAGGACGAAGACCCGCCGCTGTTCTTCGACCAGGACAAGCTCGATCAGCTCAAGGCGCGCCAGGTCGACACGGTGCGCTACTTGGACGGTGTGTTCACCGAACTCTTCGATCTCGTGCCGAAGAACACGCACATCATCGTCACCGCCGATCACGGCGAACTGTTCGGCGAGGCCGGCTACTTCGGCCACGGTCCGATCATGCACGAGAAGTGTTTCGAAGTGCCCTACATCGAGGGCCGTATCCGCTAACCCCCATTTCAGAAACCGATCGTCACAACGAGAAAGTCGGTCGTCACAACAACATGAGCGCCCAGGGATTCACGCTTTGGTTCACCGGTCTGTCCGGCAGCGGCAAGAGCACGCTCGCCCAATACCTGACACCGATCTTGATCGAGAGGGGCTGCAAGGTCGAAGTGCTCGACGGTGACGAGATCCGCGAGAACCTCAGCAAGGGCCTCGGCTTCTCGAAGGAAGACCGCGACACGAACATCCGCCGCATCGGATACGTCGCGAACATGCTGTCGCGCAACGGCGTCGTCTCGATCACGGCCGCGATCTCGCCGTATCAAGCCATTCGCGACGAGCTGCGCGGGCGCTCGCAAGCGCCGTTTGTCGAGATCTACGTCGAAGCGCCGCTCGATGTGCTCGAAGGCCACGACACGAAGGGCCTCTACAAGAAGGCGCGCGCCGGGATCATCAAGAACTTCACCGGCGTCAGCGATCCGTACGAGGCGCCCGTGACTCCCGAGGTGACGGTGCACACCGCCGACGAGAGCATCGAGGTGTCGGCCGAGAAGATCCTCGCC
>JANOFY010000002.1:0-10189 GCA_031413895.1 Planctomycetota bacterium | reverse complement strand
ACCGTGGCCACGGGACGGCCGAACGCGTGCAACCAATGCCATCTCGATCGCACACTCGCGTGGACCGCCGATCGGCTGCACGAGTGGTTCGAGCAGCCGCGGCCCAAGCTCGACGGCGATCAGGAGAACGTCGCGGCGTCGGTCGTGGGAGCGCTCACCGGCGACGCCGGACTGCGCGCGCTCAGCGCGTGGAACTTGGGCTGGCCGCCCGCGCGCGCGGTCTCGGGCACGGAGTGGATGCCGTACCTCGTGACGACGTTGCTCCAAGATCCGTACGACGCGGTGCGCTTCGTCGCGATGCGCACAGCGCGACTCGATCCGCGCTACGCGAACTTCCGACCTGAGTTCACGGACGACTTGCAGGTGCAGCGCGACGTCATCCGATCGGGGATGCTCGCGGACTGGATGCGCGACGGGCTCAAGGCCCCCGCGGATCGTCGCGACGCGCTGCTCGTGCGGCCGGACGGTTCGCTCGACGAAGCTCGCTTCCGCGCGCTCTTCTCGCGCGTCGACGGACGAGCTGTGTCGCTTGCCGAATGACGCGCCGCGTGCGTCAGGACTCGATCACGCGCCGCAGATGACCGCCGGCTTGCGCGAGGCGCGCACGCGCTTCACCCGCGTCGATCGCGAGACGCTCCATCACGACGGCGGTCTTCACGTGACCGTCGGCCTCGTTCAGCCGTGCTTCCGCCGCGTCGCGCGCGAGCCCCGTCAACTGCGCGACCAGTGAGATCGCGCGCTGCCACAGCTTCGCGTTGCCGCGCGCGTTCACGTCGACCATCCACGGTCCGAACGTCTTGCCGAGCTTCACCATCACGAGCGTGCTGATCGTGTTGAGCACGAGCTTCGTCGCCGTCCCGGCCTTGAGCC
The DNA here is from genome assembly GCA_031413895.1 of Planctomycetota bacterium. Lineage (GTDB taxonomy): Bacteria > Planctomycetota > UBA1135 > UBA1135 > JANLUN01. The sequence goes on along the minus strand of JANOFY010000002.1, from coordinate 9,319 downwards.
GCGTGCTGCCGGACACGACCTCGGGGCCCGTGAGCACGCGGATCGAGATGTCGGCGTCGTCGGGCGCGCTCTCGAACGGCACGCACGCGAAGAACACCGTGGCGGCGCCGCGCTGCTTCGCGCTCGCGAGCGCTCCGTGCACGAACGGCGTCGTGCCGCCGGCGCTGATGCAGAGGACCACGTCGCGCGGACCGACGCCGCGCTCGTCCATCTCGCGTCCGCCCTGCACGCGATTGTCCTCGGCGCCTTCGACCGCCGACACGAGCGCGCGCGCTCCACCGGCGATCGCCGCTTGCACTTGCAATGGATCGCTCTGGAACGTCGGCGGCAATTCGGCTGCGTCGAGCACGCCCAGTCGGCCGCTCGTTCCCGCACCGACGTAGAAGAGCCGTCCTCCGCGCGCGAGCCGCTCGCTCGCGAGATCGATCGCCGCGACGATCGCGGGCTTCGCGCGTGCGACGGCGTCGGCCACCGTGCGATCCTCGCGGTTCACGACGTCGAACGCGTCGCTGCTCGAGAGCAGGTCGAGGCGGTTCGAGCTCGCGTTCGGCAGCTCGGTGGGGAAGTGGTCGCGCGCGCCGGTCACCGTGCTCATTGCTCGACTTCCCGCGTGCGTTTCAGTCGCGATCCGGGCGGCCACATCGGCTTTCCGAGCGAAGCGCCGCCATCGATCACGAGGCACTCGCCGGTGATGTACTCGCACGCCGGCGACAACAGGTGAAGGCACTGCGCTGCAACTTCATCGGCCGTTCCGAAGCGCTGCAGCGGAATCGACTCGCGAATCGTGCGCTCCACCGTCTCGTCGGGCCACAGGTTTGCGGCCGCTCCGGCGGAATGAAACGGACCGGGTGCGATCGCGTTCACGCGTACCCCGTGCTCCGCCCACTCGGCGGCCAGCGTCTTCGTCATCGCGAGCACGCCGGCTTTCGCGCTGGCCGAGTGCACGACGCCGGGCATGCCGGTCCACGCGTACGTCGCGACGATGTTGAGGATCTGGCCGCGCCGCGCCGCGATCATGCCGCGTCCGAAGGCTTGCGAGCAGTAGAACGTGCCGTCGAGCACGATCGACAGCACCGCGCGCCACGCGTTCGACGAGAGCCGCTCGGCCGGACACACGAAGTTGCCCGCGGCGTTGTTGACCAGAATGTCGACACGGCCATGACGGCGCAGCACTTCCTCGGCCGCGGCGCGCACGAGCGCGGGTTCACGGACGTCGAGCGGCAACGCGTCGATCGTCCAGCCGCGCCGCAGCGCCTCTTCGAGGAGTGGTGCGTGGTGCGCGGCGTCGCGCGACGCGATCGTGACGTGCGCGCCGAGCGACGCGAGCCCGCGGCTGATCTCGCGGCCGAGCCCCGTGCCGCCGCCGGTGACGAACGCTACCTGGCCGTCGAACGTGCCGGGCGGCAACCAGCGAGCGGAAGCGACGGGCTCGTGCACGCCGAGACGTTAACGAAATCCCGGTGGGTCAGTCTTCGTCCGGCGACTTCATCTCGACGCGCACGCCTTCGGGCAGCGGGAGGCCGGAGACGTCGCGCTCGAAGTTCCGCCGGATCTCGGCCAGCTCCTCGTTCGAGAGAGGCAGCCCGAACTCGAGCTCGGTCACCTCCTCGCCGTCTTCGATCCGCACGCGCGTTCGGACGGAGACGTCGGCGTCGGTCTGTTCGTGCAGCCAGCGCGAGATCTGGCCCGCGATGGCGTAGTCGGCCGATCCGCGGACCACGACGCGCAGTTCGAACGGGTGCGACTCGTCCGGATTGGACTCGTCTTGGCTCGCGTCGTCGCCGCCCGATCCGTCGGAACTCGACTCATCGTCGTGCGCATCCCACGCATCCTCGTCCACGTGCGCGTCGCGATCCTGCCGATCGCGCGGCCAGCGCCACTCGAAGCTCTTGATCGGACCGTGCCGCACGGCCTCGTTGCCAGAGTCGAGGATCGCGATCGCGGTGCAACCGAGGGCGCCCAGGCCCGCGAACGAGAGCAGGCCCAGGCCGATCGCGCAGCCCGCGCAACCGGAGAGCTTGGTCTTGCCTTGCTCGCCGCTCTTGAAGACGAGGTAGCACGCGACGGCGACGATCGCCGCGAAAAACAGGAAGCCGAGGAGCAGGAAACCGAACATGGGCATGCGCATGGGGGGGGCTCGCGGGGGAAAGTCCGGGACTCGAACGACGAACGGCGCGGCCGAGTACGCAGGAGTCCGCGAACATGCGCGGATCCGGCGCAGGAATTCGCGGCGGGCTTCGAATCGCGCCGGCGTGGGCCCGTCGCGGGGGTTTCGCGCGGGCGCTAGAGTACCCCGCCCTGCTCCCGAGCTCCGTTCGCGGATCCCTTATGTACAAACTCGAAAGCTACGTCCTCGGCCGCTGGCACGGCGGCAGCGGCGCTGCCACGACCCTCTACAACCCCACGACCGAGGCGCCCGTCGCGGAGTTGCGCTCGGGCGGCATCGACTTCGCGGCGGTGGCGGCTCACGGCCGCGAGCGCGGCGGAGCCGCTCTGCGCAAGCTCTCGTTCGCGGAGCGCGGCGCGCTGCTCGCGGCGCTGTCGGCGGCGATCCACGAGCATCGCGACGAATTGATCGGCCTCGCGCTCGAGAACGGCGGCAACACGCGCGGCGACGCGAAGTTCGACATCGACGGCGCGACGGGCACGCTCACCGCGTACGCGGCGTGGTCGAAGAAGCTCCCCGATCGGCCGTTCCTGATCGACGGCGAGGGTCTCCAGCTCGGTCGCACCGCGCGTTTCTGGGGTCAGCACATCATGGTGCCGCGACCGGGCGTCGCCGTTCACATCAACGCGTTCAACTTTCCGGCGTGGGGGATGATGGAGAAGATGGCCTGTGCGATCCTCGCGGGCGCGCCGGTCATCGAGAAGCCCGGCACGCCGACTGCGCTCGTCGCGTGGCGCATCGCGAAGATCCTCGTCGATCGCGCGCTCTTGCCCGAGGGCAGCTATCAGTTCGTCGCGGGCAGCGTGGGCGACTTGCTCGAGCACCTGGGCCCGCACGATTGTCTGGCGTTCACCGGCTCGTCGGCGACGGGCGCGAAGCTCCGCGGACACGCGAACCTCATTCGGCACAACGTGCGCGTCAACATCGAGGCCGACTCGCTCAACTCGGCCGTGCTCGCGCCGGATGTCGACGCGTCGTCGCCGACGTACGGTCTGTTCCTCGCGAACGTCGTGCTCGACATGACGCAGAAGACCGGCCAGAAGTGCACGGCGGTCCGGCGCATCCTCGTGCCGAGCGATCGCGTGGAGGACGTGAAGCGCGACCTCTGCGCCGAGCTCGCGCGCATCACCGTCGGTGACCCCGCCGAGCAGGCGACACGCATGGGGCCGCTCGCGAGCCGATCGCAGCTCGACGACGTGCGCGCGGGGATCGAGCGCCTGGCCGAAGCGGCGACGCTTGCGTGCGGGGGAGCGAAGCCGATTCGGCCGCAGGGTTTCTTCGTCGCACCGACGCTGTGTGTCGCGCGCGACTCGAACGCGGCTGTGTTCCACAACGAGGAGGTCTTCGGGCCCGTCGCGACGATCCTGCCGTACAGCGGCGAGGCGTCGGAAGCCGCCGCGCTCGTGCAGAAGGGCGGCGGGGGACTCGTGTCGAGTGCGTACTCGAACGACGGCGATTGGACCGCGCGCTACGTCCTCGAAGCCGCGCCGTGGCACGGCCGGATTTGGATCGGCAGCGACAAATCGGCGGACCAAGCGCTGCCGCCCGGCATGGTGCTGCCGTCGATGGTGCACGGCGGGCCCGGGCGCGCGGGCGGGGGCGAGGAGCTCGGCGGCGAGCGCGGGCTCGCGTTCTACTTGCAGCGCACCGCGCTGCAGGGATTCAAAGGCGACATCGAATCACGCTTCGGCGCGCGACCGGCGGCTCCGACGACGTGATGCGCGAGTCGGCCGCGTGAAACAGTGCGGGGGCACAGCCGCCTTCGACTGTGCCCCCTGCCCCATCCGTAGGATTCCAGACTCACGGCCGTCCGCAGTCTGCTCGCAAGCGTCAGCGAGGATTGCCCGAGGGAGTGGATCGGGCGTTCGTGCCAACCTCAGCGAGCTCTGCCTCTTAGTCAGATGGCTGCCTGTTTTCCAGGCACTGCCGTCGCCACCTTCTGCCTGGCCCCGCGCGGAGCCGTCCTTGATCCGAGTCGTTACGCGTCGAGCGGCTACGCGCCGCTGGCTCGCGCCACGAGTGCGGGCAATTCGCGTGCCCCAGCGTTCTATCGGTGCCTACGGGTGAGTCGCTAATGCGCGAGGCGCGAGCTCTACGTGAAGCGGTCCATCGCGCGCCGTCCAGCGCCACGAGAGTCGGCGGCGGTCGAGCTCCGCGCGAATCGGTATCTCGACGGGACCGCTGACCCATGTTTCCGCGGGCCCTGTGGCGGCGAACAGCGGTCCGAGCAGCTGGCTGTCCGATCCGTGGTGCGGCAGGAGCAGCAGTCGAAGCGCGGGTCGGGCTGTCTGCATCGCGAGCCACGCTCGAAGTCCATCGGCCTCGGCGTCGCCGCACAGGACGATCTCCTCGCCGGCCCACGCGATGCGCGCCGTTCGCGAGCCCTCGTTGTCGCCCTGCGCGAGGCCGCGCTCGAGAAAAACCGCGAGGCCGCCACGATCCGTCGAGGGCGCGCACAGGCTTGCCGTCCCAGTTTCGACGTCCATGCGTGCCGTTGTGTGCGGCAACCGCTCAGCGCAGTGTGCGGGAAGAGCACCCGCCCACACGGTCGGCGGGATGCGGAGCGCGAGGTAGGGCAACCCGCCGTCGTGATCGCGGTCGGCGTGCGAGAGCACGATCGTGAGACGAGTCGCCTCCCAGTGGCGCAGCAGGGGGAGCAGTGCTTCGCGGGTCACGTCGGGCCGGTCGCGCGAGCCGGCGTCGAATACCCACGCCCCGGCGCCTGGCGCGCGCCAGACGACCGCGGTGCCGGAACCGACGTCGAGCGCCCACAGCTCGAGACCGCGCGGCGCCGCCGTCCAGGGAACCAAGATCGCGACCCATGCGACGGCGGCGGCGCGCGCGACGATCGCCGCGGCGTACGAAGCGAACGAGCGCGCAGCCGTCACGTGATTCGCACCGTCGTCGTCGCGCTGCGCGCGCGTGAATCGGTAGAGCCACGCGAACGTGAGCACCACCGCAGCGAGCACGAGCCACGCGGGCCTGTGCGGCAACACATCGGGCGAGCCCGGCACGCGGTCGAGCAGCTCGAGCATGCGCACCATGGCGCGCGCCGGCGCGTCGCGCGCGATCTCCGGGACGAGCGCCGGCGCGACGATCCACGCCCAACCGGCGTCCACCAACCACAGCACCGGCATCACGAGCAGCGCGGTCGCGATCACACCGATGGGGCTCCACTCCCCGAAGCGCGACCACGTGAACGGCAGCGTCGCGAGCACCGCGGCCGTCGACGCCGCGAGTGCCATGAACGTGCCGTCGATCGCACGCTGCAACGAGATTCGGATCAGCGGCGATCGAGCACGTCCGAGCGAATCGACCGCCGCGATGCGTGCGCCTCCCGGCCACTTCGATCGAACGAGCGCGACGATCGGCGACGTGCCGAAGATGAGCCCGGCCGTCGCCGCGTACGAGAGCTGCACCGAGAGTGACGCGACGGAGCCCGGGTGCGCGAGGCACTCGAGGATTAACGCGAGCGACCACAGCGCGATCGAATCCGCGCGACGCCCCATCGCGATCGGACCCTTGACGGCATCCGTCGTGAATGCACGCCGCGTGCGGACGCGCGGCGCCAGGGCACCGAGGCCCCACGCGATCGCCGAGCGCACGACCGGCGCGCCCGCTCCCGCGACCGGCACGAAGACCGTGAGGAGAACGACGCGCAGCACGAGCGGTCCGGGATCGAACCGCCCGAGCGTGATCGCGCGCACGAGCGCGGCGGCGAAGGAGCCGAGCGGCCACACGATGAGCATCGCGACGAGCGCGACCTGGAGTCCGCTGATCGCGAGGACGTGGTACGTCCCCGTGCGCACGAAGAGATCGGGAACACCGTCGGGGAGCGCGCGCGTATCTCCAAATAGAAGCGCCGCGACGAGGCTTCCGGTCAGTCGGTCCGAGAGCGCGAGCGCGCGCTCGACGCACGCGCGCCGCAAGCGAGCGAGCGCGGCTGCGACTTGCCATCCGATCGACCGCTCGGGAGGCGCGAGACGAACGATCTCATCGGCGTGCGCGACGCGTGGCGGAAGCACTCCGCGCGCCGCGTTGGGCCCAGGAATCGGACCGCGCGCCGGAAGGGCGACCTGCCCGATCGGTCCGATGGCGACGAGATCGCCGTCCGCGAGCGCGCCGGCCGGGACCACGTAGCGCAGCGGCGATCCGTCGATGGCGCCCAGGTCGTCGTCGCCGAACGCGGCCCACGTGGACCAACGTCCGACCGCGGCGCCGGAATCGATAGCAACGGCCGGAGTCGTCGCGGAGCTTGTGCGGAGCGCAGCGGCGCTCGCCAAGATGAGCGCGAGCGCGGCCCTCTCGATGATCCTCCCGCGCCGTCCGAGCGGTCGCGGCAACGCGAGCGCGCACGCGACGGTGGCCGTGAAGCCGACGCACAGGGCAACGGCCAGCACGCCGAGGTCGATGCGCTCGGTCGCCGCCAGCCACGATCCGGCGTAGACCAGCGCGGCGGTCCACGCGATCGGGCGACCGAGCGCGAGCGGCGTTGGAGCCGACGTCTGAATCGGAGTCGAGTCCACGTGGAGCTCGGACGAGCGCGCGCCGCGGCGGTTGCGCGCTCGAACGCCATTCCTGTTTCGACGGGCCCCGACCGTGATTGCGCGGGCTCCGCCCGATGCCCCGCCCTAGAATGCCCCGCGCATGAGCTCGCCCTCCGCCGCTCACCACGCCCTCTTCCCCGGCAGCTTCGATCCGTTCACGCTCGGCCATCTGGACCTCGCGCGCCGCGCCCTGGCGATGTTCGGACGCGTGACGATCGCGGTGGCGGCGAACCCCGACAAGAAGGCGCTGTTCGACGCGCAAGAGCGGGTCGCGCTGGCGCGGAGTGCGACGCGCGGTCTTTCGGGAATCGAGGTCGTCCAGATCGACGGCCTGGTCGTCCACGCGTGTGAAGCGCTCGAGGCCGACGTCATCGTGCGCGGCGTGCGCAGTGGGACCGACTTCGACTTCGAGGTGCAGATGGCGCGCTGCAATCGCGACATGCTGTCCAGCGTCGAGACTGTGCTACTGGTGCCCGCTCCCGCGCATGCGCACATTTCCAGCACCCTTGTCCGCCAGATCGCGTCGATGGGCGGCGACGCGTCTTCATTCGTTCCTCCCGCCGTAGCCGACGTGCTGCGCGCGCGCTTTCCTCGATCACGTTGACCTATGAATACCGGGCCTGAAATCAAGCGCATCGTCACGTCGTCCGCACCGGCCGCGATCGGACCGTACAGCCAGGCCGTCTCCGTGGGCGGCCTCGTCTATTGCTCCGGTCAGATCGCGCTCGATCCAAAGACCGGCGCGCTCATCGCGGGCGACGTGAAGCAGCAGACGGAGCGCGTGCTCGAGAACTTGAAGGGCGTGCTCGCGGCCGCGGGCAGCGACTTCTCGCGCGTCGTGAAGTGCACGGTGTACCTCAAGAGCATCGGCGACTTCACGGCGATGAACGAGGTGTACGCGCGCTACTTTCCCAGCGAGAAGCCGCCGGCGCGCGCGACGGTCGGCGTGTCCGAGCTTCCGAAGGGCGCTCTCGTCGAGATCGATTGCACGGCGCTCGTGTGAGCTTCTGGAGGACGATCGCACCGCGCGAGTGGCTGGCGCTGGCGCTCATCGTCGCGATCTCGTTCTTCCTGCGCTCGCGAGACATCGGCGCGTTCCGGCTGAGTCCGGACGACGGCAACTATCTCTGGTCGGCGCGCGCGCAGGCGATCGAGCGCGGGTTCGATCTCTCGCGCTGGATCCGCGAGGACACGACGTGGGTGAAGGAGCTCGCCGGACCGAGCGCGCCGTACGACCTCTATCCGCACTCGTACCTGCACCAATGGACCGCGCGCTGTCTCTACCGGCTGGGGCTCGACTCGGTCGACGCGCTCCGAATGAACTCGGCGGTCTTGGGAGCGCTGAGCTCGCTCGCGCTGTTCCTGCTCGTCGCGAGTCTGCTGCCGACGCACCGGCGTCAGGCGCTCCTCGGCGCCGCGCTGCTCGCCGTGCTGCCCGTCCACGTGTGGTACAGCCGCACGGGCTGGGGCGTCATCGGGTGCACGTTCTTCCTGCTCGTGTACTCGGCGCTCGCCTGGAAGCTGCTCGCGCACACGCGTGACGACGATCGCGCCGGCGCGGTGAAGCTCGGTCTCGGAATGTCGATCGCGAGCATCCTCGCGTGGGGCTACCACGAGATGATCGCGCCGTTCGTCGTGTGCACGGGACTGTGCTTCCTGTTCGCGCCGAAGCTCGTCGATCGGTCGAGCGGACTCGCAGCCGTGCTGCGTTCGCGCGCCACGTGGGTCTTCGTGGCGAGCGCGATTCCGGTCGGGCTCTTCACGATCGGCGTCTACTTTTTCAGTGATTTCGCCGAGGAGCACTGGTTCCGCGCGGACGTGACGCCGTATTGGCAGCTGCGCCGGGAATCGATCGAGTTCCTCTTCGTGAAGCAGCGCCTGGACCGTCTGCTCACGTGGCCCGTCCTGGCGGCCGCGGCGTTCGGCGCGGTCGCGGTGTGGCGCGCGGCGCCAGGGTTCGTGGGCTACCTCGCGTTGCAGAACGTCGGCGCGTGCGCGCTGCTCTTTTTCCTCTACCAGGATCCGTTCCTCGTGCGGATCTATCTGCCGCTGGTGATCTTGGTGGCGTGGCTGGCCGCGGAAGGGCTCGTGTCAGTCGGCACGGACCTTTCGTCGCGCGGTTTGAAGCGTTTCGCGGTCGTGCTGCCGTTCGCGGTGCTCCTGCACCACGCGCTCATGTCGTGGATCAGCCTCTTCGGCCCGCTCGACCAGCCGATGTTCAACCGCTACCTGTACATGGCTGACCCCGGTGTCCTGCTCGAGCCGCGCCACGTCGACGAGCACATGACCGCGCACCTCAAGGCGCGTATGAAGCCGGGCGAGCGCGTGTGGACCTACGGCGACAAGAGCCCGATCTTCCGCTTGCTCGACGCCGGGATTCCGTCACGCGAATTCGGGTTCGAGGGATCGCCTGATGCTTGGCCGGAGTGGCTCCTCGCACCGGTGAGGGTGATGGACAAAGACCGGCGCACGGTCGACACGGGCGGCGAGTACGCGTACATCGACCGCGACCTCGCCGGCCGCGTGGGCCTCTACCGCAAGCGTTGATCAGCGGTCACTTCACTGCTCGACCGCGGCCGCCACGCGGCGGGCAATGCTCGCTTCG
>JANOFY010000001.1:0-2342 GCA_031413895.1 Planctomycetota bacterium | reverse complement strand
CGCGTCGCGCGGCGGAGAGGCTCGAGAAACTCCGCGTCACCGCGGTCGTGCTCCCGCCGCTCGCGTACGGCCTCACGAACTACACCGACGGTTTCGCGGGGCGCGTCACGATCCGGCCTGGGACTTTGTGGGCGCTCGTCGACGACATCGTGTGCGCGCTCGAGCAGCAGGACGTGCGGCAAGTCGTCTTCGCGAACGCTCATCTGGAGCCGGCGCACGTCGCGATCCTACGTGGAGTCGTGCTCGACCATCCCGCGCGCGGCAAGGGCAAGGCGCAGGTCGTCTTTCCCGACAACACGCGGCGCAAGATCGCCGAGACGCTCGGCGACGAGTTCATGAGCGGCGACTGTCACGCCGGCCGGTACGAGTCGAGCCTCGTCATGGCCGCGGATCCCCAGTCCGTGCTCGAGTCGAAGCGGCGGGAGCTGCCGCCGGTGTCGATCGGTTTGATCGAGAAGATGAAGGCCGGCGTGGCGAGCTTCAAAGCCGCCGGCGCCGTCGACGCGTACTGCGGCGATCCCGCGGCGGCGACGCGCGCGGAAGGCGAGAGCCTGATCGAGCGACTCGCCGATACGATCGTGCTCGCTGCGCGCGAAGCCTGGCCCGATCTCTTTGCATGAGCGCCTTCACGACCGTCATCCAAGTGCGCTTCGGCCACGTCGACCCGGCCGGCATCGCCTACTTCCCGCGCATCTACGACTACGTGCACGACGTGTTCGAGGAGCTGTGGGAGAACCACGTCGGCGAGCGCTACTACCGCATCCTGTGCGACCAGCAGGTCGGCTTCCCGCTCGTTCATTCGGAAGTCGACTTCAAGCACCCGCTGCGCTTCGGCGATCGGCCGCTCGTGCGCGTGACGTGCTTCAAGCTCGGGCGCTCGTCGCTCGGACTGCGCTACCTCTTCAAGCTCGACGAGCAAGTGTGCGTCGACGCGCGCATGACGACTGTGTGCGTCAACTTGAAAGACATGTCGCCCCTCGAGATGCCGGAGCGCTTCCGCACGCGCTTCGAGTCGATCATGGAGCCGCTGTGAACGCGATGCATCGGATCACGACGGAGCTCTGGCTCGGATGAGAATCAGCCAGATGCACGGCCGCTACCGGCCGGTCTTCAGCTTCGAGTTCTTCCCGCCCAAGACGGACGAAGGCGCGCACGCCTTGATGTCGACGGTCGCGGACCTGAAGGAAGCGTGGAGCCCCGACTTCGTGTCGGTCACGTACGGAGCCGGCGGCGGCACGCGCGATCGGACGATCGACGTCGTGACGCGCATCCAACGGGATCTCAAGATCACGACGATGGCGCACCTGACGTGCGTCAACTCGACCGTGCCGCACATCGCGGAGACGGTCGACAAGCTCCTCTCGAACGGAATCGAGAACGTGCTCGCGCTGCGCGGCGATCCGCCCAAGGAAACTGCGGACCAAGGCTTCGTGCCGACCGAAGGCGGCTTCGCGCACGCGACTCAGTTGATCGAGTACCTCGAAGGCCGGCACGAGGTCGACATCGGCGGCGCGTGCTATCCCGAGAAGCACATCGAGTCGACCGACCGCGACGAGGATCTGCACTGGACCAAGGTGAAGGTCGAGAACGGCGCGCGCTACCTCATCACGCAGCTCTTCTTCGACAATAACGTGTACTGGAGCTTCGTGGATCACGCGCGGCGCGCGGGCATCCGCGTGCCCATCGTGCCGGGCATCATGCCGATCACGAACGTCGCGCAAGTCGAGCGCTTCACGAAGCTGTGTGGCGCGAGCATTCCGGTGGAGCTCCTCGACCGCATGCGCCGCGTGCAAGACGATCCCGCGCTCGTGATGGCGACGGGGATCGAGCACGCGATCCGTCAGTGTCGCAAGCTGCTCGAGGGCGGCGCGCCGGGGCTGCACTTCTACACGCTGAACAAGAGCCACGCGACGCGGTCGATCCTCGCGGCGGTGCGGCGAGATTGAGCGCGACGGTCGTTCTGACGGCTGTGCTTCGCTGAAACGCCGCGCGAATCAACTGAAGGAGTCGCGCTCGTTTCCGTAGGGGAGCGCCGCTGAGAAACCAAGAAGGAGAATGCTCATGAAGGGTGATCCGAAATCGGTCGTGGGGTTCGTTGTGTTGGCGCTGCTGCTGGCCGTTGGCGCGGTCGGCGGATGTCTGGCGTTCGGCCCTGTCTACAGGGTCTGGGAGCAGGAGAAGGCCGGCCAAGCCGAGCTCGCGCGCGCGGAATCGAATCGGAAGATCGCCGTTCTCGAAGCATCCGCCAAACAGCAAGCGGCCGTGATGCTGGCTCAGGCCGAGGTCGAGCGCGCGAAGGGCGTCGCGGCGGCCAATCAGATCATCGGTGAGGGTCTCAAGGG